>JAHELS010000040.1 GCA_024644085.1 Rhodopirellula sp.
GACTAGGCACTGTCCCGTAAATGAAGAAAAGCCGATGGTGAGCCGACGGCGCTAGCCGCGGGCCTCATAACTGAACCGTTCTCAACGCGACGCCCGACGCTAGCGCGTTCGGCTCACATTTGCGGGACAGTGCCTAGTCCGTCCGAAAGAAAAAAAGGGAGAGAACATGGCAAAGAAGATTCAGTGGAGCTACCACCGAAAGGGATGAACGTCTTGCACCCGCGCACAGGAGTTTCTTGTGCCCCGCGACGTCAAGACGGTCGAACAAGTTGATGCCCGCAAGGAGCGAATGGGCGCCAAGGATGCCTTGGCGTTGCTCGATGGGATGTCGAAATTGCTCGTTGCCAAAGGCAAGAAGGTCACCTCGATCGACTTGAAAAAAGACCGGCCCGATGATCAATCGATCGTCGACATGATGCTCGGACCGACCGGCAACTTGCGCGCTCCCACGATGAAAGTTGGCAAGACGGTGCTGGTCGGATTCAACGACGATCTGTACGAAGAAGTTTTCGGGTGAGGATCGGTTGATGTTCGTCTGCGGCCGTAAACGTGGCGTTAATGAACGCCTGAGTCCGAACCGACCTGAACCTTGATCGATCCAAGCATCTTTGTGAGCTCGCGCTCCTTGTCACTGACAAACAGGATGTTGTCCAGAACAATCGCCCGTTTTTCGGTACTGGGATGCAAAATCAATCGGCCGGCACCCAACAGCATGTACTCAAACACGTCGTTGATTTCTTTGTCAACACGAAGGTTGGGAGCAGGGTACCGTTTCAAGTCACTGAGGATTCCGTGGTGATGCAACAATTCGTTGTTACGCAATTCCCAGTAGTTGAATCTGACGCTGATGAATACAGCCACGTACATCAGCAGCATTGCGATCGTAATGCAAAGAAAGAAGGTCGCATTGGCCGCCGGTCGCACTGCGGTGACCAAGGGTTGGATGGACGGGAGGAAGTCGGGTTTGGCAAGCACTAACAGCCAGAATCCAAGCGCTATGGTGGTGACGATGAAAACAAGCGTCAGTGACGTAGCGCGTGGGAAATCGAATACGATCACAAACATGTTGGCCATCATGACGACCAGAAACAATCCGGTCATGACGACCGGAAGCGGGTCCGTGGTCGGGTCAATCGCATGATATCCGCCGATGTAGAGAATGACGGTTGCGATCGCCGTGACGATCAGCGTTGGGTACATGAACACGAACTTGGGGTAGGGCACCAACAGAATCCGGTTCGTTTGATGGCGTTTGGCCGCAGTCTTTGGTTCTTCGTTGACTTCGGCCGTTGTCTCGGGCGCATCATCGTGGGGTGTATCGTCGTCGTTCATCGTGGTTCTTCCATTCAATGGTCAGCGGGCATTACTCAAGTTTGCAAAATCATTCCCTGGCCACTCAGGCACATTCTGAAATCACAGAGGGCGCGGCAACAGACACAATCCGGACGATCCATTCCCGCCGCGATATCTTAGCATCCCATCGGCCGGCGAGGTCCCATTCCGGCGGTCGAGGTGCCTTTCCGGCGGTCGAGGTCACTTTCAGGCACGGGCAATTCGTTCCGCCATACAACTGGGGCGGGCCGCCACATTACAGCCGCTCTATTTCGGCGGCACGCACCGCTTGAGCGTCATCAAAGCGAATGCCGTTCCGTAGGGTTGGTGATAATCGTAAAGGGGATAGTCCCACCACGATCCATCTTTCTCCTGGCGATCGAGCATCAGCCGGGCGAGCATCGACTGGTAGGGCCCGCGATCGCTTTCGGGTAGAAGCTCGAGAATCAAACCGGCGTAGTAGTGGCCGTAGTAATAAAAGTAACCGGCGACCTGCATCCATGCTTCATGCGGAATCGGACGCTTGCGCCCAATGTCGAGCCATCCGTTGCGAACATACAGCCGATAGAGCCAGTGCTTGATGACGTTGTCGGTGACCTCGTCGTCGCCCCAATAACGCAGCGCACAATTGCAGCACTGCGATCTGCCAAGGCTGCCGCCGGGACGGTTGATTCCCCGCATCGGCTGGTACTGCAGGTATTCGCCGTACAAATAAGTGAAGTCCGGCTTTTGCTGGCGATGGACCGCAGCGATGGCGCGTTTCACAACTCGCTCGGGCGGTTCGACGCCAATTTGTTTCGCTTCGGCAAATGCGACCAGCACCGTTCCGTTGACAAAGCTGATCGACGAAGAGGTCGGCTGATTCGCCTGGTATCGAAAATCGTAATAACCCCAGCCGCCGTCGACCGATTCGTAACGGCTGAGCATGTCGAATTGCAATTCGATCAGTTCAACAATCTTCGCTTGCATTTCGGCATCGTCGCTGTGGCGGCCGTGCATTCGAACCAACGCCTGAATGGAATAGGCGTGTCCCCAAACGTTGTAAATCGCGTCGCCCGACGCACGGCGTAGTCGTTTGAGATGTTCAAGCAACCAGGCTTCGGCACGATCGAGGGATGCGGTTGCTTTGGGGTCGTCCGAATCGATCTCGATCAGCGCGGAAATGCACAGCGACGTCGTTGCGGCGCGAAACGCGTGATGAGCCCCCGGTACCGGGGCATAGATGTTCAATCCCTTGGTTCGAGTCGCCGATCCCCATGACCCGTTGGCGTTCTGGTCGTCAACCAGGAACTCGACCCCGCGCCGGATCGACTTTCGTATCTCGTCCGTGGTGGGTGCATCGACCTCGGGCAGTGCCGGCTCGGCGCTGAAATCGAGCGGGTCCGCAAGGATTCCGCTACGCACGGCTTCCTGGCATGGCGCCGTCGCGTGGAATGCAACGGCGAGAAGAATCACGATCAGCTTACGCATGGTTCAATCCGTCGCCTGGGTGTCGTCGCGGCCGAGAGCAAAAACAGTCAATTACTTCTTGTCCTTGGCGTTGTCATTCTTCTTCCGCTGTTTGTCGGCATCTTCCTGGTCCTGCTTCGGGGTTTCACTCTTTTCGTTCTCGTTCTGTGAAGCGTCGTTTTGTTTCGTTTCCTTCTTCGTCACCTCACTCTTGTCCGATTTGGGCGCCTCGAATTCCAATTCACAGGTCATCGTCGGCATGAGTTTCGGTTGTTTCTTGGAACCTCCGATCGCGACAACGCAGTCGTACTTGGTGCCGGCGTAGGGAACGTCGGAGACCGATTTGACAGTTCCTTTGGTCTCAAAATCGGTGTGGGCGTTGAAGCGGATTGTGCATTTGGTTCCCCTCGTCACGACGGGCAAATTCTTTTCTTCGAGATCGACGCGAATCTGGAGTTTGCCGGGGTCGACGACTGTCGCAACGATTTGGGACGGCGTGACTTTCGAACCCTCCTCGAGTGTGCTCGGCTTGTCGGACAACTTGCCGCGAGTGAGTTTTCCGTGAATCAGGATTCCATCGATCGGCGATGTCAACACGACCCGTTTACGTTCTTCCTTCAATTCAGCGAACTTTTCCTTCTGTTCCTTGAACTTGTCGCGCTTCTGCCCCATCTCGATGTCCTGGCGCTGCCGCGCGGAGTTCAGCTCGCGGATTGACTTCTGGTGGGCCATCTCGGCGCGGGCGAGCGAGTCTTCCTGTTGTGCCTGGGCTCGCGGAATGTCCTGTTTAACGGCGCGTGCCGATGTGATCTCGGTGCCTTCGAGGCGATATTGAGCGAACTCGACCGATTGCCGGGCTCTCTTGAGCACGATTTCCTCTGACTCTTCGGTCAAATCATCTTCCTTGTACATCTGCTCGAGCTGTTCGAGTTCTTCCATGGCATTTTCGAGCGATGCCTTGGATGACTTCAAGTTGTACTCAGCTGTTGCGCCCTGCCGTTCGCGATCGACCTGCACGAAGTTGTCATAACTCTGCTGGGCCTGTTTACGGGCACGCTGGGCAGCAGCTCGATCCAGTTTCTGTTTTTCGATGAACTGTTCGTAATTGAACTCGTCGTCATCGAGCGTCAGCTGCGCGAGTCGTAATTCGGTTTCCGCGTCTTTGACCTTCTTGTCGATATCTTCGGTCTCGAACCAAACGATATTCTGACCCTTGTTGACCTTCGTTCCGTGCGGAACGATTTTCTTGATTTCCAGTGATTCGATCTGTTCGGTGTCGGCGGAAACTTCAACCGCGACGATCGCTTCGACGACTCCATTCACCTTGATGTTTTCCGGCTTGACGTCGCTCGCCGACTCGGGGTTGGCCTCTTGGCCGCGCGCCTGCGATACGGAGCAGCACAATCCGAACAGGAAGAGGGCCGTGAGAAACTTTCCGGGGAGCAAATAACGCATGTGAATCCCGCCTGGCGCAATGAACTTGGGGTGACAAACTTGGAACGCAATCCGCTTGATTCTACTTGCCCTGCCGCTGCGATGGTTGGTTTTGGATGTCGAAACTTGGCCGCCGGATCGCTGCTATATTGTCCCCGATCGCTGGAATTCGGGACTTAGACGCCCTCCACGCACCCAACACAACCTCACCCGGACATCCACGCATCGCGTGCACACGCACTTGGGGACACTCATGGTCAACCGTCTTTTGCCCTCGGTTTGCATCGACGCCGTATTTGAGAACGTGCCGCCCGCGGAGGCAATTCGGCGTGTCTCCGAAGCCGGTCTGGGAGCATTCGAATTCTGGGGATGGTGGGAAAAGAACCTCGACGACATCCTCACCGCTCGCGACGCTTTCGGTCTGCAGATATCGGCCTGTTGCACGCGTTTCATCAGCCTCGTCAACCCACCAAGTCGTGACGCTTACTTGAAAGGACTTGAGGAGTCGATCTCAGCCGCGACTCGACTCGAGTGCCCTACGCTGATCTCACAGGTCGGCGATTTTATTCCCGGTGTCGATCGCGCCAGCCAGCATGCATGTCTGGTCGAGGGATTGAAAGCCGCCGCGCCGATGTTGGAAGCGGCCGATGTGACGTTGGTGATCGAGCCGCTGAACGAATTGGTGAACCATCCCGGATACTATCTCGTTCGCAGTGATGAAGCATTTGAAATCATTGATGAAGTTGCCAGCCCGCGGATCAAGGTGGTCTATGACATCTACCACCAACAGATCAGTGAGGGACAGTTGATCGCCAACATTACCGCGAACGTAGACAAGATCGCGCACTTTCATGCCGCTGGGAATCCTGGTCGCCACGAATTGACGATTGGTGAATTGCATTACCCGTCAATTTTCGATGCGATTGCCGCGACCGACTACGAGGGCTATGTCGGACTTGAGTATTGGCCGGTGCACGATCCCATGGATGGCCTTCGTGAAGTAGCCGCGTGGTTTTGATCGTGCAGCGGATCGTGACGGCAAGTTTGCTACAATGCCTGCATGAATCAATTGCCGCCGCGCCTTGCAACGTTGACCGAATCGCTTGACAGTCTGAATGTCGACGCGTTTCTTGTCACCGATGAGATCAACGTTCGCTACCTGTCCGGCTTCACAGGTGACAGCTCCTATTTGCTTGTCACTCCGGACTCAGCGACGGTGTTGAGTGATGGGCGCTACGAAACGCAGCTCGCATCGCAATGCAAAGAACTGGCATGCATCATTCGTCCTCCGGCTCAGTTGCTCTCGGATTTGACGCAGTCGGTATTGAATGATCTTGGCAGGAAACGTATCGGGATCGAATCGGATCACTTCTCGCTGTCCTCGTTTCGCCGGCTTTCCAAAGTTTGTCCGGAACTGCACTTCGTGGAAACATCCGGAGTGGTTGAAAGGCAGAGGATGATCAAGGACGACGGCGAGATCGCCACGACCCGCGCGGCAGTGCGAATTGCCGAGCGGGCGTTTCAATCCGTGTTGCCGGTGTTGACGTCGACGTGGAGTGAAATCGAAATCGCGCACGAACTTGAGTCAAAAATGCGGATGCTTGGTGCCGAGGGTTGTAGTTTTCCTCCGATTGTTGGCGCGGGTCCGGCCGGAGCGCTGCCGCACTATCATCCCGGTGAAAACAAGCTGGGTGACGCGACGACTTTGCTGATCGACTGGGGAGCCAACTACCAGGGTTACGCGAGTGATTTGACTCGGACGCTGCATCGCGAGAACGCGTCGGATGCATTCCGCCGAGCATACGATGCGGTGCTGGAGGCCCAGCTTGCCGCGATCGACGCGATCCGTCCCGGCGCCGCCGCGTGCGAGGTCGACGCGGTCGCCCGCGGCGTGCTTGACAAGGCCGGGTTGGGCGAAGCATTCAAGCATGGTTTAGGACACGGCACCGGCTTGCAAATCCACGAATCGCCCCGAATGTCATCGATCAGCGAAGAAAAGCTCGCTAGCGGCATGATTATCACCGTTGAGCCGGGAGTCTACTTCGAGGGTGATTTTGGGATCCGCATTGAAGATGATGTCCTGGTAACCGAAACGGGACACGAGGTTTTGAGTAGTCTGGCGAAGGGACTCGAAGAGTCGCGTTTCATCCTGTAAAACTTCACCGTGGATTCTCCCCTCCGCGGCACTACCAAGCGATCATTTTCACGGCGAATCAAGCATGAGCAAAGGCGGAAAGCCCAAAGATGTGTTCGATGTCGGACGCATCCGCGAAATCATCGAGTTGATGGAACAGCACGAGTTATGCGAGGTCGATCTTCAGCAGGGCGATGAGAAGATCAAGCTGAACCGGGGTTCTTCCGCGCCGATGCTCGCCGCACCGCAATATGCACCCGCGCCGGCCGCGGCTCAACCTGCTGGTTCTGCGCCCGCGGCGTCAAGCGATAGTCCGGCCGATGGAACCATCACAATCAACGCACCGATGGTCGGCACTTTCTATGCCCGGCCGAATCCTGATTCCGAATTGTTCGTCAAAGTTGGCGACACGGTCAATGACGACACCATCGTCTGTATCGTCGAGGCAATGAAAGTGTTTAACGAGATTCCGGCCGAGTGCAGCGGCAAGATCGTGGAAGTCCTGATCGGTGACCAACAGCCGGTCGACTTCGGGAAACCGATGTTTCGAGTGCAGCCCAATGCCTAGCGGTCGCACGGCGGCCGGGCGTTTCAGTCGATTCCCGATTTCTTCAGACGGTACGCTGTGTTTGAAAAGATTCTGATAGCCAATCGCGGCGAAATCGCTCTTCGTATCATTCGTGCCTGTCGCGAAATGGGCATCCAATCGGTTGCCGTTCACAGCCAGGCCGACGCGGATTCGATGCACGTGTCACTCGCCGATGAAGCCTATTGTGTCGGACCCGCGCGAAGCGTCGACAGCTATCTGAAGATCGATCAAATCATTGCGGCGGCAGAAGTCGGAAACGTCGACGCAATCCATCCCGGCTACGGCTTTCTTGCCGAAAACGCGCACTTCAACGAAGTGTGTCGCTCGAGCGGGTTCGAGTTCATTGGCCCAAGCCCCCAGGCGATGGAAAAGTTGGGGGACAAGAACACCGCGCGTTCGATGGCGGTCGCCAGCAACGTTCCTGTGGTTCCGGGTAGCGACGGGCTGATCGAAGATGACAAGTTGGCACTCGATATCGCTCGCGAGATCGGCTTCCCCGTCTTGATCAAAGCGACTGCGGGCGGTGGCGGCAAAGGAATGCGTGTCGCCGAAAACGAATCCAAGCTTGCTGCCGCTCTGAACCAGGCTCGAACCGAGGCGCAGGCTGCATTCGGAAATGGTGGTGTCTACCTCGAACGCTACGTTGGTAACCCTCGCCATATCGAGGTCCAGGTCATCGCCGACCAACACGGAAACGTCTGCCACCTGTTCGAACGAGACTGCAGCGTTCAACGGCGGCACCAGAAATTGATTGAAGAAGCGCCGAGTCCGAATCTTCCCGATGATCGCCGCAAGGAGATTTGCGATGCGGCCGTCCGCATGATTCGCGGTGCCGACTATTCCAACGCGGGGACGGTCGAATTCATCGTCGATGAACAGGACAACTTTTATTTCATCGAGGTCAACGCGCGGATCCAGGTCGAACATCCGGTTTCGGAAATGATCACGGGAGTCGATCTGATCAAGGCGCAGATTCGCGTCGCCGCGGGCGAAAAGTTGCCGTTTTGCCAGGACGATATCAAGTGCGTTGGACACGCAATCGAATGCCGCATCAACGCGGAAAACCCCGATAAGAATTTTCAGCCGAATCCGGGCAAGATCACTCGTCTTTTCACGCCCGGGGGACTCGGGGTTCGTTTCGATTCGCACGTCTACGGCGGTTACGTCGTGCCCCCCCACTACGACTCGATGATCGGGAAATTGATTGTGCACCGTCCCACCCGCGCCGAGGCGATCGCGACCATGCGGCGTGCACTCGAAGAAATGCAGGTGGAGGGGATTTCGACCACGGCACCGTTCCACGACCGAGTGTTGCAGCACCCCGAATTCATCGAAGGGCGTCACGATACGAAATTCGTCGAACGCGCATTCGTAAAGTGAGTCGAGCGAGATGCTCACCGTTCTCGAATCGATTGACCCCTTCACGATCTTGCTGGCGCTCTTGCCGTTGATCGGATATTTGGTGGTGTTCAGCGTGATTCGTTTGTCCGGACGGGCGCTGGTCACAACGGGAGGCCGCGATTTCGCAGCCCTGGCGATCGCCATTGCGGGGTTGCTCGCCGTCGGCCCCGCGGAACTTTTCTTTCCGACTGCGGCGGCAACCATGTTCGGACCCATCGTATGGATCGCGCTGGCCGCATTTTACGGGTTGAGCGTTTCGCTGATAACGCTGACCAGCGCACCGCGAGTCGTTGTCTATGGCCGGACGCCGGACGAAGTCTTCAAGCCATTGCTCGCCGCGGCGAAAAAACTGGATCTGGCCGCAAGGGGTGATTCGGAATTGCTGCAGGTCAGTTTGCCTACGATCGGGATTCGGCTTCGCGTGGACGGGCAACGGGCAATCGATCATTCGCAGGTCGTTGCCTTTGAACCGAATGTTTCCTTGAAGTTTTGGAACCGGCTGCTTGCGGGCCTTCGTGAAGAGGTTCACGAGACGACCGCGCCGGTTCCGCGCCGCGGTTTCGGAATGCTGCTTGTGGCACTTTTCCTGAGCGTGCTATTGTTGTGGCAGAGCTTTGGAAACCGTGAACTGGTCGTCGAAGGTTTCCGACAATGGCTTTGGAGATAGTGCACAGGCGATGGCGGGCCTCTCGCCGATTCGCATGACGGAGTCAACCATCGTGCCCAGCGCCGATACAATTTGGTTTCTCCATGGCGGCCGACCTTCATTCCCAACTCGACGGATTCATGCAGGCTAAAGACATCAAAACCGGGACCGTTGTCGTCTACGATGGGGATCCCGTCGTGATCGAAGGGATTTCAGTGCAATCACCTTCCGCCCGCGGCGCTGCGACGCTTTACAAATTCCGTGCAAGAAATGTTGTCACCCGAAATAAGATTGACATCACTTCGAAGGGCACCGATTCGCTTGGTGAAGCCGATTTCTCGCGAAGGAATGTGCAAATGATGTACTCCGACGCTACACATTTGCATCTGATGGACCAGGAAGACTACCACCAATACGAATTGCCGCTCGAGGATGTTGCCCAGCAATTGCCCTATATCACCGAAGGTCTCGAAGGGATGCGAGCGTTGATCTATAACGACGCTTGCGTCGGACTCGATATCCCAGCGGCGGTCGAGTTAAAGATCACCCAGTGTGATCCGGGTGTAAAAGGAAACTCCGCAACTTCGCGGACGAAGCCTGCAACTCTCGAGACGGGAATCGTGGTCCAGGTTCCCGAGTACATCAAGGAAGGCGAAACGCTGAAAATCGACACGCGCACTGGCGTGTTTCTCTCGCGGGCTTAGGTTGCGCTCTGCTGAGCCGCACTTGCGGAACTTCCGATTCAAGCCGATTGCGCTGACCAGATGACCTCGAAACCGACAGCAGCCATGAGGGCCAATGTGAGCGCGACAAATATGGTCTAAACTCGCGGAGGGGAAGGGTCGACCGCCCCGCCGGATATCAATGTGCTTTCTTGACTTTCGCCGCCATCGTCCGTCGATGGATTGTCTTGCGACTCGTCGCTCATCGCTCCGGCCCACCGTCAAATCGGACCCCTCTGATGTCAATTCGACAATCCGCTTGATCATTCTGGCGGTTCTTTGGTTCGTCTTGGGCATGACGATCGGTTACCATACCAGTCCACGTTTCATCCACCCTTTCCTCTCCCCTCGCGCGAGTGTCGATAGTGACGCAAACCACTGAAAAGAAGCCTCATTCTATCTCCTCCTCAACGTCATCGGTTTCACGACGCCGATTCATCCAATCCTCCACGGCCGCCGCACTATCAGCAGGCGTTTGGAGTGAAATCCCGGCCCAGGAGTCAAACTCGGCGAACGACAAGCTGAAGATCCTTTGCGTCGGAACCGCCAATCGAGCGTCGGCGAACATCGATGGCGTGCAGGATCAGGACATTGTTGGCTTGTGCGACGTTGACCAGAATTATCTCGATCGTGCGGCCGCAACCTTCAAAAGTGCACGGACGTACGCGGACTATCGAGAAATGATCGCCAGCGAATCGGACAGCGCCGACGCGATTGTCATTGCCACGGCGGACCACAATCACGCGCCGGCCGCCATTCGCGCAATCAATGCCGGGTTGCACTGTTACTGTGAAAAACCATTGACCCATACCGTCCGTGAAGCTCGCGTGATCGCGGAAGCTGCCAAGGCGAAGGGCGTTGCAACGCAAATGGGAACGCAGATTCACGCCGGTTCGAATTATCGCCGCGTGGTCGAGATCGTTCGTTCAGGCGCGATTGGTAACGTGGGAGAAGTTCATGTCTGGGTTGGAAAAGGTTGGGGCGGAGGAGAGTTGCCTGAGGAAACGACCGCGCCACCCGCGAATCTGAACTGGGATCTCTGGCTCGGGCCGGCACCGGAGCGGCCCTACGCGGCCGGCCGTTACCATCCGGCACAGTGGCGTCGATGGTGGGACTTCGGACAGGGAACGCTGGGCGACATGGGGTGTCACTACATGGACTTGCCGTTCTGGGCCCTCGAACTGCGGCATCCGGTTTCTTGCGAAGCCGAAGGACCGGAGGTGCATCCGCATACCTGCCCGCTCGGGCTGACCGTGCGGTACAAGTTTCCCTCCCGCGGCGACTCACGGCCGCCAGTCGATTTGACTTGGTACGACGGAAACCAGACGCCGCGCGAGGTCGCCGGCGAACGCGTACCCGGCAGCGGCGTAATGTTTGTCGGTTCCGAAGGAAAGTTGTTTGCGACCTACTCGAACTACAAGTTGTTCCCGTCCGATAAGTTCGCCGAGTTCGAACCGCCGGAACCAACCATCCCCGATTCAATTGGTCACCATGCCGAGTGGATCAAGGCCTGCAAAGATGGTTCGTCAACGACCTGTAACTTCGATTACTCCGGTGCGCTGACCGAATCTGTGTTGCTCGGTAACATTGCCTATCGAACCGGCAAACAGCTCGACTGGGACGCCGGGAGTCTTGTTGCGACCAATTGTCCCGAGGCTGACAAGTACATTCGCAAGCAATACCGCAAAGGATGGGAAGTCGAATTCACCGCGTAGGCCAGCCACGAGAGCCCGACGTTCGCGACTCCGCTCGTCGGGTAGCATTCAATTTTCCCCGCAAGCGGAGTCGCGGGACCATTTCGGAGTTCGACGTGCAACGATCAACAATCTGGGCTGCTTCGTTGATCCTGGTCGCGGCCTGCAATACCAACGCCCCGCCACCCGCGCCACCGACGCAGTCCGCGGTTGTGAACGAGCCGGTCGCTACCGAGAGTGACGACGCGGACGCCGTCGCTGAGATCTTAGCGGTGACCGAGAACGTTCGCCGTGATTCCGCCGGGGCGATCATCGATGTCGACTTTCGTGGACTGCAAATTGACGACAGCCATCTCCCGCCGCTGACGAAGCTGCCGAAGTTGCGCGCCGTGCGACTCGCTGAGACCGGAATCAGCGACGATGGGCTGAAAACTCTCGGCCAAATCAGCTCACTCGAAGATCTCGACCTCCGGGATTGCGCCGTCACCGATACTGGACTTGCGCACCTGACATCGCTCAACAAGTTGAAGGCGCTTCGACTTTCCGGAAAGAGTGGTGACTGCAGCGTCAGCGACGAAGGAATGAAGCACGTTGCGAAGCTTCCGAATTTGAAGGTTCTCGCGCTCGACTTTCTTTGGATCAGCGAAGATGGGATTCAATCGTTGGGCGGGCTGGAGAGTTTGCAGGAACTCTACCTTGCCGAAACGACGATCGGTAATGAAGCCATCGAAGTGATGACCGCGCTGCCCAACCTCCGCAAGCTTCGCATCGCTCGCAACCAGATTGACGCGAGTGGATTAGCGAACATTCCCAAATTATCGAAGCTCGAAGAACTCGACATCAGCGAGTGCGCCCAGATATTCGACGACGCCATGAGCCCGTTGTCAGAATTGAAGAATCTGAAAAAGCTGAATCTTTGGCGCGTGAACATTTCCGACGCCGGGATCAAGCCGCTCGAGGGACTGACATCGCTCGAATCACTGAACCTCGACAACACGCGGCTCAGCGACGCGGGCATGCCCTACTTGAGCGGACTGACGAAACTGACATTCCTGCACCTCGGTTCCACCCAGATCACCGATGCGGGACTTGTCCACCTGGAGAATCTGACGGCTTTGAAGGATTTGAAGGTGACTCGCACCGCCGTGACCCAGCAGGGCATCGACCAGCTGAAACAGAAATTGCCCGATACCGAGATCCAACTGGTGTACATCGAAGGCCAGTGAGCTTGCTGCCCCGGCGTCCACTCTCCTTCGTCCGCCCGCAGGTCACGTCTTTCCGCGGGCGGATTCTTTGCCCTGCGGGACCTCCCGCTCGAACTGAATCGGGATAAACTGAATGCTTTGTCTTTGATAGCAACCGCAGCCTGGGATCTCCGGCGGACATGGTGCGTTCATTCAGGATCGAGGAAATCATGCTCGACGGAATTTCGGGCGAGGTGCGCGGGACGTTCCGCGTGGATCCGCGGTCCGGGTTGATCCAGCGTGTCACGGCCAGCGTTTTTCTCTTTCGACACGACGACACCGACGCACCCGCAAACTTGAGCGAGTCGCAGCGCAGTCAGGCAATCGAGATCGTTGAAAGGACTCTGCGTGACGCGGACGTGAATGACATCGGCTTGATGTTCGTCGGCAGCGGCAAGGACCATTCACCATCGGTAAGCGTTTCGGCGAGCACAGGTGCGTTGGCAGAGTATCTGAGTACACCTCGTCAACATGTGGTACCAGGTCAGCGCAAGCGCCGCGCCGAGTAGAGGGAATTGTTAGAGTGACGGGCGCGAAATCGCCGAAGATCCGCTTCACGGAATGAAATGGCTGCAAAACCCAAAGAGCTTTTCCCGGAAACGAAGAAGCTGTTCCTGTTGGACGGGATGGCGCTGACGTACCGTGCGCACTTCGCGTTGATTCGCAGCCCCCGATTCACCTCATCGGGCCTCTGCACGTCCGGCGTATTCGGTATGGCCAACACGGTGCTGGATATCATCAAACGCGAGGAACCGACTCACATCGCCGTCGCTTTTGACACATCCGAACCCACCCAGCGGCACGTCGATTTTCCCGAGTACAAGGCCCAGCGTGATGCGATGCCCGAAGACATCTCAGAGCAATTGCCGTACATCGATCGGCTGTTCGAGGCGTTGAACATCGCCACGATCCGGACCCCCGGGTACGAAGCCGATGACATCATCGGAACGCTCGCGCATCAGGCTGCCCAACAGGGGTTTCGGACATGGATGGTGACCCCTGACAAAGATTACGAGCAATTGGTTACCGACGACATCGTCATTTACAAGCCGGGGCGGCGCGGCTCCGACGCCGAGGTGATTGGAATCGAGGAAGTGCTCGACAAATGGGGCATCGGCCGGGTCGACCAGGTTATCGACATTCTCGGGTTGATGGGGGATTCAAGTGACAACATCCCCGGCGTTCACGGAATTGGTCCCAAGACCGCGCAAAAATTGATTGCCCAATATGGCTCCGTCGAGGAATTGCTCGAGCACACCGCCCAGCTCAAGGGGAAACAGAAGGAGCGACTCGAAGAACACGCCGACATGGCACGATTGTCCAAGAAATTGGTGACGATTCAGTTGGACGTCCCACACGACATCGACTTTGACAGCCTCAAACGGATGCCGCATGACAAGGAAAAGTTGAAAGAATTGTGCATGGAGCTGGAGTTCGACACGCTGGGCAAGAAGTTGTTCGGAAAATCCTTCACATCGGCGAGTTCCCGCGCAAAAGTCATTCGGGAAAAACGCGAGACGGAGATCCAGGCAACTCTGTTCGACGAGCCGGTCCAGGAGAAAACGATTCGGGATGTCGACCATGAGTACCACACGATCACGACCGCTAAACAGCGCGCTTCGCTGATCAAGAAACTGGGCAAGCAAGAAGTATTCTGCTTTGATACCGAAACGACGGGCCTTGACCCGCGCAGTGCCTTGCCGCTCGGACTTGCTTTTTGCTTCAAGCCGCACGAAGCCTATTACGTGGTTTGTCCCGATGACCCGCAGGACGCACGTGCGGTCATCGAAGAATTCCGCGGCGTGTTCGAGGACGTAGAAATCGCGAAGCTCGGACACAATCTGAAATACGATCTGACGCTGTTGAAATGGAACGGCATCGATGTGCGTGGCGAATTGTTCGACACAATGTTGGCGCATTCGATGAAGGAACCCGAAATGCGTCACGGGCTCGACTACCTGTCCAAGCTTTATCTCGGATACGTCCCGATTCCGACCACCGCACTGATCGGCGAGCGAGGCGAGGGTCAAAAGAGCATGCGTGATGTCGACATCGAACAAATTGCCGAGTACGCGTGCGAAGACGCCGACGTAACACTCCAGGTGGCCGATGTGATTCGCCCCGACATCGAGGCCCGCGGCGTCAGCAAAGTTTGCTACGAAGTCGAGTGTCCGTTGATCCCTGTGCTCGTCGAGATGGAATACGAAGGGATTCGACTCGACACGGAGGCCCTGGCGATCTTCTCGAAAAAGCTCGACTCAGAAATCGAACAACTACAACAGCAGATTTTTGAAGCTGCCGGCCACGAATTCAATATCGACTCGCCGAAACAACTCGGCGTTGTACTTTACGAAGAACTGGAACTGGAAAAGAATCCCAAGCGGACATCGACCGGCCAGTACTCCACTCGCGAAACGGAACTGGAACGCTTATCGGGCAAGCACCAAATCATCGCTGACGTACTGGATTACCGTAACGCGCGTAAACTCAAGTCAGTTTATGTGGACCAATTGCCGGCCTCTGTCAACGCGAAGACGGGGCGTCTGCATACGCACTACAGCCAGGCCTGGACGGCCACAGGTCGGATGCAATCGAACGACCCGAATCTGCAAACGATTCCGGTGCGGAAAGAACGTGGCCGCGATATTCGCGCCGCGTTCGTCCCCCGCGACGAAAACCACGAGATCCTCAGCGCCGATTACTCCCAGATCGAGCTGCGGGTGATGGCTGAACTGAGCGGCGATAGCGGAATGCTCGAGGCGTTCATCGCAGGCGATGACATCCATACCATCACAGCGTCGAAAGTGTTCAAGGTCACCGTCGACGACGTAACACGCGAAATGCGCGACAAAGCCAAGACGGTCAACTTTGGAATCATCTACGGGATTTCTGCTTTCGGTCTTCAGCAACGCCTCAACATTCCACGCTCCGAGGCGAGTGAATTGATCGACAATTATTTCGAGAAATACCCCGGCGTGCGCGAATACATCGACCAAACGATTGCGTTCGCGCGTGAACACGGTTACGTGGCCACACGCACGGGACGGCGAAGGTACATCCGCGACATCAACTCTCGCAGCCGGACCGTGGCCAACGCGGCCGAGCGGTTGGCGATGAACAGCCCCATTCAAGGCACCGCGGCGGACATGTTGAAACTGGCAATGATCCGCGTCCATCGGGCACTTACCGGAGGCGGCTTCCAAACCAAGATGGTGTTGACAGTCCACGACGAGATCGTCTTTGACATGCTCAAAAGCGAACGCAGCGCCGTGATGGAGGTCATTGAAGAAGCGATGAAAACCACACTGCCCATGAAGGTCCCGATTGTGGTCGAAATGGGCGTGGGAGAGAACTGGCTCGTAGCTCATTGAGCCAGGGACCTGTAATCGTGCGTGATCGCACACCCTCTGCGGCTTTCCGCCATTGGGGTTGTAGCGGTTATGCGGGCGGGAAGACTCTTTCGGTCTTCCACCGGTATCCGGCGGGAATTGATCATTGGGGCTGCGATTTAGGGGCTGTACGATAGGGGAGTCCGGGTTCCCATCCGAGGATTCCTCTTTTCATTCAGACGCCGCCCGGAAACCTTCTCGAAACGAACCATGCCAGAAGCGACCCATCGTCACAAAGCCTATGTTCCGCTGCTGGTCGCTGCGCTGATTTTTCTGACCGGCAGCCTGCTGTCGATCAGTTCGTACCGGGCTTTGCAGAGTCGCGAATCGGGCTTGCGAGAAACGCAATTCCAACTTGCCGCACAGCATCGCATCCGGATTTTCGACGAGACGCTGCGCTTCAATCCGGTTTCGAGAAACGGATTGCAGCGAGTGTGGACCGATGGTGAGTTCAATTACAACGCCTTCGCCGACGTCGCCGCACGGCGCATCGAATCGAATCCACACGTGTTGGCGTTCTGCTGGATTCCGAAAGTCGACGCTGAGGATCTCGAGGCCCACGAGCTCGAAGTGACTGAGGCGGCATCGGTCCCCTATCAAGTGCGTTCCGCAATATCAGATGAAGACGGTCTCGGTCGTGATGCGATGTTCCCCGTGATGGCAGTCGAACCAGTATCGTCGAACCACGACGCACGGGGACTCGATCTCGGCAGCCTGCCCGAAATGCAGGCCGCGATCGACGACATGGTTGAATCCGGTCGCTTCGCCGTTTCCCGTCCGATCCAGTGGCCGTTCGAGAATGAAACGAGAACCGTCGTCGCGATGTTACGCCCCAGAATGCCCGGGCGGACTCCCGATGACAGCCATGTTCAACGACGCGAAAAGCTGTCTGGATTCCTCGCGGTCATCATCGATCTCGAGTCGCTCTTGTCAAACGCACTGAAGCACTTCCCAGAGCGTATCGATGTCGTGCTTGCGCATGCCGATATCAGTGGACAAGCTGTGCCGATCGCCGCATTCGATTCCGTTTCGCGGTCCGCACAATTCGATGGTCTCGATCATTACGAGGCTCGAGCGGACTCCGCCACGCTTTCGCTCACACGAGCGTTGAATCCGCCGATGAGCGAGTGGACGATGCATTGCGTTGCGAGTCCACAATACTTTGCCGCACGACTCAGCAATCTTCCCCTCGCCCTGTTGTTGCTGGGATTGCTGATCTCGTTGGTGTTGGCTGCATACGCCCGCACGCTGCTCGCACGCAAACAGGAGGTGGAACGGCTGATTGTCGAGCGAACCGCCGAATTGGCTGAGATGAATCAGAAGTACGCGATGGAGCACTTCTTGATGAAAATGCTGCTCGAGCGTTCCCCTGATCTGATCTACTTCAAGGACTCCGACAGCCGGTTCGTGCGAGTCAGCAATGCGCTGGCGAAGCATCTTGGATTCAATTCCGCGGAGGAACTCGTCAGCATGAGCGACTCGGATATCTTTCCGTCCGAGGAGTCGGGGGAATATCTCGCCGACGAACAGCAGATCATGTTGACCGGTGTTCCCATCATTGGAAAGGAAGAACGGCAAACTTCGAGCGATGGTTCGGAGGTTTGGTTGTCGACAACCAAGGCGCCGCTGCGAACCAAGGATGGCGAGACGGTTGGCATCTTTGGTATTTCGCGCGACATCACCGACACCAAGTTGGCCAGGGAAGCGGCAGAGTCGGCCAATATGGCCAAGAGTGATTTTCTGGCGAATATGAGCCACGAAATACGCACGCCGATGAATGCGATCATCGGGATGACCGAATTGGCACTCGAGAGCGATGATTCCCGCGCCGTACAGGAATACCTGAGCGTCGTTTCGGAATCAGCCGATTCGTTGCTGGGGATCATCAACGAAATCCTCGACTTCTCGAAAATCGAAGCAGGCAAGTTGGAGCTGGAGTCGCTCGACTTTGAACTGCGAGAGGAAATCGGATCGACGATGAAAGCCCTCGGCGTACGAGCGCATGCGAAAGACATCGAGTTGACGTGGCATGTCGACAAGAACGTTCCGGTATGGATCCGTGGCGATGCGACGCGGATCCGACAAATGCTCGTCAATCTGGTGGGTAACGCGATCAAGTTCACCAACGCTGGAGAAGTCGACGTCGATGTCATGCTCGAGGCACAGGATGCCTCCACCATGACATTGCACTTTCTTGTACGCGACACGGGGGTCGGGATACCCAAGGAGCAGCATGGCCGAATCTTCACGGCGTTTGAACAAGCCGACATGTCGACGACCCGTGAATACGGTGGTACCGGACTCGGGCTCGCCATTACCAAAAAGATCGCGGAGGTCATGGGCGGACGTATTTGGCTCGAAAGCGAACTCGGCAAGGGAAGCGCTTTCCATTTTTGCATCCCCGTCCAGTACGCGCGGGTCGAGGTCTCGGCCCTCGAGCAATTGCCCGATTTGACCGGCATGAATGCGCTGGTCGTTGACGACAACGAAACTAACTTGTTGATCCTGCAGGAGACTCTGCAAGCATGGGGGATCGCGGTCACGATTGCCCGTAGTGGTGCGGCCGCGTTGAGTCAGCTGAGAACATTTGCCAGCCAGGAAAAACCGCTGCCGCTCTTGATCAGCGACGTGCACATGCCGCAGCTGGACGGTTTTGGATTGGTTCAAACGATCCGAAGCGATCCTTCCCTTGCGAAAATAACGATCATCCTGCTGACCTCCGGCGGACGTCACGGCGACATCGCTCGCAGCAAAGAACTCGGTGTCAGCGCTTACTTGATCAAGCCGGCCAAGCAGTCGGAGTTGTTGACGGCAATTCTTACTTCCTCCGGGCCTGAGCAACGTCAGACCGTTTCGAATAAGTCAGATCCACTGACTTTGCCTAAAATGAAGGTGTTGCTCGCGGAGGACGGAATCGCGAACCAGAAAGTTGCGCTCGGCTTGCTTGCGACGTGGAACCATGACGTCACAGTCGCGGTTAACGGCGAGGAAGCGGTCCAGCGCTATCGTGAGAAAGTGTACGATGTCGTCCTGATGGACATTCAGATGCCGAAGATGAACGGATTCGAAGCTACGAAGCGAATTCGGGAACTCGAGGCAGCCAACGGGCGTCGAACACCTATCATTGCGATGACGGCCCACGCGTTGAAAGGTGATCGCGCTCGGTGTTTGGAAGCCGGCATGGACGAATATTTGTCCAAGCCGGTGCGGCGCGGCGAATTGCACCGTGTCTTGAACGCGTTTACGGGTAAGATGAACAGCGGGGTACCCATGTCAGAAAACCAGGACGACCGTCAGGAAGCAACGGGGCAACCAGCTACGGGTGGTGCGGGAGGAAGCAGCGCGCAGTCAGCGGACGTTGCCTCTCTGCCTGTGATCGAGTGGGAGGAAGCCCTCGCCAATGCAGCCGATGATCGCGATCTGTTCGCTGCAGTGCGTGATTCGGCGCTCGAGGAAATCCCCTCACTGATGCCAAAATTGAGCGCCGCGATTGACGAGAAAGACGCGGCAACCTCACAGCGACTCGCCCATACCATCAAGGGTGCGGCACGAGTCATTGCCGCGGTGAAAACCATGACGGTAGCCGAACGCGTTGAACACGCTGCGAAACGCGAAGACCTCGACGCCGCAAAGCAGTCCATGCCGGAACTTCAGGTCGTGATCGATGAATTGATCGAAACGCTCACGACGACCGAAATGCCGGAGTGAACGCTCTCAGGTTGCCGGCTCGGTCACCAGTCCTGGACGTCGGCGAGCGTTTTCCCTTCCGCCGCCTCGCGTTCGGCTTGCTTCAGATTCGCGAGCGTCTTCCACGCCGGATGATTGCTGGTCGGTCGCACTCGGTGCGCCAGGCTCAGAATTTCGTCGATGCGGATTTTTTCCGCCGGCCTCGAAAGGGTCAATCCCTCTTCTTCTCCCACGCCAATGTTCACTCGGTGTATCAATTCGGCGTCGACCAGTTTGTGGGTCATGTCATGAACGATTCTGCTGGACAATGCCAGGCGGTCGGCAAGCTCCTGCGTTCCCAACGCAGTCCCTAGCTCGAAAGCATGGGCGACCTCGCACATGATCGGCAGCATCCAATCCGGATCACCGGAATACAGCGTTCCCTCGCGGTGTTCCATTCGGCGCAGCGAACCTCCGCCGAGCGACTGTAGCGTGTACGTCAGGGTCAAGCCAAACAAAACGATCAACCAGGTCACGTAGATCCAGAACAGGAAAAGGGGGATCAGTCCGATTGAGCCGTAGATTGCGGAGTAGGGGACCGCCTTGGCGACATAAATCTGAAAACCGAATTTCGCGCCTTCCCACAGCAGCGATCCCACTAGCGAGCCGATCGCCGCATACCGCAACGACACCTGAGTGTTGGGCATCAGCGCGTAGAGCAGGAATAACAGCACCCAGCTGGCAAGAATCGAAAACACGTGGCTCAGCATCCACTTCGTCGTTGAACCCGCACCGATCGCGACGAACCATTCGACCACCTGGCCCGACATGTAAAGACTCATTGCCAGCAACCCGCTGCCGAGCGTGATGATGGACCAGTGAATTGCCAAACGAAGGTGAACAGGCCGCTGGGAAGGTGCCTCATAAATTCGGTTGAACAAGTGCTCGACAGAATCGGCGAGCGCGACCGCGGCGTAGATGAATAATAACAACCCGATCGCCCCGATCGACTTGAAATCGAGCGCGGCTACCTGTGCCGTCGCCTCGCGCAACGTCCGCCGAATGCTGGCGCGCGCCTCACGGTCGCTTTCCGCCGCAGACTTGGTTTCCTGTTCCGCATTGGATTCGGACATGTTCGTCGCAACATCTGGACTCTCGAGCGTTTCGCCATGTGACGGGTCCGACGTGTCTTCCAATCCGACGCCGCCCGCGGTAGCGCCGCCGATGTCCGCGGTAGCGCCGCCGACGTCCCCGTTAGTGTCGTCGACGTCTGCGGTAGCTTCGTCGGGCGTAGTTTCGGGTGATGCACCGGGAACGACAACATCCTCGACCAAAAGCTCCGTGTCGCCCACGGTCATCCCTTGATCGCCTTCACCCCCTGCGCTGTCCTCGTCGACACTCGGGGTGATGTATTCCTCCGGAATCTCCGGAACACCGAAGAATGAATAAAGCTGGTTCTCGACCGTGTTCTGTACTTCCTCCAACCCACCGACGATTCGAAACATAACCAGCGCCAACACCACCACCGGAACCAACGAGAAGATTGTTCGGTAGGTCAATTCCGCGGCCATTCCCTCGGCCCGGTGACGCTGCAATTGGCGGTAACAATACGCTGCCAATTCCCAGCTATGTCGTACGAAATACTGGCCGCGCGAAAGTTGTTCACGGGGGCTGCGCACCGCATCAACGACGTAATCAAACACTCGGCTCTTCAAGGGACGACTCGGGGAAAGCAGAATTGAACGGGCGTCCGTTCGCCAGCGGTCATGTTAGAGAGGTGGCAACCTATCGCAAACCGACGTTGACCGCCACGTTAACCTGGCCCGCTCAGGATTTCGAATTCTTTCCCAATTTCACCAGCGGCGTCGTGTCTACCGCTTCGGGATTCTTGTAACACGTCCCACAGCTGGAAATGTGACCTTCGCCGTCCCGCGATCCGCTGGTCACGATTCGACTTATCCGTCGGACCAACCAGATGGCCGCGGCTGCCACGATGATCGTCGCGATGATGGTTTGCCAGCCCATGGGAAAGACTCAGTAGAAAACGTGCGATCGGTCGGACGGGAGCTTCGCAAGCCCAGCGTTTCGGAAACTTGGCGTTTCGGAAACTGGGCGTTCCAGAAAACCAGCGTTCCGGAAAACCAGCGTTCCGGAAAACCAAGTCTTGGAGACCCCGAAACCCTGACTCAGAAGAATCTGTTGCCCACCTGATAGGTTACCAGCGCACCGAGGTAGGCCAAAACGGTCATGTAAGTGAAGCTGAGGACGGGCCAGAACCACGAGTTGGTTTCACGGCGAATCACCAGCAATGTGCTGACACATTGGGCACACAATGCGAAAAAGACCATGATCGAGAGGGCGACCGGGATCGAGTACACGGGCGTCCCATCCTCGTACGTCGAGGCCCGGATCGCGCCCACCAAACCATCCTCGTCCGCGTCGCCGCCCAGGCTGTAGATCGTCCCCAACGTTGCGATGATGACTTCTCGGGCGGGAAAACTTGCCACAGCCCCAACACCGATTTTCCAATCCCAACCCAACGGAGCCACGACCGGTTCGATGGCGTGGCCGACCGTGCCGAGCATGCTGCCTTCCAACAAACTCGCGCTCTCGACACGTAATTCTTTCTTGAGAACTTCCAACTGCGGCGACGAATCGGAAAGTGATTCAATCTGTCGCTCGAGGGCGTACTGCTTTGTGTGGTCGCCGGGCCAATACCCGGAAAACCAGATCACAATCGAGGCGGCAAAGATCAGGGTCCCTGCGCGAATCACAAATGCCTTACTTGCTTCCCAGACGCGTGCCAATATGACGCCGGCCGAGGGAACCTTGTACTCGGGCAACTCCAGAACGAACGGCGCGACCTCACCCTTCAAGATCGTTTTCTTCAAAATCCAGGCAACCGGAATCGCCGTCAGAATGCCGACCGAATACATCGACATCAATACGATCGCGGGCAACGATACCCATCCGCCCAGGTACGTCGTTGCGGGAATGAACGCGGCGATCAATAGCAGGTAGACCGGTAATCGGGCACTGCAACTCATCAAAGGTGCCACCATGATGGTCGCCAGACGATCGCGGCGATTCTCGATCACCCGCGTCGCCATCACGCCCGGAACGGCGCAGGCAAAGGAACTCATCATCGGCAAAAAGGATTTGCCACTCAAACCAAACGTCGTCATGACACGATCGACGAGGAACGCCGCGCGGGCCATGTAACCGCAATCTTCGAGAATCGCCAGAAAGAAAAACAACAACGCAATCTGCGGCAAGAAGATCAAGACGCCGCCCACACCGGCAATCACTCCATCGGTGATCAGGCTCCGCAAAACGCCTGGCGGCATGACCGTTTGGACACCCCCGGCAATCGCCGTCGTCGCCCCGTCGATCTGGTCCATCGGCCAGGAAGCAAACGAATAGATCGATTGAAATATCAGGAACATCACCGCGATGAAACAAACCAGACCGCCGATCCGGTGCGTCAGAACGGCGTCGAGACGGTCCGTGAGACTCGAAGTGGTTTCCGAAACGTCGTTGAGCACGCCCACGAGAATCGTTTTTGCCCATGCATAGCGCGAGTTGCATTCCATGTCGATCGGATCACCGACTTCAGCGGCAAGCTGCTCGCGAGCTTTCGCGAGTGACGGCGCCGCATCGCCCCCGAGTCGATCGATCCAACGACGCTCCGATTCACCGCCCCGGTCCAACAGCATTCGCTCGACCAGGTAATCATCCGGAAGCCGCGAAGCGAGTTCGATTTCCGACACGCCGCTTTCATCACTGGCCGCGGAGCTGAGTGCGTTACGAAACTCGTCACGAATGCGATAAAAAACATCCGGCAAGACGCGCTCGCGTCCGGCCGGTACCGGATCTGCCAACGTCTGCTGGATTGTTTTTTTCAATTCCGCGATGCCGCGCCGCTTTGAAGCGCACGTCGCGACGACCGGAACGCCCAGGTTCTTGGATAACTTCTCAATGTCAATGGATACGCCACGCGACTCTGTCGCATCGATCATGTTCAGCGCAATCACGATCGGCTTGCCCAACTCGAGCAACTGGCTGACCAGAAAAAGATTCCGCTGCAAGAGTGCTGCGTTGACCACGCAGACGATCAACTCGACCGGCGGTTCGCTCTCGAGGTCGTCGGTCAGAACTTCGACCGCTACCAGTTCATCGGGCGAGCGTGGGGCCAGTGAATAGGTTCCGGGTAGATCCAGCAAATCGATTCGTTGATCGCCGAGATCGCAGCGGCCGATTTTTTTTTCAATCGTGACGCCGGGATAATTTCCGGTCCGTACTTTCATCCCCGCAAGCGCATTGAACAACGTACTCTTGCCGGTGTTCGGGTTGCCCACCAATGCAACCCGGTGATTCTTTACGGCAACGCTCGCGGAGAATGCACTGGAGGCGGTCGCCATAGGATGCAGCGGCATGTCAAAGCCGCGCCGTATCGACAGGGGGAAGACTTCAGTTGACGAGTTCCACCAACACGCGACGCGCCTCGCCGCTGCGAACCGCGATCCGACATCCATGAATCGAGCATTTCACCGGATCACCCAACGGCGCGCGACGTACATACTGGACCGACTCGCCGGGGACGAAACCCATTTCGCGCAGGCGCGACGCAATTCCATCCACACCGTCGATGCGGACGATTTGCCCAACTTGCCCCGGTTGAAGCTCATTCAAGGTGGTCAATGCACATATCCTTATTGAGAATCAGTCTCAGTAAGGCAGTTTCACTTGCCGGCCGCAATTTGTCAAGTAGCGGGCGCGGTTTAGGCCCGAGACATGCCGACGCTGGAGCATGCCAGGGAACATTCGAGCCCGGGAAACCGCGGCCTCAAACAGTCGTGCCCCTGCACCTCGGCGCCCGTGCATTGCGGCTCCCCGTGCATTGCGGCTCCCCGTGCACTACACAACGACCCCCGATTGTCCTCCCGCTTCACGCCACAGTTGGACTTTAGCCCCCGTTCGACTGGGAATCATCACTCCGGGGATTCGTTCGGCCGCAAGATCGATTCCGGCTTCACTTGACCTCGCTGGCAGGACGAGCCTTTGACGAAAGCAAAGCTGGCAATAGAATAGGTTTGTGTGGTGGACGTCTCCATCACAACTCACCCCCCCGACCACATCGGTTCAGGAGGTGTTCGGCTAAGCCGATCGACCTACCCGCTTTCGCCGGTCCTGTGTCAGGGTTCTCCTTTCAGAACCTCATTGCGAGAGTGAACCATGATCTTGAACTGCCTGTTACTGGGATTCTTTTCCCCGGGACCGCTCGAATTGGCGATCATCGCCGGAATCGTGCTGTTGCTTTTCGGCGGCGCGAAGCTGCCGAGTCTGATGCGGAATCTGGGCCGCAGCACGAACGAATTCAAACGCGGGATGAACGAGTCGGTCGATGAAGACGAGCCGACCAATAAGCAAGACGAGAACCACTGAGCATGTTCGGGCTCGGTCCGTTTGAAATGGTGGTCATCGGAGTGATCGCGGTCATCCTGTTTGGCGGCAACCTTCCTGAGGTTGCGCGGAAGCTGGGTGGCAGTTATCGCGAATTCCGACGCGGCTTGAATGAAGTCCAGCAGCAATTCCGCATGGCGGAGAATGAAGTCAAGAAGACTTTCACGCCGGACGATTCGAGTGCGCCGGAAGCAGATGAAGACGAGGACGAACCGTCGGGACCTTCCGTTCCGAAGTTCAAACCACCTGCGTAGGCTCGCCCCGAGAGCCGCGTGAATTTTAGCCCCCTTTCCCGTCATCGCATGTGGCGGAAAGGGGTGTCGGTGATTTCGGCAACGCTCGTCCACGGACGTCGCGAACCCAGGCCGCCGACTTGTCTCTCTGTAGTGGTGGCGTTACGCTACGAAGCATCGATGAAGGGCGATTAGCTCAGTTGGTTAGAGCGCCGTGTTCACACCGCGGAGGTCAGAGATTCGAGTTCTCTATCGCCCACTGCACGCAGCCATCACGCTCCGCCGTGATGAAAGCCCAAGCAACAAATCTCCAATCGCGCTAGTGGAATCTGCGACGCGGTCTTAATGGATCATTTGCAATTTGACCCCCGTCCCCTTTGGTCTCGTCGTCCCCTTTGGTCTCGTCGTCCCCTTTGGTCTCGTCCAGGGATCAGTCGTGCCTGGGTGCCAATAAGCACTTAGCCAGTCGACACGGCGGCACATGAATTGCTGAAGTGAATGATTTGGCACGAACTTTCCGTCACATCGCATTTCCTGTGACGCGGTGTGCCCACATGACACATGCAGGCGTGCGAAACGAAGACGCGGAGGCCAAGGGAAGTTGACGAACAATATCCTGGAAGTACGAGATTTGGACGTCGACGCGGGCGATGTGGCGATACTACGAGACATCGATCTTCTTGTTGCGGAGGGCGAATTGCACGTCTTGCTGGGGCCCAATGGTTCGGGCAAGTCTTCGCTCTTGGCGGCTTTGATGGGCCTACCGCCCTATCACGTCGTGCGAGGCGAAATCCGCTTTCGAGGCAATCGCATCGACCAGTTGCCGATCGACCAGCGCGCGAGGCTTGGTCTTGGAATGGCGTTTCAACGGCCGCCGAGTTTGGATGGAGTCACCGTCGGCGACTTTCGTGAAGCACTGGATGCCGCTTCGAACTTCAAACAGGAATCATCCGCGCTCGACCTGGAGGGATTTGCGAACCGTCATATCAACGTCGGCTTTTCTGGTGGTGAAATCAAACGCTGGGAAGTCCTGAAACTCTTTCTGCAGTCGCCTCAGTTCCTTTTGTTTGACGAACCCGAGAGTGGTGTCGACCTGGAGCATATCGCGGCGGTGGGAGACGCCATCAACCGGTTACTTCGAACTCCGGGAAGCAGCGGCGAGGCACGTTCTGCCCTGATCATTACTCATACGGGCTTCATTCTCGACTACGTGCAGGCCGACTTAGGTCACGTGATGATTGACGGGAGGATCGTCACCTCGGGAGATCCCCGCGAGTTGTTCAAGAATATTCAGCGGAACGGATACGGATCTGTTTCGTGTCAACGTGTTTAATCAGGCAAAGGAGACACGGCCATGTCAACGGACCAACTTCAAGACTTCTCGGGTCTCACCGAAGAAGAAAAGACGCTGCTCAGCAAAGTAGGTTACCAATCAGATGATCACCGATCAGGGACTTGCGTGCTGGTCGACCAGGATGTCCGGTATTCGGTTTCTAATAACGAACAAGTCGAAGTCATGCCGCTACGTCAAGCGCTGGATCGCTACGACTGGGTCCAAGACCTGATGTTTGGTTTGATAGATCCCGATGAAAACGAACATGTCAAAAGAGTCGCCGAACGCGCGCATGATCCGATTGGTCACTTCATTCGTGTGCGCGAAGGAGCAAAGATCAAACTGCCGCTTCAGACTTTTTCGGCAATCGAAATCCCCCAGGGAAGGCAGTTCATTCATAACGTAACGGTCATCGAAAAGGACGCCGAAGTGGAGATGATCTCCGGATCAGCTGTACCCGACAGCATTCACGCCGGCCACCACATATCGATAGGCGAGTGTTATCTGCGGGAAGGATCCCGCCTTCGGACAGTTTCGATTGAGCAATGGGGTGCTGAGATGGAAGTCCACAGCTACACACGAACGCAAATTGGCAAAGCTGCGCATTCGACCACCAATCAGGTCTTGATGACACGACTGAGGCACCATTTCTCGCAGGGAAAAACCTTTGTCGAAGAAAATGGCCGATCCAACGACCAAGCTGTGATTTTCGCTCCCCCCGGCACCAATCGAGTAATGGAAAGCGAATGTCACTTGAAAGGTGCAGGCGCGAATTCCGAAAGCTTGACGCGCGTTGTGGCCGCCGGCGGAAATGTGACCAACAGAACCATGCTGATCGGCGAAGCCAACGGAACGAAAGGATTTGTCGGCTGCGATGGATTGAAGCTGTCAGCGGAAGGCGAAGTGTTATCCGTACCAGGCTTGTTAGCGAAAACCAGCAGTGCGCAACTTTCCCACGAAGCATCCGTCGGAATGATCAGCGAGGAAAAGTTGGCGTACTTGATGGCCAGCGGCATGACGGAGGACGCTGCACGCGACTTGATCATCCAGGGATTCCTCAATCTCAAGGAGCAGCACCTGCCTGAGCCGATTCGCAAATCAGTGGAGAATATGATCGCGGCCGCCAAGTCGGGTTCAATGTAGTTGACCGTTCAACCGCTTGTGCATTGGCTGCGGTAAGCGGTAAGCAACCAGGACGTGAGTGTGTTGCAGGATTGCCGAATCAGTTCTTCGGCAGCCAGCGCGGAAGAAGCACCGGCTACGATGACACGCCAGCGTGGAGCGTCGAATAACACTAGCGACAGCACCGCCGTGGGCGATATCACCACATTCAACCTCGGCAGATTGGCCGGGTGTTTTGCGTGCGGTGTTTCCGGTGGAGACGTGTACGGATTGCCGTCGGGCCGCGTATCGTTAATGGCAACTTTGATACGCCTTGATGCCCACCCGCGATAAGATAACCGTAAGCAGCGCCCGCAAGCTCGATCAGTACATCCGCGAGGCGGAACTTGTGCAGAGACTGCGCCGCAGGATACAGGCGCTGGCCGGCTTCGCGGCGAGTGAAAGCGGGAGCAAGACCGACCTGGAGCGTCTGTGCGCCAGAAGCTGTCTCGCATTGCATGGCAGAAGCATCGCTACAACTCAAATGCGTTCTTCATGTCATCAACCGACTTAAAGTAGGCATGCAACTCGGCCTCTCGCGTCACTTTCCACGCTTGCAGGGCCAACATTGACGTCTTTAGCTCCGCCAGCTTGGCATCACCACCCCACGTCGTGGCGTCACCGTACAGAAGGGGGTAAAAGACTCCGGGCGCAATCTTCCATCCTGAGGAGGTGCGCACCAGGTAGATAGGATCGATGTCATAATCGCGCTCGCTGAGTTGCTCATGAACAAGCACTACAGCCGTGTCCCCGATTACGTGGAAATCGAGGACATCACGGGGATACGTCTTTCTGGATGCTTTCGGCTTTTCCAGGTAACGACCGGTTGAGCTGGATGCGAATCTTTTTTGCTTTTCCGGATAGTCTGCGATGAGCGACAGCGCGGTTTCCTTGTCCCCCGCGGCAACCGCATCGTAGAAAGCATTGACGACATCGGGTGGAGACGCCTCGAACGCACAACCAACCAGCAACAGATGTAGAAACGCGCCGCCAATTACAACGAAGTGTGCAATTGATTTCATGAATCCCGCAGCCTCCCGCCCGAATTTTAACCGAATCACACGAGTTGCAAAACGGCTGGACGCTGAAGTCGTCGACCTACTCGCCTTCCTGCAACCGATCGATTTGCAAAGCACTATCGGCGTATTCGCCGGCACCTGTTCGCCGGCGCTGCACAACGTCTACTATTCGGCCGTCGGAAAAGACGATGTTGACGTTTAGCCAAGGAGCATACGCTCTTTACTCCGGGATTCAAGCTCTCGTCAAATCGATCAGCTGAGCACGACGTTGAATGCACACATCACATCGATAGCCTGTGCGCATTAGCACATTCACCGCACACCCTGAGAGTCCTGAGATGGCTTCCAGATTGCAGTCCGCCACCACGGCACCAGCGACCGAATCGGCCTGGCCGAAACGCTGCAGCGGTTCGCTGACGAAGAATGGAAACTGCCACGTTCGGTGGCGAGATTTCGCTCCGTTTGGGCCGCTAGAGGTCCCTCAGCCAGTATCGAAGCATCGGACGAGTTGTTCGGCACAGATGTTCGATTCCGTTCGCCCGTTCCGAAAATGCTCCGCGGGCAAACCAGTTTGGCGGGCAAACCTGTTTGGAGAGCCTAGTTCTGGCTGGGGCGGAATCGCATTTCGACAACCTCCATTCGCCAGCCCTCACCCCGTGGCTTGATTTCAAACACGGTTTTCACAATCTCTTGCAGCGTCCTGTGCTGTTTTTTTCCATACTCTAGCTCGATCGCGGCAAACTGGTTTTCTAATGCGGGCGGGAAGAAATGCATGACCGTGCGGGCTGATGTTTCGATTCCTGAATTGTGAAGCAATTGTTGATTGAGCTTCTGCAAGTCTGCCTCATTCTGAATCACATATAGACGTTTCTCGTGCTCTCGAGGAGCGTTGCGAGTTGTCGGCGTGCGTTTTGACAGGTTTGAAGCGTAAGCCAAATTCTTCTCGTCAGTGCCTATCACCCCAAGTTCAATTCTGAAGAAGTCGAGTTGACGGGCATAAATTTGCGAATTCGGCGCTGCAAATTTGATCTCCCAACGTTTGAAGCGCGGCACGAAACCAGCGCTTGTACGCCGTATGCCCAACGGCCCCTCAATGATGACTTCATGAACTGGCATCGAAACGGAATCAGCATCGCGAAAAATCCACGTTGCGCCGCGGATCGTCCCATGGTGTTCACGGCCGGAGAGATCGGTTATTTGCTTGTCGCCGGGATGGGAGAAGTCGAGTAATACCAGAGTATCGGGCCGCTTCTCGAACTTTACTGGTGGGTTAAACTCATCGGTGTAGAGGCAGGTTGATGAAATACGCAGATCACCAACATCGACCTGGTGGCCACGGATCGCCGGTGAATACATCGTTGTGCCAAGGTGCAAGTTGATGGGACTGGTTTTCCACTTGATCTTGTCTCCAGGGTTATGCTCACCACGGCGTCTCCCGTTGATATAGATACTCAGGCCATCTGGCGCATTCGCTGCCGCGATGTGGCACCATTTCCCCTCGCTGTCTCGCAGAGGCACGCCAATCTCGAATCCTGGGAATCTGGCGTTGAACGACAGAGCACCGCCAGTGGTTCGCCCGACTCCGAGGAGCCAACCAGCCCGATCCGGATGCCGAACGCTCGGATGTTTGTGATCGACGAAGTCGCCCAATAGGGGAAAGGTTCCTTGCTTCCCTACCTGCGCGCGGACCCACATTTCGACCGTAAATGGAGTCTGTTGCTGCAGCAATTCCGTGGTGTTTGTCAACTCGACGTGGCTCGCGCTATCCAATCGCAGCACGCTGCCGTGGATTGGCAGGTCTCTGGTTTGCTGGCTGCGGGCAATCTGTGGTTGGATCGCAAGCGTTAGCACGCAAGCAACCAAGTGGATCGTGTTTGAGGTCATCACCAACAAGATCTCCGTGCTATCGGGCTTTCCATACGCGTAAGGGCGAGAGGCACCAAGAGCAGTAATTCGGGGCGCAATGGGAAGAAACTGTCGGTAGTTTATCCTGCCGCAAACTGCATCGGTCGCCCCACCGATGGCATTTGGTCGCCGCCCTTCCTGCAACCGATCGATTTGCAAAGCGCTTTCGGCGTATTCGCCGGCACCTGTTCGCCGGCGCTGCACAACGTCTACTATTCGGCCGTCGGATCGGAGCCAATGACCAACCCCACCGCTACGCCGCCCGTGCCGATTACGAAGCGGCGGCGAGGATGAGGGAGACCGAACTGAACCCAACATTCACATGTGCCGATTATAGTAGCGAACCGATGAACCAATGACCAAGTGCCCAATAGCAAAATGACAAGAACGATTCTCAGGCGCAGCGTAACTCGAATTGCAGCAGCACTTGTCGCGCTGACAATGAGCTCCGGTCAGTGTGATGCTGAGGAAACGATTCGTATCCTTTGTTACAACATCCACTACGGACAGGGAACCGACGGCGAGTATGACATCGAACGACTGGCGAACGTGATCAATCAGGCACGGCCCGATCTTGTTGCTCTGCAGGAAGTCGATGTCGGGGTCAAGCGTTCGGGACGAGTCCATCAAGCCCGTCGATTGGCGGAGCTAACGGGAATGGCTGTTCGCTTTGGGCCGACGCAACACTTCGAAGGCGGGTTGTTTGGTAACGCAGTGTTGACACGACATGAGATCCTCGATGTTCTGATTCATCCGTTGCCCTATTCCGAGAGCACTCCGCAGAGAACAACGTATCCGCGTGGTGCGATCGCCGTGACGGTTCGTACCTCCGGCGGTCAACCACTGCGTTTTATCAGCACGCATTTCCAGCACAATGTTCCCGAGGATCGCGTTGCCGAGGCCAAAGCGATTAACCAGCTGTTCGCGAAGGGCATAAATTCGATGCCGACGATCCTCTCGGGCGACATGAATGCGTCGCCACAAGCAGAGCCGATCAAGATTCTGCTCCAAGAGTGGAAGGTTGCCATCGAAGAGCCACCGGCACCGTCCGCACCGGCAACGGTCCCTCGGTCACGAATCGACTACATATTCTTTCTGCCGTCTGACAAGTTTCGCCTGGTGAGCTCAGAAGTGATCGACGAACGCGTGGCTTCGGACCATCGACCCGTATTCGCCGAGCTTGAATTGCTGAATCAGGCGCAGCCATAGCTGAATTAACGCCATCGGCTCAGTCTCTTAGGAGACGAAATGCTGTGGGCAGATTTGCAGCGGTTCGCCAACAAAAAATGGGTCGCCGATCATCTGACGCCCGAGCAGACCGCCCGCGATGTACTGGACCGGTTCACGAGGATCGTCACCGATGCAGGTTTGAGTGCGTGGCAGCACGCTTTGTGTGCACGGCTGCGCGCTAATCTACATTCCACTTCGGTAGGTGGACTGCCCCCAGTCGTATCGGGATGGCGACGATGTGATGGCATGGGAATTGCTATTTCGTTGGGTCTTCAAGAGATGGCCGTTGGAGGGACAAAGATGAACATTCGCTTAAAGATGTGCTGGGTATGGCTGCTGTTATGCCCGATGGTTCTCATCCCTTGTTTACGAGTAGAAGGCCAAACCTACACGTGCAAAATAGAACAGTACCCCGACGAGGAATTTCCGAACCGTAGCCACTGGGTGGTCCACGAGAAGAAGGGAACTCACTTGACCATTCACATTGGGAATGACAAATCCTATAAGCGGATCTACAGACAGGCACACGGAACGGAGCCTCCTTTTTTTAGGGAAGTCCCGCAAAGAAGTTGGGATGGCGAATTGCGGAAAGCTGAAGAGGATTGCCGGAAGTGGCGTAACCAGACTCCCGGAGCCAGCGGAGAGGACGACCAGCCTCTCGAACTAGGGCAATTCCGCTTCAAGACGGTGGAGTGGTCACCCCATCAACCGCTGGTCATCAAGGCGGTTGTCGAAGAACGGGTCGGGGGCGCGGGGAGGGAATGGGCGGCACTAAGTGAACCGGTCTATGTTTCCGCGACACTTCGACGTGTGGACGCAACGAACGACGGTGTGCCGGTGCGCGCATTGACCGACGCATTTGATTTCGACTGGGCAATGAAGCCCGGTCGGTTCAGCGATAGGCCCTATCTTCCCAGCCCATCCACAGACTCAATCGAGTTTGAGGGTCAACGAGGGTTCCTCGCACACAATCCCAGATTCCAGACCGTCGGCAACGGGGTCGTACGTATCGACCTCGGTCCAGCCGCATTTTCGGGTATTGGCGATTACCGAATCACCAACTCTCTCAATCCTGAGAAACTTGGACTGCTTTGGCGTGAAATGAAAAAGGAATCGCGTAACGTGGATGAGCCCGGCAGGGTGGCCGGGGATGTTGTATTGCGAGCTTACAGGATGGATCGTTCAAATTACAAATACTTGGCAACTAGCAAGCCTTTTCGAATCTACCTTGACCGAATCGCGCATGTTGTCGCTGTCGATACGGTTCCTAGCAAGAGCACGCACAGCTACGTGGCGCGCCCTCATGAAGGAGTAGCGAAACAGATCGCTGAATTCAAAACTGCGATCGAGTTGGATACGGATGAATTCGTTCGCCTAATCCCGGATGACAAGATCGAGCTGGGACGGTACGACGGAGTCCTTATCGTGAACGTGATCGATGGGAGCCTGATGGAGATTCAATCGAACAGAGAGGAAGGTCGCCACACTTTCTATGTCAGCCCGTCGGGTGCAAGGCCGCCGGGATGGGGGCGAAAGGCTGGGCATTTTCTGGTCGGTGTCGGTTCATCGGTTTGTTGGGCGTTGTTTACAACAGGCGCTGGTCCCGTCTATATCGTTGGAACGTCTTTGGGGGCGGGTGTTATGGGCGCGACGATCTCTACTACTGCAGATAACTGGTTGTTTCCAAAGAATGTCACTTGGGCCGATCTCGGACCAGCAGGCACGGTCATCGGGCTGGACGCGGCAGGCCGAACAATGACTGTATACCTGTTCGAAGGTAAAGCGTCCGTGCGTGGGATTCGAGGCGATCCGGTGCAGGTTTCGCAAGGCCGAGTCGTGCAGGTGACTCAGTCAGGCGTTTCACAACCGAGGGAGTGGGTCCGTGCAGACCTGCCAAAAGCCTTGATCGACGCGGTAGAAAAGATTCCGCGCAGGATTGCGGCAGATTCCCGCCTAGGCGAAGAATCTGACTCAGTAGTGAGTCCTCCTCCGCCGCGTACTCAAGCTCACGGCTCACATGCACGTGATCGGCTTCCGTGGTTGATGGATGCAATGCGAAAAGAACAACAACAATCCACGCCGCGAAAAATAGAACTAGGGCGACGCCATCCACCACCGGTAGTCGAGAGAGTTCCGAATGTTGCCGGCAGTTATCGAGGAGAAACGGAGAACGAACGCTTCGAGATAAAGCAGGAAGGGCAACGGATCTCTATGAAGCATGCTGGCAAGTATGGAATACTCATATTCGACGGGGAGTATCAGGAAAAAGAGCTTATTGGCAAGGACGGAGAAAAGATTGTTCGGCAATGTTTCTACGGTTCTTCACAGTTCTACGAGCACTTCCGCAAGCCAACATTCGGCGTCAGTGCTTTCTATCCACATCCCACGCTTCCGGCTACGTTCGTTCTCGAAAATTGGGAGTCCACCGAAACAGGGTATGTTTCGAAGAGCACGATTCGCTTAAAGAAGGTTGCCGAGGAACCGTAATGTGGTCGCGGGAATCCTCGATGAAAATCGTCTTCGACTCAACCTACCACTGGGACTTCGACGCCCCGACGCTCGATGCCGAGATGCACCGCGACGACGGCGGCGTTGTCCGGCTGCGAGTCTTCTGACCGCACTGCCAGTGTGTTCCATTGCTTGCTTCGCCACGCTTTCATCCCACGTGTTGCGAAGCGTTTAACACTTCGCTACGCTTGAGAAGTCCGTGTGAGGCAGTGTTTTCCTGCAAGATCGGGACTTATGCCGAGGGCAATTCGGCGGCTTCACACCGCGGAGGTCAGAGATTCGAGTTCTCTATCGCCCACTAGGTACTGTCCCGTAAATGTGAGCCGAACGCGCTAGCGTCGGGCGTCGCGTTGAGAACGGTTCAGTTATGAGGCCCGCGGCTAGCGCCGTCGGCTCACCATCGGCCTTTCTTCATTTACGGGACAGTGCCTAGTCAGGAAGGACTTGCGGAGTCGCAACTCTTGAAGCCGCCTGTGTGGCGTGGGATTGCCGTCGTTCTTGCGGTAATCGCGCTCCGGTCACGCTTTGTCTTGCTCGGCGGCTATATTGTGGACTTGTTGATCTGGATGCTTTTCACCGCATCGTGGTCGCGATGGGGTTGAGAAGCGAAGTTGATCCGATCTTCCGTCGCCTCGCTTAGAACTGTCAATGGAGTTTTCGATCGGTATTACGGTAATGGCTCTCGTTGCACTCGGAATCGTTGTCGTCATGGCAATCGCGGTGGCCATCGGTCTCGTTGTGTTTATGATGCGCAGAGGTGAAAGCAACCGACGCGGTGATCCAGGGGTGCAACCGACGGAGTATTCCAATAGCGACAACCCGTATGATCCGCCGCGTTCCTGATCGATATCGATGACGTGTCGCAGATGGAAGATCGGATCGGCGGCGACGAACGTCGGACGTAACCAGCTGGGGAGAATCGAATTGAATCGAGCGTTTCTTTTTGCCTGGTTGGTTTTCTGTCCGGTCATGACGGTGTCGTTGCGTGGGCAAACATTCGAGGTTTCCGAGGACGATGATCAAATCACCATCGTGACGCCGCAGATCGAGGCGTCGATTCGCAAGGCCGGATACGTCAGCGGTGTCGCCGGCGGATCCTTTGTCGACACCAAGACCGGGGCAAAAGACCTTGGGTTCGGTCTCGATATCGTTGA
>JAHELS010000225.1 GCA_024644085.1 Rhodopirellula sp.
AAATCGACCAGGTACCTATGACCGAGATGCGGAGGCATGAACTTCCCGAGCACCATTCCCGTTGTCATCAAGGCGCATCCGCATGTGAAAGGAGTATTGCGCCGACCAACTTGATCAGCAGTTCGCCGTCGACCTCCGTCTGGCTTGCTTGCGCAAGGCGCAGCCGAACATCGCTATGCGTCGTGTCGAATGTGGCGTCGGTCGCGAGGAAAAGGTCGAGTTGCCGGTGATGGTTCCCGCGCTCGTCGCGCGACAGCCTTCGACACAGGGACATCAATGCCGACGAAGCCACTGCGCCGCTATCCCCAGCCATCGCATCACGGACCGCACGCTGGAATTCCTCGAGTGAAACTTCGGCAATTTCCATTCCGACCGACCGCATCGCCGCTACCCACTCGGTGAGCCGGACCGTGCGCTTACCACAAACGTGGAAAGTCCCTGTCGCATTGTTCGCCGCAAGCTCACAAAACGCATTGGCCGCAGCGTCGACCGTGGTGACGTCGAATCGCAGACGTTCAGATCCGACCGGTACCATTCCGATATGGGCAAGTCCACGAGTGAAAAGTGCCAATTGGTCCGACGAGGCACCCACGCCGTCGATGGAATTCCCCGTCAGCAATCCGATCCGATAAACCCCAAGCGGGAACTCGCGGTTGCAGCTTCTCAGCAAACGCTCGGCGGCCCACTTCGTTTGAGCGTAGCCGCCAAAAACCATCGCGTCTCGGCTCAGTTCGTCGGTCTCAAGGAAACGATCGTCCGCGAGATCGCTTCCAACGAAGACTGACAAGGTTGATGCGTAATGCAGCGACTTAACGGCACCGAGACTGGCCAGGCGGATGGCCCAAGCCACCGCGTCGAGGTTCGTCCTCCGCAATTCCACAAACGATTTCATCAAGTGCACATCGGCCGCCAGGTGCATGATGTCCGTGATCGCGCGGGAGAGATACTCCCATTCCGATTGCCGCAATCCCCAGTGGTCGCGCGAAACATCACCGCAAACAACTGTGATGTCCCGCCGGTCGAGTTTGCGAGCGTCGTTCCCGAGGAGACTCCTGCGCGAAGCATTGAGTCGATTCAGCCCGTGTTGGGGATCGCATGCTCGCACGAGGCATACAACATTCGTTGCCGATCGAGAAAGTAATCCCTCGAGAACCCAGGTACCCAGCAAACCGGTCGCACCGGTCAATAGAATTTGCTTACCCGCCGACTGAGTCGCGCGGGAGGTCTGGTTTTTTGGAAGGGCGTCGATGAGTTGGCTGGCTTGCCGGTTTAGCGCTGCGGCGCCCATGGCGTCGACTACCGCATCGCGGCTGTGCATGGCATCAAGACAATTCCTCAGCGTACGTCCGCGCCTCAGTTGCTCGAGTGTCAGTTGAATGCCATCGGTTTCGGCATGGGCAAGCACCTGCAGGGCCGCGAGCGAGTCTCCCCCGACGAGAAAAAAATCGTCATCCCAATTGATCTCGTTCAATCGCAACGACTTCTGGAAAATGAATCGCAACTTCAACGCGTAGGGGTGGCTTGGTGGCTTACTTCTGGCCGTTTTGCCCGGTGCGAACATATTGCTGATCGTTAGGCGATCCGGCTTGCCCCAGTGCGTGCGGGGAATTCGATCGACGATGCTGAAATGATGCGGGATCATCCAATCTGGCAAGCGGTGGGCGAGTGATTCCCCGATCTGTTGCAGATCGACATCGCAACCCGGTGCGGGTCTTAGAACCGCCGCGATCGAGGTGGCACGTGGCGTTTCATTTCTATCGGCCCCGCGTAACCCATGAATCGGTACCACAACCGCCTCGGCGATCTCCGGTTGATCCACCAGGCACTGTTCAATCTCGGCGGGCTCGACCAGTTTTCCCAACAGCTTGAATTGGCGATCGATTCGGCCGCGAAAAAGAAATTGGCCGTCATCGGTCATCTGCACGCGGTCTCCGGTGCGATACCAACGACGCTCCACGTGAATGACAAACTTTTCACGCGTCAACTGTTCGTCGTCCAGGTATCCGCGTGCGATCCCTGGACCGCTGATCCATAGTTCGCCGTCCGACGGCCGCGATGACGCGAATGGCTCGATTCGATAACGCATCGATGCGATCGGTTGGCCAATGGAGGTCGCATCGTTCCGAACCGGATCACAAACGTTCAAGCTCGTGCAAACGGTCGCCTCAGTCGGACCATACACATTGACCAAACGAACTTTCGAGGCCCACCAGCGCTGCGTTTCGCCGGGACAGACTTCCCCACCTACAACGACGGTTTGCAGCGAGTCGGGGGCATTGAGCCGACGCTGGGCGGCACATGACATCAGTGCTGGCGGAAGGTCGGCGTAGGTGATTTTGCGACGATCGATCCTGGTCATCAGTTCTTCGACGCTCAGCGAACCGAGGTCCGTGTCGATCACCAGGGTGCCGCCGCCAATCAGGGCCGTTCCAATATCCGACATCGATGCGTCGAAAGCGGTGGAAAGGTAGAACAGGGAGCGCGTCGAAGCGTCAATCTCGAAAGCCCCGATCTGGGCATCAAGCATCGGCATCAAGCCGCGGTGTTGGACCGCGACCGCTTTTGGTTGTCCGGTCGAACCGGAAGTAAAAATCACGTACGCCAGATCATTCTCTTCCGCAGGCGAACAATCGATATCACTCTCGACATACTGGTCCGGGTCGATCGCAGGACAGTTCAGTAATCGCTCGGTCACAGTCATCACCGCTGCGGCGTGAGCGCGCTGGATAATGCGTTCTTGCTGGTGCCGCGGTAATTCATTGGCAATGGGGAGTGCGGCGCAGCCCGCCCGCCATATGCCCAGCAGACTCGCAACGTACTGCGGCGACTTGGGCAAGGCGATTGCGACAACGCTTTGCTTGGTAATTCCTGCCCTCTTGATTGCCAGGGCAATTGCCCGCGAGCGGCGTTGCAGTTTGCGATAGCTCCAGCGGATTTGCCCGTCGAATTCAATCGCCGTGCTTCCGGGTCGGCGGGAAGCGACATCGTCAAATCGTTCGCAGAACGTTTTACCCATGAACTTGCCCCGCCTCGGCAACCGGCACGTGTCCGTCGAGCGCGTCCCCCGTTGAATGATTGTCGACATTCACTGGACCGCAACCCGAGCGGTGGTCGGCGAGGTGGACGGTTCGAAAGTCGATGCTGAATCGGGTGCCACCCTGGTCAATCGGAACCGTTTGATGCAAATGCTGGCCGGAGAATACGATCACCTCGCCCTGTTTCGCCGAGAAACCAACTCTTCGTTGGTCGGGGAGCGTTTCACGCAGCCGCGGATACCGTTCGCGTTTCCCTGCGTCAGGATCCTGCCAACCGATTTTCAAGTCGGTACCCTGGCCGGTCCAGCGGTCGTAGTCGAACACTTCGGAGTCATTGTCGACGACACGATCAAAACAATCGGGAAGAAACTCGAAGGTCTCGTATCGCGTCACATCATGCAGCGGCAACCACCACGTGATCTGAGTCTGAGGATTGGAATACCAGGTGTCGCGATGCGCGTGGTAAACCGGTGCTGCGGCTTCGTTGTGATGTCCGCCAACGGTAACGATGCGAAGCCGGGCGGGGTCGCAAACGTGCGACGCAGGATTCAATCCAGTTTCAATCAGTAGCTCCGCTATCGCTCGCCGAGTCTCATCTCCAAGGTATAGCTCCCGGCGCAAGCGGCCTGCATTGTGGAAAAATTCCTCGGCATCCTGGTCGAATTGTGCACTCCGAGGCTCAACCCCAAAAACGCGTTGAACACAGTTCCATGCGTATTCAACGAGCCGACGGGACGCGGGCGAAGGAGGCAAACGAATGACTGAGCCGTTGTAAACCGCCTCGCGAAACGCGCGGCCGCCGAGTTCATTGCGCGGAGTCATGATTTCACTCATTTCATCTCTACCTCCGGGCCAGAACGATGCATCTCGAATCTTCAGGTTTCAATTGTTTCCCGTCGCCGGAGAAGAGCTCGACTTTCGCGAAACCAATCCGTTGAAACTGTTCCACCAGTTGGTTCGGGAGATAGACGCGAAGCAGACTCTTGTGTTGGCGCTGTGTGCCGTTTGGGAACCAATAGGTCCAGGTTTGTCGGATCGTGCCATCGCATGGTTCGATCCGGCATGTTCGTGTGAGATGGACGTTGTCGGCGAGCTCGGTTTTGATAGCCGGTTTGAAGTTCGCAATCAGGTGCAGCATGTTGGGATATTCCAGCAGCATGGATCCAGTGGGTCGCAGAGACTCGAAAGCGCAGCGGAGCATCTTTTCGTTGTCACGATCACAGGGCAAATACCCGTAACTGCTGTGCCAATTCACGACTGCATCGACCTTTGACGCAAGCACAAAACGAAGCGCATCAGCACGGATGAATTCGGCCGACACGTCAGCGTCGTTCGCGCGATGCCGCGACGACTCGATGTAACGTTCCGACTGATCGATGCCGGTTACGTTGAAGCCGCGCGACGCGAAGACAACGGCGTGTTGCCCCAGGCCGCAACATTGATCCATCACCGAATCGCCAGGCGAAATCCCGCACAAGTCGGTGATGAGATCCACTTGCTGATTGATTTCCGAGGCTTTCTGGTCATCGAGGACCATCATTGCCGCTTCATCATAGAAGGATTCCCACCACCGCGCCGTGTCGGCCTGGAGGTGGATTGAAAGAGCGGTTTGGGTCATTGAGTTGCCTGCAGCGAATTGCAATTGTTATTCATTGCTGTGCTCAGCATCGCCGACGAAAGTATCGTCCACCAGAGCGGGTCGGTCGTAATTCTCTGCTCACACGACATCGTTGGTAATCGCGACAGAGTCAGCCTGGTTTTCGCAGCATCAAAGTACGCGTGGCTATTAATGGCCGCTTCGAGCGCGTCCCTCGCGATTCCGCGACCGCACAAAGCATGCGACAATGGAGGTGCGACGAACGGATGTTTTGGCTTGTTCGCCACAACGGGCGGGATTCTCGGTCGCATCGCTTCGCGCAGAATCCACTTTTCGACGGTGCCTTTCTTGGAGGAGTCAGGTTTGAGCAACATTCTTTTTGGCAAAAGTCGGACCCACTCGAACAATCGATGGTCGAGCATTGGCAGCCGGCCTTCGACACCATGAGCCGACTCGCAACCGTCACCGAGGGTTCGCAAAATGTATTGCGGCAACGCAGTCTTATTCCAAAGGTAAAGAGATTGGTGAACGACATGTCGATCACGCAATTGGTCCTGGCACGCGATCGCATCGAGTAATTCGCAGTACGCATCGCGGCCAGCGAAGGCGTCGGAGAAATCGTCCCTCAAGTGCGAACGCAGCAGCAGTCCGAGCGAGGCCTTGGCTTCAAGAAAAGCGGGCAGATAGCCAAGCCGCTGATGAACGTCACGCAGGTCCAGTCCCCTGCCCGTCGCCAGCATGATGCCGCGCGAAGCCGGGTTGCGATCCAAGATCACCGAGTCAATGTCCAAGCCGTTGGCGCGACCCTCGTCAACGCGCAGGTGCGGATACCCCGCCACTAATTCGTCCGCCCCTTCGCCGGTCAATGCGACTTTGTATCCGGCGTTGGCGATGGCTTGGTTGAGCAAAAATTTGGCGGGCAGATGTCCGTTGACGGCCCAGCCCTCGCTGTGGGATACCGCATGGGGAAGGGCTTCGATGAGTCGTTCGATGTCCCCGCAGACGGTGTGGAGCGGTACACCTGCCCGGTCCGCAGCCATGCGTGCGATCGGCTCTTCGTCGTAACCGTCGGCACCCGGAAATCCAACGGTAAAGGCTGCGTCGACATTTGGTAGCCCAGCGAATAGCACGGAACAGGAATCGACACCGCCGCTCAAGTGGGCGACGACAGGAACATCGCCCCGCAAACGCATCTGCACCGCGTCGGCAAATCGGTATTCGAATTCGGCGACCAGCGCGTCGTCGGTCGCCTGAGTGTCGGGTGGGCAATCGCCGCGCCGCGGGTAATCGAGGTCCCAGTATTTCGTCTTGTGCATCCGGCCACCGGCGACTACTGCCATCTCGCCCGGCAAGAGTTGGAAAACGTCCTTCGCCATCGTGCGATCGGGAAGTGTGTACTGGAAACTGGTGGCGTGCCAGGCGGATTCATGGTCGGGAAGAATCTCCTTACCGGCCGCTGCCAAGGCGCGAACCTGTGAGGCGAACCACCACTGGTCTTCGATTTGCGAATACACCAGGGGCTTGATGCCGAATCGATCACGCACGGCAATCAATCGGTGAAGATTCGCATCGTAGAGCAGCACCGCGAATTCACCACGAAGGTAATGGACAAATCCGAGGCCGTGCTGCAGGTAGAGATGAATCGCCAATTCGCTGTCGCTCTGCGAAACAAAGCGATGGCCGCGGCGCACCAAGTTGTGACGAAGCTCCTCATGGGGATCGTACAACTCGCCATTGACGACCACGCACAATGTCCGATCTCTGTTGTGGATCGGCTGTTTCGCGTCGGGGCCGCCGTGGACCGACAGCCGTCGATGCCCCAATCCCACCTGGCCGTTTTCCCCAGTCCAGAAACCTTGGTCATCGGGGCCGCGGTGTCGAAGCGCATCGGTAGCATTTCGCAATCGATCGCTTTGATCGAAGGAGCAGGGTTTTTCACAGAGATACGCAACGATTCCGCACACGCTCTTGTGCACTCCCCGGGGTTGTCCCTGTCGTTGGTGCCTGCACCGGCGCGGCAATGAAGTGCTTCATCCCTTCGTCACGCGCCGCCGCCTCCATCGCCTTGTCGAAGTCATCAGCCGACCAGATCGGCCCCAGCAATTCGGAAATATCGAGACGCTCATCGACAAGAAGACGCCGAGCTTCTTCGAACGAAGCGTAATTGACCAGGTGGATGGAAGGTTCTTTCGGCAGCATCGCTCGAAGGTCAACAGGTATCGGCAGAGTCGGACGGCTTTTGAGAATCAATGTGCCTTGCGGTCGCAGGGCTTCCAAAAGGTGTTCGAACGCTGCCGCGGAACCTTGCGTATCGACGGCGAAGTCATACTGGTCGGGCGAGGCGCCCAATCGATCCTCACACGACAGGCCCCGGCAATCGAGCTGCGTGAAACCGTACTGCCGCAAGATCAATTCGCTAAGCCTGGCCAAACGTCCCGTGCCAAGAATGAGCCCCCGCTGATGCGGCGAAATGGGCGCGCGGGTGACGGCGGCGCATGCTGCGACCGGCTCCAGCATCGCGACGACTCGAGCGTCCATCGTAACGGGCATTGGCCATGCATTTCTCGCCGGGATAACAATTGTTTCGGCGATGGCACCGTCGCGATCGATGCCGAGAAACTTCTGGTTGCCGCAAGCTGGCTGGAATCCTGTTCGGCAACGTGCACACTTGCCACAAGAGATCACCGGGTTTGCGCCCACGAAATCATTGACGCGGACATCATGAACTTCGACGCCCACCGCCACGACGTCGCCGCTGAATTCGTGGCCCAGAACCCGCGGTTCCTCGACGGCAATTTCTCCGCGGGCCACGGCCAGGTCGGTGCGGCAAATGCCAACGAGCCGCACGCGGACCATCACATCATCCGGTCCGACGTCCTGGTGGGGCATTTCGAGGCGAACCGGCCGCCCCCCGCATCGAGCCAAGGCGAACACGATTCCTCCGGGGTGAGGTTCACGAACAGTTTTTCCAGTCACACCATACCAAATCACCCAGCGGGTCGGTTTCGCTGGCCGCCGTCCAGTGGGCTCGTTTGATTGAGTCCAACGGACTCGTTGATCCAGACCCAAGGGCTCGTTTTGATCGAGAGAAGATGCCTACCCTTATTCGCCCTGCTGCGGGTATTCTGTGGCGATGCCAGCAGAAACCATCGAGACGCTTTTTTCACCGACGACATTGTTATGGCTGGCCGTTTCGGCGATGGCAGCAGTGGTCTTGTTCACGTCGATTAACCGCCGTCGCTCCCGGCTGACCGAGAACCTGCGTGAATACGTCGGTCGTAATCAACAAGGGCGCGAGGCGGTCCGGCAAGATGATGAAACGTCAAAAGAAGAGTGATCGAGCAATCGATTCAGTATTGAGATGAATAAACGTGTCTACATCAAGACTGTCGGCTGCCAGATGAATGTGCTGGACAGTGAAATGGTCATCGCGGACCTGAAACGGCACGGTTACACCGTTGTTGATTCGCCCAAGCAGGCGGATTGCGTGCTGTATAACACCTGCAGCGTCCGCGAACACGCCGAGGAAAAAATCTATAGCGCGTTGGGAAAGATTCGCGAAACGAAACAACGTGACCCAAGCAAGTTGATCGGGGTTCTGGGTTGCATGGCGCAAAAGGACCAGGAAATCGTTTTCCGGCGTGCACCCTACGTCGACCTGGTCGTGGGGCCCGGACAACTGCATACCATCCCGGACTTGCTCGAGAAGTTGCGAAACGGCGAGGGGCGACAGCTGGCCGTGTCCTTGAAACGCAATGAGGGTTCTCAGGCGGTCATCGCGCGAAGTCACGAGACGTTTGACCCGTTGCGTGATCCGGCGATGAGACCCACGCCCTTTCAAGCGTACCTTCGTATCCAGATCGGTTGCGACAAGTTCTGTACCTACTGCGTCGTCCCCAACACGCGGGGACCCGAACAGGGGCGGAGCCCGCAGCAAATCGTTGCCGAAGCCCGCACCCTTTCCGACCAGGGATGCCGCGAGATCACGCTGCTCGGCCAAACGGTCAACAGCTACAAGTTTCGTAGCGACGACGGTACCACGACCGACATGGCGGACTTGCTCGAGCAGCTGCATCCGATCGACGGAATTGACCGGATCAAGTTCGTCACGAATTACCCCAAAGACATGACGGCACGATTGCTCGAGACGATCCGCGACCTGCCCAAAGTCTCACCCTACTTGCACGTGCCGGCACAAAGCGGTTCCGACACCGTGCTCAAGCGGATGAAACGCGGATACACCATTGCCGAGTACATGGAAATGTTCGATCGCGTACAGCAAATCTTGCCGCAGGCGTCGATCAGCAGTGATTTTATCGTAGGATTCAGCGGCGAAACCGAAGACGATTTCCGCAAGACGATTGAGCTGGTCGAGCGTTGTCGGTTCAAGAACAGTTTTATCTTCCAATACAGTGTCCGGCCCGGCACCAAGGCTGCGGAACGATTGCCGGACGATATTCCTCGCGAAGTCAAAGTCCGCCGCAATAACGAGCTTTTGGCGGTGCAGGATGCGATCGCCCAGGAAGACAATCGCAAGCTGATTGGCCGCCACGTCGAGGTGTTGGTGGAAGGACCGAGCAAGAAAGCAAGAAAGGATGAACACGGCCACGTTGTTCAAATGACAGGAAGGACCCATTGCGATCGGATCGTCGTCTTTGACGGGAATCGACGTCAGGCAGGACAATTTCTTGAGGTCCAAGTCGACGATGCCAGCAGCCACACGTTGGTCGGTCGCGTCAAAACGGTCGAAGTCGTTACGATTGGCTCTACCGTCTGAGTCGTCTTCGCGTGCGGCGTGGCGATCGTGTGTGACGACTCATCCGCCAAAGAGCGACGGTTACCTGCTTGCACCTCCCTGCCGGCTTAGCTGCCGACGCCATCCTCGAAAAACTGGAACAGTCCGCTGAATTCCGCCCCCGCCATCAAGTCGATCATTCACACCGAGACGTTGCCCAACGGGATGACCGTGTTGGTGCAACCGATGCCGTGGCAGCGGACCGCCGCCTTTTCGCTGTGCCTGCGCGGCGGAGTCCAGTCGGAACC
>JAHELS010000226.1 GCA_024644085.1 Rhodopirellula sp.
CTCCCATTGACCACGGCCGCAAGCGCCCTGGGTTTTCGCTGCGACCGGTATGGCGCGGCCGTATCGTTTTGACGCTGAATCAGTTGACGGTGATGACTCAGAACGGAATCGAAATCGCAGAAGCCCTCGAGAGCGTCGCAGAGAACTGCCGCGACGCGAAGCTCGCTGCAACCCTTCGGGCGATTCACGCGGCTGTCAACGGCGGCCAGTCGCTTTCAACAGCTGTGGCAATGCACGGGGTCTATTTTCCACCGACTCTTGCGCCGATGTTGGCGGCGGCCGAAGCATCGGGCGAAGTCCCCGAAACGCTCGGCCGCGTCTGCCTGCGAATGCGTGAGGAATTGAAGATGCGTGGCACGATCTTCGGTGCGATGATCTATCCCGCGATCCTGATCGGAGCCTCGTCGATCGTGATGTGCGCGCTGATTCTCGGCGTCTTGCCTCAATTCAGCAGGGTTTTCGATTCGATGGGCAAGACGGTTCCCATCTACACGAGAATCCTGCTGTCCTTCGGTGATTTTTGTCGCGAACACTGGATCCTGATCCTGCTGGGGACAATCGCCGCGATGATCGCCGGTGTGATGCTTCGCCGGCACGCGATCGTCCGAACGCCGATCAGCCGCTTTCTGATGTACGGTCCGCTCATTCGTGATGCCTACCGTCCGCTGCAAGCGGGCCGGGTCCTGAGAACGATCGCGGCGATGGTCCACGGCGGGGTTCCATTGCTGCAAGCGGTTCAGTTTTCCCGCGGCACGACAAGTGACCGTTACTGGCGTTGGCTGTTAGATCGCGTCGAAGAGAACCTGATCGATGGATCAACGGCAAGCAGCGCGATGAACAACGTTGACTTTATCCCGCCCGAGACAGCTCAATTGATGGCGACTGCCGAGCGAACGGGACGCGTCGCCGAGGTGCTCGAGGACATAGGCGTTTTCTACGAAGAGGAAGCCGAACGGCGCATCAAGCGGCTCGTTGTGGCCATCGAACCGGTGATCATCATCGTGATGGGCGTCATCGTGGCCGGAATCGTGATGTCCGTGATGCTGCCCTTGCTCGACGTTTCCACGATCGGTTGATAACGATTGCGCGGAATGAAACGCGCCGCACCCGCGAGTGACCCTTCAACCGCCAACCGCTGGTGCGTTGCCGTTTGAAAGTGCCTCGGCCGTAACGTACATCCTGATGGTTGATTTTACGCACGTCCAAAAACGCATCCACGATGCTAACGCAAACAACACCATCATCGTACCGGTCGCGCAGATCCTGGCTCCAGCGATTGTCGCCGTCAAGCACCAACTACGTTGGCATCGACATTGGTGTCGACTACGTGAAGGTTGCAACGCTCGGCGAAAAGCGAGATTCGGTACGTTCCTCGCGTTCATCCGAAATTGGGTGGTTGTCGAGAGCGGAATTCCCGCTGCCAATCGACCCCTCGGTGCCTCCAAGCCCCGAGTGGGTGGACATCGTCGCTGATGTGCTCGAGCAACGGTTGCCACGTTGCGTGGACGACGAATTCAACTTCGCCGTGCTGTCATTGCCGGCGACCTGGATTCACTACCAGACGACTCCCAAAGCGGAATTGGGGGCGACAAAATCACAGTGCGATGAAATGTTCGGCGCTTCGATTTTTCAGAGCGACGCGCACCTTTCGGCATGGCCGGCTGTCGGAGGGAAAGATCATCTTGTGGTCGCCGCTACGGCGGACTCGGCCGCACGACAAATTGCCGACGCGGTCGCCAACACCGGCTACGACGTCCAGGGAATCTTGCCGCACGGCGTGGCCTTGCTGATGGCAGCCCCCGCCTTGACGTCGCTCACACCGTGGGCCGTGCTTCTACTCGAACGCACCGGAGGCATGGTCGCGATGCGAAATGAGTTGGGTTGTGGCATGTGCAGGAACCTGCCGGCCTGCCCGATTGCATCCGACGAACCGCTGTTCCTCGACGAGATTGAACCCTGGCTCGCGAATATCGCATCCGAGGTGGAAGCGACCCAGCGATACACGTCGCGGCTCAGCGGCGAACAAGACAAAGATTCACCGATTCTGGTTTGCGGACGCACGGCGCAGATGGCCGGAGTCGACGTCGCCCTCGCCACCGTACTCGGACGGCCCGTGGCAACCTGGCGGTACGGCGGTCGCCATCGTCCATCGCAAAGCGCGCCGCTGCTCGACCCGCAGCACTCCGACGCCAGCATGGCTGTGGCGATCTCGCTGGCTTGCTGCAGTCTGCAAGGCAAGGGCCAAACGGGGAGACCGTCAGGATGAGGGGAAACAACGAAAGCAATTCATTGATGCAGTTTGATCTGCTGCCGCCATCGTTTCACTATCAGATTCGCTTGCGCCAACTCCGCTGCAGTTGGCTTTTGACCGTTCTGATCCTGGGTGCAGTTCTTTGCGGGGTTACCGCGGCGACCGTGCTGCGACGCCACCGCGATCAATTGACCCACCAAAGGATTGCTGCCGCCGCCGCTCCGCTGATCGAGCTGCGACGGGATGTCTTTTCGTTGCAAGAGCAGATTGAATCACATGAAAAGCATTGTCGGCGTGTCGAGGCGGCGAAACCGGATGACAGCGGGCTGCAGACACTCGCTGCGATCGCTGCAGCTTCGCAGACCGGCACGCGGGATATCATCGTCGATACACTCCAGCTCAGGCTGCCTATCGAATATCCTGCGAGCGCAAAGGAACCGCCGAGCTGGGCCCTGCCGCACCTCGAAATCTCCGCCCGCATCCTTGGTGACGCAGAGGAACCATGGATTGATCGACTGAACAGTTTCGATCGCATTGAATCGGCATCCGTTGTGACGAATCAATTTGGCGGTAACGGCGAGGGCGAAGATGATTTTCGTCTGCACCTGGAAAGTTACCCCGTGAGAGTCACGGCGATTCCCAACGCTACGAGGGTGCTTCCATGACGACACGCCAAAAGATCAATGACACGGTCACGAGTTCGCTCGCGCCGATGACCAGCACCGTTCCACGATGCCACGTCCTCGGGGCAACCGTTTCGCTTGCATTGGTCGTGCTGATCGTTTGGATCGGATCGCAGCGGCGGACCGATGCCGCAACCATTACGCAAGGCGAAACGGAAATCGACATCAACCAGGCAGCAGCGCTGATTCAAAATGCGGACCAATGGAGGCAACTCTACACCGAGAATTACCGCAAGTCGCAAGCGGTAGCGGCTCGAATCGAAACCATACGTCAATGGCTACCCCAATCCGTGGATTGGACAACGGTGGAGGCGGACATCCAATCCATCGGCGAAGCCAACGACTTGACAATCACCGCCTTGAAACGAGGCGGCGACTACAAAGGAAAACGCGTTGGTGTTGTGTCGGCAAAGTGTGACGTCACCGGGTCCTTCGCGTCGCTGGCTCGATTCCTCAATGGGCTCACGCAGCGCACCCAACCGATCGCCTGTAGTGAAATCGTATTGCGTCGCGACCCTACAACGAAAAATAACGTCGACAACCCGAATGCATCCATCTGCAGCGTAACTTTGTCGCTGCGGATTCCCTACGCTGCTGCGGACACGCCCGCGGGCGAACTGTTTGCATTGGAGACGAGCCATGAAAACTGAAACGCCCGGTAAACCCGCGCAAGCCGACCAGGCCGGCAACAAAAAGAAGATGATACTGGTCGTCGTTTTGTCGATCGGACTGGCCATCGCGCTGGTAACACAGCCAGACAAAACGGGCGATCAAACCAACGACTCAGCCTCGTCGGGCGATTCGCAAACATCTTCCTCCACGGACGCTGCGGGACTCCCACCCGCGATCGAGGCAAAGCCCTCCGAAACGGGCGGCGACTGGGAGAATCAATTGCTGCAGATTCATCATCTTTCAAGAATGGATCTCGAAACGATCACGGGCCTCGAACTGCTCGCCGCCGAGCCTCGACGAATGCGGCGTGAAGGGATTCGGGACGCGCGCCGCGTCGACGCAATTTATGCTTCGCCCCGAGGCCACGCCGCCTTGTTGGGCGACGCGATTGTGCGAGGTGGGCAACCATTGCCCGATGGACGACGCGTGTTGAGCGTTTCCACCGAAGGAATTGAGATCTCTTATTAACCGGGTATCCCCGGCGCATCCCAATCGCTCGCTGGAACGTCCAATCGGATCTCGGCGGAACGAAGCGGTGGTCGATTCGCACACTTTTGTGTGCCGCGATACAATGGGGCCGATACGACTCAACCCTCGGCGTACGCCCACGATAGCCATCAATGCATGGGACAATCTCGAATCACTCACGTGGATGCTGGGAAGGCCACCGGGTTCACCGTCGTGACGCACAATTCTTGACGTATTCCATGAGCCTTTCTTCGTTGACGTTGCTTCGGATCACGACCGTCTTGTCAATCTCCTTGTTGGTGACGATTGCGGCTGCGGACCGGGTCGTTGCCGCGGACGCACGATCCAACGGCCAACTTGACGTCGCAACAATCCAGCGGCACTGCGAGACAATCGAATCCTTCGTCGGCACCTATTGTCTCGATTGCCACTCCGCGGGTGATCCCGCAGCTGAATTCGATCTCGAATCATTTAACTTTTCGCCGGATCAGTTTTCGCAGCGCCGGTTCCGAAGCGAGCCGTGGGAAAAGATCCTTCGCCGCATTCACACTCGGCAAATGCCGCCGCCGGACGCAGAGCGGCCCTCCGAGGATGAATACGAGACCGCAATCGGTGCGCTTGCGGCGGCGCTGGACGATCGCGCGAAAGCCTTTCCCAGACCAGGTCGCACGAGTGCAATTCGCCGGATGACCCGCTGGGAATACCAGAATGCGATTCGCGATCTGTTGGCCATCAAGGTTGACGTCACCGATTGGTTACCACAGGACGAATCGAGCCACGGGTTCGACAACATCACGGTCAGCGAGTTGTCCCCGACTTTGCTCAGCCGCTACCTGACCGCGGCCCAACAGATCAGCCGGTTGGCTGTGGGTCGCGAAGGGCGGGGCCCGATGGGACGAACCGTTCGTGTTCCCGCCGATCGCACTCAGGAGACGCACGTCGAGGGATTGCCCCTGGGCACGCGGGGCGGCGTGCTGTTTAGCCATGTGTTCCCGCAAGACGGCGAGTACGAAATCGAATTGCGTCTGACTCGGGATCGGGACGAGAAAGTCGAGGGGCTCAACGAGCCGCACGACATCGATGTGCTGGTCGATCGACGCCGCGTGCATCGATTCGGCGTTAAGCCGCCGCCCGACCGCCAGGATTACACGCACGCCGACACCCACCTGACGGCCCGGATCCAGGTCACCGCCGGACAACACGATGTCGGCGTCACGTTTCCCGAGAAGTCGGCTTCGCTGATGGAATCGAAACGCCAACCGTTCGACGCCCGTTACAACCGGCATCGCCATCCGCGGATCACACCAGCGCTGTTCCAGGTTTCGATTGTCGGTCCGTTCGACGGTCGCGTCGGCGACACCGAGAGCCGACAGGCAATTTTTACCTGTCGCCCGACCGAGGGCGAGGATCCGACGACGTGCGCCGAGAACGTTCTGCGACGACTGATGCGCCGGGCGTACCGTCGAGGCATCACCGAAGACGACCTTGAATCTCCCCTATGGTTTTTCAAACAAGGTTTCGAAGAAGGCGGATTCGATGCCGGGATCGAATCGGCGCTGACGTCTGTTTTGGTCAATCCAAATTTCCTGTTCCGAATCGAACAGCAACCTCGCGAAACCAGACGTGGCCAGCCTTATCCGATTGATCAATTTGAGCTGGCATCGCGTTTGTCCTACTTCCTTTGGAGCAGCACTCCGGATGAAACCTTGCTCGATCTCGCCGAGCGCGGCCGCTTGAAGGACAACGGGGTTCTCGGCCAACAGGTCTCGCGCATGCTCGGTGACGAGCGATCGCAATCTCTCGTGAACAACTTTGCGGCGCAGTGGCTGTACTTGCGGAATCTTGATTCCATCACACCCGACCTGCGGCTGTTTCCCGACTTCGACGACAACCTTCGCGACGCGTTTCGCCGTGAGACCGAACTGATGTTTGGCGATATCGTCGAAAATGATCGAAGCGTGTTGGATCTGATTCGTTCCGATCACACCCACTTGAATGAACGTCTGGCGCGGCACTACGGGATCCCGCATGTTTTTGGCAGCCACTTTCGCCGCGTCGACCTCGATCCCGCCTCCCATCGCGGCGGTCTGCTTCGACACGGCAGCATCCTGACGGTGACATCCTATGCGACGCGCACCTCGCCCACGATTCGCGGTCATTGGATCCTGAAGAACATTCTCGGAACACCGCCGCCCCCGCCCCCGCCAAACGTTCCGAACCTCGAAGAGAAAACGACCTTGTCGACCACCTCGGTCCGCGAGCGTCTGGCCCAACATCGCGCCGATCCTGCATGCGCCAGTTGCCACGACCTGATGGACCCGGTGGGATTCGCTCTCGAACACTTCGATGCGGTCGGTCGTTGGCGGCAATGGGACGGAACTCTCGCCATCGATTCCCAGGGATCCCTGCCTGATGGCTCGGAAATTGCCGGTGTCGCCGAGCTCGAGGCCGGTATACTGGAACGTCCTGAGGTATTTGTCGGCACGCTGAGTGAAAAACTGATGACCTTTGCTCTCGGGCGAGGGATTCGGCATGACGATGGACCGGCCGTACGCCGCGTCGTACGTTTGGCCGAGGAAAATGACTTCAAGTTCTCGGCAGTCATCGAGGGAATCGTCACAAGCACTCCATTTCAAATGAGAACTGCTGAATGATCATCACACGTAAAGCGATTCCACGTCGCACCCTTCTGCGAGGTGCGGGCACCGCGTTGGCCTTGCCGCTTCTCGATGCAATGATCCCGTCGATGACCGCGACCGCGGCGACGCCGGCAAGTCCGGCACGGCTGCGCCGCCTCGGTTACCTTTACATGCCGATGGGATTCAACCCGGCACAGTGGACTCCCGACAACGACGACCTCGACCAACTTCCCTCAAGCCTGAATTCGCTTGAGAAGGTCAAGGACCAGGTATCGGTGATCACGGGAATGGACCTTCAAAATGCCTACCCCGGTTCCCATGCGACCTCAAATTCCGCGTTCCTGAGCGCGGCCCGTGCCAAACGTACCGAAAGCACCGACTATTATCTTGGCACGACCGTCGACCAGATCGCGGCACGAGAAATCGGCCGCAACTCTCAGTTGCCTTCGCTCGAGCTTTCGATGGACCTGCTCTCGACCGTCGGCCAGTGCGACAACGGATACGCATGTGTCTATCAAAACAATTTGTCGTGGTCATCGCCCACCACACCGCTTCCGTCGGAAGCCCATCCGAGGCTCGTCTTCGAAACATTGTTCGGCGATGGAGGCACACCCGAGCAGCGGAAAGAAGCGTTGAAGAAACGCGCCAGTTTGCTCGATTCGGTGACTCGAGAAATTCGTCGGCTCAAACGGCGCGTCGGCGCATCGGACCGAAACAAGATCGACGGATACCTCGAAAGCATTCGCGAAGTCGAACGCAGAATCGAGCAGGCCGAGACAACCGCGAATGACAACCCGCTGCCGGATCTCGACCGGCCCGTCGGCGTGCCTGCTGCCTACGCCGATCACGCCCGATTGATGTTTGATCTGCAACTGCTTGCCTACCAGGGCGACATCACACGGGTGATCACGTTCCAACTCGCGCGCGAAGCGAGTACGCGTACCTATCCTGAGATCGGCGTGCCCGATCCACACCACCCGATCACCCACCACGGGAACGATCCCGAAAAACTGGCCAAGGTCGCCAAGGTCAATCAGTTCCATGTCTCGCTGTTCGCCGAGTTTCTCGAGAAATTGGGGGCCACACCCGAAGGTGAAGGAACCCTGCTGGACCATTCGCTTCTTCTTTATGGCAGCGGAATGGGTGATCCCGACGCCCACGACCATACGAATCTACCGATCCTGGTTGCCGGCGGTGCGGCGGGCAACATGCGCGGTGGACGACACATCCGATTCGATCAACCAACGCCGTTGGCGAACTTGCACCTGACACTTCTGAACAAAGTGGGTGTACCGATGGATTCGTTCGCTGACAGCAATGGAACGGTGGACGAATTGTTTGATCCGGTGAACCTTTGAGTTGACGATCCTTTGAGTCGTAAACAATCGTTGATGTGCCGACTGTTGACAACGTCGTGGTTTGCCGCTGCTTTGCTGATTTGGTCTCCAGCGTTTGCCCAGCAACGCACCGAGCTTGCCCAGCAAGACGCCGATTCCTCCAACGTTCCTATCGCCCACTTGGTCGAACAGAGGCTCTGGGATCTCGCTGCCCAGCGGATTACTGCAGGCGCCGACGTCAGCGCGGTCCAAGGCGACGGCATGACGGCACTCCACTGGGCAGTGTTTCACGGTCATCACCGTACGGTCGAAAAGCTGATCGCTGCGGGCGCCGACCCAGATGCCGAGAACGAGTACAACGTCGCAGCGTTGACCATCGCCTGTCGCAACGGCGACGCGCGAATTGCCGCGGCGTTGCTTGAGGCCGGTGCGAATCCGAATGCCACTCTCGCCAGCGGCGAAACTGTGTTAATGACCGCCGCACGGACCGGCAACGCAGAGGTTGTCGCGGCGTTGATCGATGAAGGTGCCAATGTCAACGCAAAGGAACGACGTGGCCAAACAGCATTGATGTGGGCAGCAGCCGACGGGAACGTCAACGCCGTCGACCGATTGCTGCGAGGCGGAGCCGAAGTGGATTATCGATTGAAATCCGGGTTCTGCGCCCTGATGTTTGCGTCCCGCCAGGGACACATCCACGTCGTCAATCGGCTGCTCGATGAGGGCGTCGACGTCAGCCGGGCGATGCGACCTGAGAAGACCGGCGGTCGGCATCCGCGCAACGGCACCTCCGCGCTGTTGCTCGCCGTCGAAAGTGGTCACTTCGAGTTGGCGATGCGGTTGGTCGCCGCGGGCGCCGATCCCAATGACCAACGCAGCGGGTTTACACCCTTACACGCAATCACTTGGGTACGCAAAACCAATCGTGGCGATGGCGTCGACGGGGACCCGCCGCCGCGAGGATCTGGTCGATTGCATAGCCTGCAATTTGTCCGCGACATTGTGGCCGCCGGTGCCGATGTCAACCGGCAACTGCAAAAAGGGTCCGGCGGTCGCGCAAAATTGAACATGAAGGGCGCCACCCCTTTTCTGCTGGCGGCCAAAACTGCGGATCTTCCGCTGTTGAAACTGTTGCTCGAATTGGGGGCTGATCCGACGATTCCCAACGCCGATGGCTGCACTCCATTGATGGCCGCCGCGGGAATCGGCGTCGTCGCGGTCGGAGAAGAAGCGGGGACGGAACCCGAAGTCCTGGCCACGATCCAGTGGCTCGTGGACCTCGGCGCCGATCCCAACGTTGTTGATGAAAATGGTGAGACCGCGATGCACGGGGCAGCCTATCGCAACTACCCGCTCGCGGTCGCGCTGTTGCACCAACTCGGTGCCCGGGGGGAAGTTTGGAATCGCAAGAACAAACATGGCTGGACGCCTCAATTGATCGCGGCCGGCAATCGACCCGGCAGCTTCAAACCGTCACCCGAAACGATCGCTGCCCTCGAGGCAGCACTGCGGGACAACGATTGACCGGTCGCATCGAGTCTCAAGAAAACAACCTGCTGCGAATCTCGTTTGGGACAAA
>JAHELS010000041.1 GCA_024644085.1 Rhodopirellula sp.
CAGGGTCAGCGCGGCACGAATCGACGGCGGTGGTGGCTCTTTGGGCATCAATCTCTTCGCTCGCTCCTCACGCGCCTGAAAAACCTCCGCAGCCCGGTCGAGCATAACGCGTTCAAGGGTCAGTGCTCCCCAACGTTGCTGGAGAGCCCGTTCGGCGTCCGCGGCTTCAAGTCCGCGGCGCAGACTCAATTTTGCGAGCGTGCCCAAAACCGTAATCACGAGAACCGAAACAGCAATCACGATCAGCAATACATACCCGCGCCTGCCCTTACGTTTGAACTTTGTTCCAAACCCGGTCTGGCAACATGAGCCGCAGGCGCTAGCCTCGGGCCTGGTAGGCATGCGACACAGTGCTCGGAGGCCCGTGGCTAGCGCCATCGGCTCAGAAGCACGAACCCCAGGCTCTGTCTGGAAATATGAGCCGCAGGCGCTAGCCTCGGGCCTGGTCGGCGCGCAATTTGATTCTCCCAGGCCCGTGGCTAGCGCCATCGGCTCAGAAGCACGAACCCTCGGCTCTGCCTGGCAACGTGAGCCCTGCGCGCTAGCCTCGGGCCTGGTTGGCATGCGACACAGTTCTCCGAGGCCCGTGGTTAGCGCAACCGGCTCTGAAGCACGAACCCCAGGCTCTGTCTGGAAATATGAGCCGCAGGCGCTAGCCTCGGGCCTGGTAGGCGCGCAACTTGGTTCTCCAAGGCCCGTGGTTAGCGCAACCGGCCCTGAAGCACGTGCGAACATATTCGCGGCATGAACCCTAGCCTTCGTGATGATGGATCACCTCGCGCCAAAGAGTTCGGCCATCTTCACCAAGCATCGTGACACGAAACTGGATCGGCACTTCCGGCAACCCTCCAGTTTCTGCTAGCGGCAATCGTTCGTCGTCGGTATCGAATTCTTGAAGCGGCTCGATCTGCAAGGTCATGACGCCGATCCAAACCGGTTCGCGCGAGTTCTCGCCAACCACTCGCAAAAGAACTCGGCGGCCGGCAACCATTGAACTCTCATACCGCACGCGTCCCGGGATCATCAATGATTGGCCGGACCGCGAATCACGGCCGAGGAATCCGTGCAACGTTATCCCTGACGAATCGACGAGCATGCCCCGCGCATTGTAAAAATCGATCCTCATTTGAGCGGTCAGCGTCGACACCGAAGCAAGGCCCGCATCGGATCGGCGCAGCTGGTTTGATTCGCGAACCGCCGACCAGACGATACTCATCAGGCCTGCGGTCATCATTGCCGCCAACAGAGCCGAAGCGACCAATTCGATCAGCGTAAAACCGCCGCGGTGCATCTTTCTTCTCATCATTCGGCTGGCCCCACCACTTCGACGGTCGCCAACGGACGCTGCAAACGGTCATCGGTCACTTCGACGATCTCGAACCGAATCACTCGCAACGCAATGCCTGCCGGGGCTGCCGTTCCAACCACACTGGTTTGCCAATACCAGTTCGGTCTGCCGGCGACCCAGCCGCGGTCAGAGGGCGGGATACCATCGGGGCTGATCATCCAGCGATTCAACCACTCGTCGGCTAACTCCACTGCCACGATCTTGGCTTCCGCCACGCGTCGCTGCTTCCGATGCGCGGAGAACGACAACAGCGATCCGACCAGAACAGTTGCCATCAACAGCAGGCCGACGACGACTTCCAGGAGCGTGAACGCGACGCGATCGTCAAAGCGACAAGATTTCATCGACCTCCCTCTCGCTTGCCAACGTCAAGACTTGACCACTGGCGCCTAACACCAGCATCCACCGGCTCATGTTGCCTCGTTTCAGCTCGATCGCGTAGGTCACCGAGCGACCCTCGCGATCGAACTCGACATCGAACTCACTTCCGACGACGGCGCGACGCGGAACTCGGATCTCGCGGATTTCGACCCTGCGCGGAATTCGATACTGCGCTGATGGTTCGTCCGACTCAATGACAAGGCGGTTATCGTCACGATCGATGGTCGTTCGAACGATCCTCCGCGATGCACGGGCATCGCGGCGCGCCCGCGCGTCGAACATTTCGATTGTTTCCACCGCGCGGCTCAGCTGATATCGGTCAACCGTGCCACCAAAAGAAATGACCGCCAAAGTTGCAAGCAGGCCGATGATCATGATCACGACCACCAACTCAATCATCGTGAACGCGGTGCGTCGCGATTCGGCGGAGAAATCTCGAGGTCGCTGATGATGGGAAACTCGGCAAACGCCGTGATCACGATTAAGCATCGATGCCGTCCAACGATTCACTCGAAAAGTCGCGGTTCTCGCCCTCGCCCCCTTCACGTCCGTCGGCGCCGAGGCAAAGCACTTCGTAAGGCTCGGTCGTCCCGGGGCTGACGTATTCGTAGGAATTCTTCCACGGATCGCGAGGAACCTTGTTCAGGAAACCGTCGGGCCACGTGTCGGTCCCTTCGGCGAGAACCTCAAGCCCTTCGTCGGTCGTCGGGTATCGTCCCTGGTCGGCATAGAAAGTTTCGATTGCCTTGACGATGTTCGCGATTTCGGCCTTGGCGGCGTTCTGCTTGGACGAAATCAAGTAACCGCGTGTACGGACCGCGACCAGCCCCGCGAGCATCCCAAGGATGACCATCACGACGATCAATTCAACCAGCGAAAACGCGTGACGAGCCCGATGGATTTTTCCGGCCCCGCCACTGTTGTTACATAACATTTCCCGCCTCCAAAATCGGAAGGATCGTCGCCAATAATAAAAAGCCAACGAGTGCCGCCAGGACAAGGATCAGTATCGGTTCGAGCAATGCCGTAAAACGCGCCGAGGCGGTCGCCACTTGTGCATCATAATCATCTGCAAGCCGAAACAGCATCTCGTCGAGCTTTCCCGATTCCTGCCCGACCGAAAAGACTCGCACCGCCAGTGGCGGAAAGGCACCACTTTGACGCAGCGCGTCGGCAACCTCTTCGCCGGCGGCAATCCGGTCTCCGCATTCGCGCAATGCTTTCTTGAAAATCACGTTGCCCGTCGAACGTTCGGCCAACTCAACTGCTCGTGTTAATTCCACCCCGCTGCGTGAAAGCGTGCCGATGATCATGGCGATGCGAGCGACACCCTGTTTGACCGCCATCGGACCGATCAGGGGCATTCGTAACAGTGTCCGGTGCCAGAGTTCCTTACCGCGATCGGTCCGACAAAACGTGATCACACCGAATACAACGGCAACCAACCCAATTCCAATCAGCCATCCGTAACTCAACAGCAGGTCGCTGAGCGCCTTGGCGACTCGCGTAGGCCACGGCAGCACTTCCATCGTTTCCTGCAAGTTCTCCAGCAACGGCGGCAACACCGAAGTCATCAAGAAGAGCGCAGCAGCGGCGCCGAAGCAAACCAGGAACAACGGGTATACCATCGCCGTGGTCACGGCGTCGCGAAGGCCCAATTGCTTTCGTTTGAATTCCGCCAATTGGTCGAGAACCGCATCGAGGGTTCCGGAGTTCTCACCCACCTCGACCATGTGTACTGACGCAGCATCGAACAAGTCGGGCCGCTGGCCCAATGCCTCGGCCAGCGATGATCCCGCCGCCACCTTGTCACGAACACCAAGCATCGCGGCGCGAAACGAGCCATGGTTCTGCTCTGCAATTGTGTCGATCGCATCGAGCATCGGGATACCGGCGTGCAGCATCATTGCCAGTTCGTGAACCGCAGTCGCCCACTGCGCCTTGGACGAAGAAAGGGAAAACCGCGGCCAGGAAGCATTGCCGGTCTTTCCAGCCATCTCAGCCAGCCGCTTGACCCGCACGCCCTGGCCGCGAAGCTGGTCACGGGCCTGGCGCGGACTATCGGCGGCAACCGTGCCACGCACGATCGTCGACTCGCGATTGATTCCGGTATAAGAAAAGACTGCCATCGATAAGAATCTTTCGCAAAGCAAGATTGCTTTGCATCTACAGCGTGGTCACACGCATCACTTCGTCCAACGTCGTCACGCCTTGATGGATTTTCAGAATCCCGTCGGTCGCCAACAAATGCATTCCCGCCGCGAGACCCGCATCGCGCATCTGCGACGCATTTCCACGAGATTGAACCAGGTCCCGACAGGCATCGTCCAACACCAGCAACTCGAACAAACCAACACGGCCTCGAAAACCGGTCCCACGGCATGCGTCGCACCCGACCGGTCGATACACGCCCGACAGCTCCGCCGCGTCGATTCCTTGATCTTTCAACAGCGACTCGGGTGGACGGGGCAAACCAGCAGAGCGATTCGAATCGGGCTGTTTGCACTCTTCGCACAACCGCCGCACCAACCTCTGAGCAAGCGACGCGACCAACGAACTGCTGACCAAATAGGGTTCAATGCCGAGATCCAAAAGACGCGTCACCGCGCTGGCGGCATCATTGGTGTGCAATGTGCTGAAAACCAAATGTCCCGTTAGCGATGCCTGGATCGCCATCACGGCCGTTTCGCCATCGCGGATTTCGCCGACCATGATGATGTCGGGATCCTGACGCAACACGCTCCGCATCCCGGAGGCAAACGTCATTCCCTTTTTCTCGTTGATCTGCGTTTGGCTGATTCCGTCCAACTGGTACTCGATCGGGTCTTCGAGCGTCAGCACGTTCAGATCGTGTGAATTGATTTCCTGGAGCGCCCCATACAGCGTCGTACTTTTACCGCTGCCGGTGGGGCCGGTGACCAGGATCATGCCGTGATCTCGCTGGATCAATTGGCGAAAGACGTCCAGATAATGCGGCGGCATGCCGAGTTCGCCAAGCGTGTACAGCCGCGCGCTCTTATCGAGCAACCGAATCACGATGCGCTCGTTGTGACTTGTTGGAAGCGACGCAATTCTTAAATCGACTGTTCGATCGCCCAACTGGACCGTCGCCCGGCCATCCTGCGGAAGACGTTTTTCGGCGATGTTCATCTTGCCGAGAACTTTCACGCGGGTCAGCACCTCTTCCTGCACAGCCTTGGGTATCTCGAAGCTGTCAAACAACACCCCGTCGATCCGCTGGCGCACGATCACGCGATCTTCGTAAGGTTGAATGTGCACATCCGATGCACCTGCCTTGACGGCATCGAACAACAAATGATTGACCAGCCGAATGATCGGCGCGCGGCCCTCGGTGTCCAACAGGTCCTCGCGTGACGTCAACGAATTGACTTCCCGCAACAAGGTGTCGCGGTCAATCGCGTCGATCACCTGTTGGGCCTGGCTCGACCGATCGGCGTACGCAACGTTGATCGCTTTCTGGATCGCCGCCTCGGTCGCCAGAATCGGTTCGGCGGTCTGCCTCAGCGCACGGCCGACGATATCGAGGTGGTCGTACCCGTCACGATCGCAAACGGCCACGCAGAGCGAGCCATCCCTCTCGAACCCGATCACGCGGTGCGATCGGGCATAAGCGATTCCAAATCGCTTCAGGAATTCATGGTGCGGAACAAGCGACGAAAGATCGTCGAGGATGCCACAATGAAGAGCATCAGCGAGAGTTTCAAGTTGATTCGAAGAAGCGGATCCGACGGCAGTGGATCGATCGACGCCGGCGTCGACTAGGGTTGCGGCATGCTGCTGGGGTGCGGCATGCGGCTGGGGTGCCGGGCGGTTTGCGTCGGTGGTTTCAGGCATGGGATGAGCATCGGACGACTCGTGGGAGCGTCGCCCGGGATTTGAGCGTCCTGGATTTCAATATCAGATAAGTATCGCAGATCGCGGAACCGCGAGTCCCGCAAAATTCTGGGTCGAATGAAAAGGAAAAAGGAGGTTGTAGATTCGTCGCTGGCCGAAAGACTCGTCAACTCGCGCAACAGTGGAATGTTCTCAACAAACGGAACACCGGTGAACCCGTTACTCTCGTCCACCCGCTTCAGCCCGCCGACAACCACGGTCTTGCCATCAGGAATGGTCACGACGCTTTCCACCTTGTCGACCTGTCGGGTCGCGGGCAATACGCCGCTTACGCTGCCGTTATCGTTTATCAATGCCGTCTGAGTGCCGGTGAACGCGCTGAATTCCACCTCAAATTCTAATTGAAGATGATCGTCCTCGTTGATGTGAGGTGTGACTGTAATGATTGTACCGGCTTCCTGCTCGCCACCCAGCGAGGTGGTGCTGACGGTGTTCGACGCATTTGCACTCGAAAACGGCTGGGTTGCGACGCTTTCAAGGACCCCAGTTTGGTTGTCGTTGACGAGAATTTTCGGCGAGGCGAGCACACGACCGCGACTATGGCTCGAAATCGCTTTGACGATCACGTCGGCCACGTCGGGATCAAGCAAGACCCCGTTGAAGCCGATACTGGGCGACGGCGTGATCATCCCCGATGAGTCAATCTGGCTGAGACCGAAGGAGGTGAACTTGAACAGCTGGCTGTTCCCCTGGCGGTCGCCGATCGAAACCTCCACGCCGAGCGAGAAATTGTCGCTCGTGTCGACCGCCACAATCTCGGCCTCGATCATCACCTGGGGGCGCCGTTGGTCAAGTGAACGAATCAGCTTCTCATAGATCGGCTGCACGTTGGCGGGGGCAAACACAATCAGGCTGTTGGTTGCAACGTCCGCCGAAACGCGAGCTCCGCCGGGCAAGGTTGCAACCTGCATCCCTCCACCGAGTCCGCCGCCTATTTGACCAGGTACGCCCATGCCGCCGGTCGGCGAGCCGATCAACGGTGATAGCGCCGCGTTCTGGTTTTGCTGCATCGATCCGCCGTTCGCACCCGCACTCGCTGCGTCGACATCCCGTAACGGCAAGCTCGTCGATGGCACGCCGCCCATCGGAACAACGCCGCCGAGCGGGCTGATACCAAAGGCGGGCATCACGCCACCGACGTTCAGCCCACCAAGCGTTCCGAAGGCACCACTTCCCAAACCGCCCGCCTGCTGGAATTGCCCCGCACCGGCTGCCTGCTGGAGTGCAAGCAGCGAGTAGAGAACTTCGATCGCATTGGCGTTGCGGAGCTTGTAGAACTGAATCGGGCTCTCCGAAGAATCGACGGGTCGGTCGACTTCCTCGATCAACGTTTCAATCTGGCTGTGAACTTCGCCCGAGGCGCGAACGATCAACAAGTTGCCATCCTCGTCAATCGTCGTCTCCATCGCCGTTTCCGCTTCGTCGCTGCTGATCAATCCTCGGACCAGCTTGTCGATCCGTTCGGCCGAGACATTCTGTAGTCGGTACACCCGCGTTTGGAAGTCCATCCCGGTGTCAAGTTGTTTCAATAACAACATGATCCGCTCGACGCGATCCTGTTCACCGGCGACCACCACGCGTCGGCCGGACGCGTCATTGAACAACTTCGTCTCGGTTGCCGATGCCGCCGTCCCTTCCTTGGAAAGCAAGGCTTCGACCTGCTCGATCAGAGATGCTGGCGTCCGATTCCTGGTCTCGTAGAATTCAATCACCGCCTGACCGGTCGGCTCGTCGATCAGCTTTAACAGCTCGAACATCTTTTTTACGTTCTGGGCGTAGTCGGTCACGATCACCAACCGGTTCTCGGGCAGCGTGATGAAATTCGCACCATTGGAGAGGAACGGCCGAAGCAATTGCGTGATCCGCGTGATATCCGCGTTTCGCACGGGGACGACCTGGGTTACCACGGCTGCGGGACCGTCACGCTGGAGGACTTCGCCCGCTTCGCCCGCCGCCGCATAGGGAACGATGTCGGCAATGTCGACGATCCTTTTCCATCCCGGCACATCGGAGTCGACAATCGCAAGATTCTCGCCCTTGAGCAGACTGCCCAGCAGCGCCCGCAGCACGTTTTTGGGCAAACGAGCCGGCGTGTAAACGGTCACTTGCCGGTTTGCAAGGTCGGCGCTGTAGAGAAACCGTACATCGAGTTGCTTCGACATCGCCTCGACAAGCTGTGGCAGACTGACCGAGCCGGCGAGATTCAGCTCGACGATTTCTTGATCACTGATTTGGGCGTTGACTTGCGCCTCGGAGGTGCCGGTTGCAGAAAAACCGCACGCCAACAGCGCAGCAGCGATCCATACAGGTGAGCGGCGACTCGCGATGTTGCGGAAACCTAACAAGGGCGTGTCCACAGGAATTGTCGATGATTATCCGAGCTGACGCTAAGAAATATGATCCAAAGCCGTCAACGTTCGTTTGTCGTTTTCCATCTGCACTTCGCCTGGCCCCAGTTTCACACGGCTGCTATCCCGAGTCCGCTCTTCCGGGCCTGCTATCCCGAGTCTGCTTTCCCGGGTCTGCTTTCCCGGGTCTGCTTTCCCGGGGCCCACGTGCGGACAAACCGACCGCGTTACGATGATCGGAGCACATTTCCGACTGGAGAGCCATGTTCTTCGCCTCGCCGAAATCGAGATTGCAGTGAGTCCGTTCCACTTTTACCTGTACGGTCGCAACCGCGGACCTCTCCCCACGAGTTTCGCCGAGTCCGAAGCTCGGCTCGTGAAACTGGCCCGACTGTATTTTGAGCCAGACGGCTCTTTCGCGTGGACCAGCGGTTCGGACGGCGATCACGTCTTCGGAATGATCTACGACGACGCGGAGGGCAGGGTCCAATACTGCGAACTCCGCGGAACCTGTGGTCGATCGGCCTTGCGCGAACTCCTCGACGCGATCGTCGGAGAGGATGACACAACCAACCTCGAATTGCTGGTATTGCCCGAACAACGTTTGGAGGAATTGCAAACGTTTGAAGAAAAGTGGTGGCCGCCCATCGACCCCTCGTAGCACTCACACGGGATGGGTTGTCGAATGTCAAAAATTCGACATCGGCGATCCGTGGGCAAAAAAGCCCGTTTTTGAGCGAACTCCGCTGTGAGGATCGTGTCAATTCTTCTGATTGGCACGCTGGTTGCACTTAACAAATCTTGTCGTGCCGAGTTGGCTCGAAGCAAGATGCCCCCACACTGGGCGAAGTACATTTCAGGAGGATTTCAATCATGTTGACTGCCACTTGTGAACCCACTGTCGCGAAATCGACTTCTTCGGCTCAAATTGAGACGCTTCCCTCGGATCTGGAGATCTCGCAACGCGTTTTGCGTATCCGTTCGAGCTGGAGCATTAGCGAGCGAATTCGCCGCCGTCACGAGGCCGAACAACGATTTGCCGATCTGCTCGATCAGTTGGTCGGAAACGAAGCGGCCTGAGCGTTGAGCGAAACAACAGACGATGCTTTCACGATCTTTCGAACTCAATGGCGACGCGTTTGCCACTTGGTTCGAGTTGCTGTGAACCGGTCACCCACCGTCGCACCCTGCACCCTGCGACCTCGATCGGCTTACAGATGGTGACGCATAACGTCATCCGTTCGCTCGCCCGCTCAGCAGCTGTCCGCCCATTCAACTCCACTCGGCATGTTGCGAGCCTCTAATCGTCGAGGCTTTCACCGCCGGTCGACCTGGCATCGATTTCTTCGCCTGCAATCTCGTCGTGGTAGCGGCACGCTTCGAGGAACGATTCCAAAAGTACGAGTGCCGCAACCGCATCGACTCTCTTCTTTTTTTTCTTGCGTGTGTAACCGCCGCCAGCCATTCGCTGTTTCGCGTCCGCGGTGGTAAATCGCTCATCGAACAGCCGCACCGGAAGCGCGGTCTGATCAGCCAACCATCGGGCAAATTCCCGACACTCCACACTCTTTTGACTTTCGCCTCCGTCGCAGTGAATTGGCAATCCCACCACAAAGCCGACGAGTCTTTCCGCCGTGGCGAGCGATCGGAAGTAGTCCCCATCGTCCCTCCAATTTGCCGCCGCATGAACCTCCAGCGGACTGGCGAGAATCCGCTCCGGGTCACAGATTGCGATCCCGATCCGGACACTCCCAAAATCGACCGCCGCAACACGGCCGGACTCAGGGAAAATGGGGAGGGTGGATGGGTCAGTCATAGGGTGGAAACAAAGGAATTTCGACGGGGACTTCGCGAACTCGGTTTGGCAATCATCAGGGTATGTTCGGTCAACGCTTTGGTCGTTGTCAACTTGGGGTGTCCGCACGCGGACTTTCGACAATCTCGTAGCCCGACACGACTTTACGGTGGCTGCTAAATTGTAGGGCCCTCGCGAGATTCACTTACGACCGACGAGCCCCGCTTCCAACGCACAGATTGGTACCTTGACCGACTCGAGCCGCGAAACGCTACGACAGCTGGAACTCCAATCGCTGAGATCGTTGCAGCTTTCTCGCTTGAACGCCGTCCTGGAAGTTGCCGGTAAGAGACCGTTTTATCAGCAGCGACTCGCGGGGATCGAGTTGCCGCTGGTATCGCTTTCCCAGCTGGAATCGATTCCATTGCTCGGCAAGTCCGATCTGGTTGCCGACCAGCGAGGCCAGCCTGCGAGAATCTTTGACCAGCCGCCCGAGATATATTCGCGGCTGCACCAGACCAGTGGGACGAGTGGATGGCCGATGCCAGTGGTCGACACGGCCTCCGATTGGAATTGGTGGCTCGATTGCTGGGACTTTGTGCTCGATGAAGCTGCGGTGACGTCGGGGGACATTGCGATGATGGCGTTTTCGTTTGGTCCGTTCATCGGGTTCTGGACTGCCAACGATGCGTTGGTGCGCCGCGGAGCGATGGTGGTGCCAGGCGGCGGGATGTCGAGCGAAAACCGGCTTCGAATGATCGAAGATTATCGCTGCAGGATCGTCTGCTGTACGCCCACCTACGCGCTACACTTGGTGACGGTCGCTGAGAAATGTGGCATCGATCTACCATCGACGGCGGTCGACCGAATCATCGTTGCGGGCGAGCCAGGCGGTTCGATGAAGGTCGTCCGCGAGCGAATCGAAAACGCGTGGGACGCCCGAGTGATCGACCACACCGGTGCCAGCGAACTCGGCGCCTGGGGATTCGGCAGCACCGATGGGAAGGGCATCCATGTCATCGAATCGGAATTCATCGCCGAGGTATTGAGATTCGACGAGCAACATCCCCGAGGGATACCGGCCCGCGACGGCGAAGAAGCGGAATTGGTGATGACCAATCTCGGTCGACTTGGCGGGCCTGCGATTCGATATCGCACCGGCGACATCGTACGAGCCTATCGGAACCATGACCAAGCTTGTCGATTCCTTTGGCTCGATGGCGGCGTTCTCGGACGCGCCGATGACATGATGGTGATTCGCGGAGTGAACGTTTTTCCAAGCAGCGTTGAAGCCATCGTGCGCGAGGTCGATCCTTCGGTCGAATTTCGCATGATTGCCTCGCGACACGACGAGATGGATCAACTCTCGATTGAGATCGAATCGGACGATGCGACCGCATCGGCACTCTCGGATCTGCTTCGAGATCGGCTCGCGATGCGTGTCGGGGTCATAACCGTTCCCGACCAAACCCTGCCACGATTCGAGGCGAAAGCCAGACGATTGATTGACCAGCGAAATGTTCGACCGGAGTCATGATCGACTTACCACCGCGACAACACACAACAAGATACCGATCATGACCGAATCAGTTTCACCAAACGATGACCTGCAGCCAATCGCAATCGAGCGTGAAGGCGATGGGGCCATTGTGATCACGTGGGACGATCAGTCCCAAACGCGATGGACCGCTTCCGAATTGCGTAAGATTTGTCCCTGCGCGACCTGTCGCGAAAAAAAACGCGACAGCGGCGATGCGGCTGCTGCGCCGAAACCGACGATGTTGCCGGTGCTAAGCACCGCCGAAGCGCGACCTGTGAGAATTGAATCGATGCGTCCAGTCGGATCCTATGCCTACAACATCGCTTTCAGCGACGGGCACTCCTCAGGCATTTATCCCTTCGCGATTCTTCGCGACAAGGGTAATGAATGACGCGATTTCGTGCGTCGCACGATCTGACGCGCTGATGCTTATACCTTGATTAACTTTGTCACACGGCCACCTCGCACCCATTCGGCGACAAAGATGTTTCCTTCGGTGTCGAAACAGGCATCATGGGGGTGAATGAATTTGCCGGCCTGCCACTTCTCGGGGCTAGCACGCATTTTTTCTTTCCCGTCGAGCACGCGTGATCGCCATTGCTGGTCATCACCCAACTGTGCGATCGGGTTGTTTTCTTTGTCAAGGATTGTGATCCGTGCGTGCAAATCGGGAACCAACATCAAGTCGCCCTGTGTATCAATGTCGGCTGGAAACAGAAAGCCGTCCTGGGTGCGGACGTGTTGCCCATCCATATCGAACCATTGCAACCGCGCATTGGCTCGATCCGCAACAACCAACTTCGGCGTCCCGTCACGTGCGTCGAGCCACTGGCCGTGCGGCGTCCGGAACTGGCCGTTGGATGTACCGGTACCACCAATCGCACGTACGAATTCATCGTCGGAGTTGTACTCGTACAAATAATTGCTTCCGTATCCATCACCGAGGTAATAACCACCATCGGGACGAAAGCTTGTGTTGGTGGGGCGGAATCGGAGATCCTTGCGAGCAGCAAAGTCGGCATGCTCGAAAATTTCGTCCTTTAACCGCTGCCAGACAACTTCGCCATCGAGCGTTATCTTCGCGAAAGACATGCCTGTATTGGCGGCGGCAAGGTACAGAAATTCTTCGCCATCTTCGTCCCGAATATCGATGCCGTGCCCGCTGGCGACACTCGAGTCCTTGCTGCGGGCGGCATGGAAGCCAGCCAGGCTTTTGACAAATCGTCCTTCCGGATCGAACACATACACTGAATCGGGACGTCCCGTGTGAGTGATGTAAATCATTCCCTGCTTGTCAATCGTCACGCCATGCGACGCATTCCCGTAATCATGGGTGCTGGGAAGCGAATCTCGCCCCCAATGGTGCACGCACCGATAGGTATGTTCGCCGCTGCCGACGATCGCTTCTCTCGACCCGGCCTTGTCGTCCGCGCCAAGAATCAGCGGACCGCTTGCAGCGATCGCCGCCGTGGTCGTGAGAGCGGATTTGGTGAATTTGCGGCGGTCGATAGCCATAGCATTACTCTCGAAATGAACGGGGAGGTGTCGATCGCTCGGTGATCAGGACAAACCATCACGGCTTTGTCCGAAACGACCGGCATTGTATCACCTAGGGGACTCGGTTGATCGTCCAGTAGATCTCTTCCTCGAAAGAGTCTCCGTTGCGGCTCTTCACGTTCACGATCAAATGGACCTGGTTGACTGGTTTCAATCCCGGGATATTCAACTTGACGCTCGCTCCATCGCTACCAAGTGATGCCGATTCGATGTTGATTTTTTCGACCCCCGGCTCATCCGTCGTTGGCGAGTACATGTCCGATCCGTAATCGCTTCGCCAGTGATAATTCCAATGATGCGCGATGTACGATCCGAGATCACTCGCCGAATCGGGATCGAGCGGAAAGTTGAAGTCAATGCGAAGGCCGTCGCTTTCGACTCTGCAATCGGTGACCATTGGGAGATTCTTTCCCCTGTACCGCAATCTTTGCACGCCACCGGCTTGCAACCCGAACCGCCCGTTTCCATTCCAACCCTGCAAACCGGTCGCGTAAACCTGACCGTCGGCCGGGTTGACCCTGGCACGCATGATTCCAGTTCGAAAATCAAATGGCAACTTGATGATCGCGGCCTGGGCGACGTCGCCGACCTCTTGGATCATCGCGTAAGACATCCAACCCTTTCCGAAACTGGTGTGCAACAATCGACCGGACAGGGGCCCCCAACGCGGGTCATCCGCCCAAAGTTGTCCGCCCGACGAATTGTCAAACTCCTGAGGCATCCAAACCAGTGGCGGATCAAATGTCGTCGGCGGGACGACTTTTTCGAGGTCGATCGTCCCGCCGCCGGGCGACCATTTTCCAGGGACGGAATAATTGTTGACCCACCCGTAGAAACCACCCTCACGCAGCAGGCTGATCTTGGATGCCGGCGTCCATTGACCCTGGTTATCGCTCGCGGTCGGCCGTCCATCGGGCAGCATGCCCATGCCGTTAGGCGTGCGAAATCCGGTGCAAAACAACTCGCGTTGCTCGCCATCGGGAGAAATCTTGATGACCGCTCCGGGGATCTCGGAGTCACCACCGTGGCCGCTCTTGGCGTAATAAAAGTTGCCTTCCGAGTCGGTCTGCAGGTCGAAGTTGAAAGCGTGAAAATTGACCGATACGTCCGTATCAGCACTGAAGCTCTCGTAGAAGTCGGCTTCGCCGTTGCCATCGCGATCATGCAACCTGGTCAAACGGTCCTTGCACGTCACATAGACATCTCCATCAACGACTTTCACACCGAATGGTTCGTAGAGGCCTGCTGCAAATCGTTTCCAGCGAATGTTCAACAATTCATTATCGATTCCCGATACGATCCACACGTCACCGCCGTAGGTGGTCACGACCATCCGCCCGTCAGGGAAAAAGTCGAGTGCCGACGTGCGGAACCAGGTGTTCCAAGGTGTGGAATCGGGAAGCGTCAGTGTGTCCAGCGCATAGGCACCTTGCTCGAGTCCGAGGGTACCGGTTGTTTGTAATTCTGAGGGCCAATTTGGCGGTCCACCACCGATGAAATCTCTCGGGGAACGCGCGACATGCCTGAACGCCCTGACCTTTCGATTCGCCGCTTCGTCGCCATGGCCCTCGATGCGGAATACCTGGATGGTCCGCCGTTTTTGATCGGCTGGAATATGAAGGAGTAACCGTTTCCGTGAATCGACGGACCATTGCATCGACTGGTGGTCCCCGAGCACGCGAAAGATCGCGAAGTCCTCCAGTTCGTTCTCTTTCGACGAGGCAGCCAAGGCAACGGCGACAGAAACATCTTGACGACGCTCGGATGCTGGAAAAAATCCGATCCCCCCTCCGAATCCCTTCCCAAAACGAACCGTGCGATTCGCACCACTCGCCTCGGCCACAGCGAGAACAAGTGGCTCGCCGGGTCCGATTTCGATTGCGTGCACGATCGCGCCGTTTGCTGAATAAGGGTGCTCGAGTATCTCGCGGCCATCGATCGCGTAGCTGAGTACGACTTTTTCACCCGAAAGATAATGGCCGTGGTAATCCGTCCATCGCTTGGGCAGCGGTCCCCTGGGCAGCAGATTCTCGCGCGGATAATCCAACGATCCATCGTGTCCCCATTGCCAGGTCGCAAGAGGCGCGATTTCGTCTCCCTGCGGCATCGCGGTTCCCTCACCGCGGTCGCGTGCGTGCTGCGTGTCGCTGAGATCGAGGAATCCGCCGCGCCAGATTGCGGCCTGGTTCATGGTGTGCAGGTCGTAAGCGATCGCTGCGTCGTCAAGCCGGACGGTTAGCACGCTGCTGTAATCTCGACGCAACTGGGATCCCAGCGCGGGACCATAATCTCGATCGACCTGCACTACACTTGTGCCGTCTTCGGTTCCGCGCGGCAGCCCGCTGAGATAATCTGCATTGACCTGGAAGTAATCCGGGTTCGCGGGTTTCATGAAAGCCTCGCGCACATAATGGACGACCTGGTACCTCTCCTTTGGTGTCAAGTGCGTCATCGGCCCCATCAACCCGTTGCCGCGGGAAAGGGTGAGGAACATTCTGTGAGGATCAGAACCGAATTTCAGCCGATCGGATCCGAAAGCACGCGCGGTGGGCAATGACGGGGTGTTGCCATCGCTGCCGTGACAATTGAAACAATAGCCGTGATAGATCGATTTGCCCGTTTGAAAATCGCGATCGCGAAGCTTGCTGATGATCCCGGCGTGATCGAGATCCTTCGTGTCATCGCGGACCGCGAGCTGCTGGGCCGACGGTTTCAAAGCCGTCGCTGCCTCCGGCCCGCCCGCCGCAACTTCGATAATGTACTTGGCCAAATCGTAGAAGTCCCGCAGCTCTTCCAGCGATGTCATCAATCCTTCGGGCATCATCGACTTGTCATGCCTTTTAACCGCTTCAACGTTCTCGAGTGGAATCACCTTGTCCTGATTCAGATCCGAAGCAACTCTCAGAACCATCGATTTGTCATCTTGCCGAACGATCATCCCGACCCAAACCTGGCCGTCGATTGTCAGCACCGATTGTGTTTCATAACCCTTGCGTATCGACTTGGATGGATGCAAAAGCGACTCGACAACGTGTTCGTCGCTGACCTGGCCCAATTTCGCCAGGTCTGGCCCCAAAGGCGAGGCGGACTCGCCGCTGAGATGACAGATCGCGCACGCCGCGGCCGACTTGTAGAAAACCAGCGCACCGCGCCGCGCGTCGCCCCGAAGCCTCACCTCGCGCGCAAGATAGCGGGCATCGGAGGACTTGAGCTGCTGCTCAAGCGTCGCGGGATGACGCAGCGTTTCTGCGTGCACGCCAACCGTAGCACACACGAGGCATAGAAAAACAAGCCGAAAAACCATGGGGAGGTTGCCGCAAGGGTTGATTGTGGTGAATCCCGAGTTTACACGTGATCGATCACGCGGGGGCGATCAAGCCTTACGTCCGCGGGATGGTCAAGTGAATGGGATGGTCAAGTGAATGGGATGGTCAAGTGAATGGGATGGTCAAGTGAATGGGATGGTCAAGTGGACGGGAAAATCAAGTGAAGATGGTGTCGGGAGCGCGGACTCACCACCTAATCGCGACAACCCTCTTAACCGCACGCAGAGCCGCGGAAGATCAACCGCGATCGCGTTATCCGCTGCCGATGCCGGTTCCTTCGTTGATGCGTGAGTCTAGGTTTTGGCAACATTGTCCTGGAACCGCGACAAATTGAGTTCCGCCAATCCGCCAACCGTGTGTCGCAAATACGATGAACCCGCTCCTTCACGCCGCCTTGCTAACCCGGCTGGCAATCGCAACTCCTGCTCGCGGTTTGCGGCTGAAACGGCTCGCCGCCGAATCATGCGTGCCGGTCTGCGCGCTCTTTTATCACAGGATTGCGGATTCCGTTCCCAATGATTGGACACTGTCACGCAAACAATTTCGCAAACATGTCGATTACTGCGTGAAGCATCTCGAAGTGGTTGATCTGGCCGAAGTCCAACGACGCGTCCGTGATCGCGACTCGAAAGATCGAGCGGTGACATTCACTTTTGATGATGGATACCGCGACAATTTTGACTTTGCGATTCCGCTGCTGATCGAACGCGGCGTCCCATGCACTTACTTCGTGACAACGTCGCACATTCGCGACCAAATTGCTTTTCCCCACGACGAGCAAGCAGGCAGGCCGCTGGCCGCCAACACAGTCGCCCAGTTACGCGAAATGTCCGATGCGGGAATCGAGATCGGGTGTCACACGAGGCATCACGTCGATTTCAACAAAGTCCGAGATCGAAAAACGATCCGAGCTGAGATCATTGACGCCAAGTACGAATTGGAACAGATGATCGGACGCGAGGTGCGATATTTCGCGTTTCCTTACGGCCTTCCCGAGCAGCTGCGACAGGCCGCAATCGAAGCGGTCGCCGAGGCTGGATTCCTCGGATTCTGCAGCGCGTATGGTGGCTACAATCTCGTAGGAAGGGATTCGTTCCACATCCGCCGTTTCCATGGCGACCGTGAATTCTCGAGGCTGAAGAACTGGTTGACCCTGGATCCCCGGAAGATAAAACGCGAGCCCGACGTCACCTATCGATTGCCCGCGATCAATTCGCGGCTTGGCGCCGATGGGGAACCGGAGACTGGCGAAGCGGCGGCCGCCTCCTTTGCAGGGCTCGCCATTGGCAGCGAGATCGATGCCTAGCGTGGAAGGACGCGGGCGGCGGCCCACAGTGGCCCGGAAAACCTGAGGCGCCCGATTGCCGAGGTGCCAAAGGTGCCCAAGTGCCGAGCTCTTAGCCCGGCGGATAGAAAGAGGCGACGGTGGGATTCGAACCCACGAATAATGGATTTGCAATCCATCGCCTTAGCCACTTGGCCACGTCGCCTTGGGTTTTGCGCAAAGTAGAGAAAGAGTGTCGGGCAGTCAAGATCGGCGGATTTTGCCGCATCGTCGCGGATATCCGGATTCGACGCTAGTATCGTCTCGGAGGTGACCCCCACTTGATCAGAGATCGCGAGAATCTGAGGGGTTCGCTAATCGCGGTCAAAAAGCAGGCCCGCCGGAGTGCGAGGAACCCAGTCACGAAATAGGCCAGGGCCGATACGCCGAGTTACCGCTGAAGGTCTTCCGATCAATAGGTGCCCAGCTCCCGGCGCTCGACGCCGGAGAGCAGTTGCATCAGTGCAGCGCGTAATTCGCGGACCTTCAACGGCAAAGCGAGCATCTTGCGGTTTGGCCCGCGGCGGGCACCGCTGATCACCTGCGTTTGCCGTTTGTCGGCCAGCAGGATCGATGGTATTTCACAGGTGTGTTCATCGGAGGCAAACTTGTTGAAGGCCTCCATCGCCAATGAGCCAAGTTCGGCCGCACCGAAAATGACACAATCGGCGGGCGGATCTTCGTCGGGATGGAACCGGTCGAGGGCGCGGTTCGGATCGGAAATCACCAACACACGATAGCCTCGCGACTTCAGCCGTTCTCGTACGGCATTTTGCAGGGCTGCCTTTGATTCGACGAGCATCACGACGTAGCCCTCGCCCTCGTTGGTAGCGATTTCGTCGTCGTCGTGATGTTCCGTTCCCGGTTTGTCGGGATCGGCCGCGCGCACGGGTCGCTCGAGAACCTCGATCGCCTTTTTGATTTCCGCCTGCAGCGCGGCTGCCGATTGAATTCGCTTGTCAGGATTGAATTCCATCGCCCGTTGCACAATGTGATTCGCCACGCCCGGCACGTCGGGTACTCGTTCGTGCAGCGGAACGATCTCCTGGAACCGCGAGACGTTCAAGCGGGCCAACCGATCGCGGGTTTCGGTCAGCGCTGGAGTGCCGGCAAGCATGTGGTAAAGCATGTTGCCGGCGAAATAGACATCGCTGCGCGGATCGTCTTTGCGAACGCCGGTCCCCCGTTCAAGAGCCGCGTAATCGATCGCACGGGCGTTGGGGCAATCCGCCATTTTCTCCGGGTTGTTGCGATCCGACAAAGCGGCCAATCCAAAGTCAACAAGCTTTGACTTGCCTTCGGAAGAAATCAGCACGTTGGACAACTTCAAGTCACGGTGGGCAATTCCCAACGAGGAGGCATAGGCAAGACCCGATGCGATCTCGTACATCAAACGAAGAGCCAGGTCGGCGGGAAGCTTGCCACGGATCTTGACCAATTCGCGCAGCGTTTGTCCCTCCACAAACTCCATCACCAGGAAAGGATTGTGAGTGTCCGGGACGACATCAACAATGCTGACGATGTGAGGATGTCGGAGCTTGAGCCCCATGCGGCCCTCGCGCAAGAACTGCTCGAGCTCTTTTACCTCGTCGCGAAACCGCTTCCGCAATACCTTGACCGCAAAAACTTCGCCCGCCTTCTCGGCGCGGTAAACACGCGCAAACGTACCGGCCCCGATCAGATACAGAACCTTGTACTCGCCGTAAAAATATCCGTAGCGATCACCCTTGAGAATCTTGTCGGCCTGTAGCGTGGTGATCAAACCATTCCGCTGCATCGACTTGATTGCATCTTGAAGCGTGTATTCTCCTGCGCCCAAATCGCCCAACGCTCGTTGAACGTCACGTCGATCGGCCAACCCGAGGTCCGAAACACGTTGGCCAAATGACTGCGGAGTAAAATCGTTCATGACGTAAATGAGAGATGGAAGACAAGCCACGTCCGCCCTGCGACGCGCTGCGACGCCCCGCGGGACGTGCTGACAAGTGATATTCTACACAGCGAACCCCACGGCGGGTGGGACTGGACAAAAAGGTCCGATTTGAAACAACGCAGCCCCGAGCGTCGATCAATACATGCGCTACCGCGAGTCTCCGACTCACCCCAGTCTGGGCAAAACAACTCCATGCTGCGAGCAACTGCGGCTCCAATTGGCATGGACCAAAGACAAAACCGCCTCGCCACCTACATTCGCGGCACGACGTCGACACCGATCAACGACAGACCAAGCTGAAGCACGCGCCCGCAGAGGGTCACCAGCGTCAGTCGCGTCGCCTGGATTTGAGGAGTCTCAGCACGCAGCACGTGACAATTGTCATTGAACTTGGAATAGGCTTTCGCGGTATCCAAAAGGTAATCGACGAGCTGATTGGGGGCGTAATCCTTGTGGACGGCAAGCAAGGCCTCCTCGAGCTTGATCAACATCATTGCAAGGTTTCTTTCGGCAGGATGAGTCAGCAGCATGCCGTGCTCGTTGACCATTTCGATCACGTCTGATTCGCACTTTTCCGCATTCTCTAGAATCTTCTGCGTCCTGGCGAACGAATACTGGACATAGGCCGAAGTGTTGCCGTCGAGCGACACCATCTTTTCGAGACTGAATCGATAATCACTGGTCCGGTGATGACTCAAATCGGCGAACTTGATAGCGCCGATTCCGACCACCTCTGCAATCATTTCCTGTTCCGCGTGGTCCATCGGCGGATCAAAACCACTCAGCCGCTCCGGGTCGCAGACGACATGGCGCGCTCGCTCGACCGCATCATCAAGCAGACTTTCCAACCCGATCAGCGTTCCGCTGCGGGTCTTCATCGGGCGACCATCCTCGCCAAGAACAGTCCCGAAATTGACATGGACGAGCTTGACGTCTTCGAGACCGAAGTGGTGCGCGACCGCGAACAGTTTCTCGAAGTGTTCGCTCTGGCGGGTATCAACGACGTACAAGATCTCCGACGGATCAAACTGCTCGAGGCGATACTGCAATGTCGCCAGGTCGGTCGTCGCGTAGAGGTACGCACCATCTTGTTTGCGGACGATCATCGGAGCGTCAAATTCCGGCAAGAACACGCAAACCGCGCCGTCGCTATCGCGCGCCAGGTCAACTTCTTGCAACTTCGAGACAACGTCCCCGAGCATCGAATGGTAAAAACTCTCGCCCAACGTGTGATCAAATTTCACATCGAGACGATCGTAAATCCGGTTGATTTCGTCTTTGCAGTGCGGCAGAAACCTCTCCCAAAGAGCGATATTCTCTGGATCGTCCTGGTGAAGTTTCGCAGTTTCCTCCAGCACCGCGACGTCGACCCTCGGATGCTGCTGGGCTTTCGCCATCATCTCCGGATCTCGCTCGACCGCATCGATTTTTTCACGCGTCGCTTCCAGCTCTGACCTGGCCGCAGCAAGACGTCGCTCGGCGGCCTTCACCGCTTTCTTCGCCTTTTTCTCCTGCTTTGCATCCGCTCGTTCCGCTTCGGCAACCGCCTGCTGTAGGAACTGTTGCGCCTCGCCGATCGCGGCCTCGAGGCGGTCCACAGCGGCAAGTGCCTTGCGGTATTCGATCAATTGATTGACGAGCCGATACAGATTCGTCAGCTCTGTGACCGGATCGCGATCGACAACCTCTGCCTCGCCAAAGTGTTTGTAGCCGTAAATGATGATTCCAAACTGAGTCCCCCAGTCACCGAGATGGTTGTCGGTGACGACGTGATACCCCAGAAAGCGGAGTGTACGCGCCAATGCATCGCCGATGACGGTGCTACGGATGTGGCCGACATGCATCGGCTTGGCGACATTCGGTGAAGAAAAGTCAATCACGATTGACCGATCGCCCGGCGCCGAATCAACCGAGCAACGGGCGTCACCGAGCATCGACTCAAGCGAGCCGATTAGAAACTCGTTCTTGACTGTCAAGTTCACGAAGCCGGGGCCGGCGACTTCCGGTACCTCGCAGACATCATCCACGTTCAATGCTTCGACAATTTGTGCAGCAACCTCACGGGGATTCTTGCCGAGTTGTTTCGACAAAGGCATGGCGCAATTGGCCTGGTAATCACCATGTCGCGGGTCGGCCGTCGGACGTATCATCGAAGCAAAGCTTTCGATGTCGATTGTTGTTCCACCAAGTACGTCGCTGCTGCGAAGCGCCTCGGCAAACCGCTGCTGCAGCAAATTAGGAAGGTGCATGTGACAGAAATCGTCCGGTCGTTAAACGGCAACTGCTGTGATCCGGGGAATTCAGCGCAAGCCGCGGGTCATGGAGACGTCAGGGCGAGTTCTCTTCAAGCCCGAGGTCCGCCAACGGAATCCGTTTCCCATCGGCCCACAATGATTCAAGGTCGTAGTACTCGCGAGTCTCCTCGTCGAACAGATGGATCACGACGCTGCCGTAATCGAGCACGATCCAACGACTTTCCTCGTAGCCTTCGATTCCCATCCGGTGGTCGCCCAGCTCCTTCTCCAATGCATCGTCGATCTGTTCGCTGATCGCGTGCAGTTGGCGACGGCTGGTGCCGGTCGCGAGAACGAAAAAATCAAATTCCGCGGATTGGGCACAGACGTCAATCACCATCACGTCCTTGCCGTTGTTATCCAAGGCGACGCGAGCTGCGGCGGCAACGAGTTTCTTGGCGTGCTCGACCCCGCGATGCCGGATCCCGCGGGACGGACCCACCATGGGGTTCGCCTCGGCCGAATTCGCGTCGCCGGGCCGATCGCGAGTGATCGAGTCCACGGGTTTTTCGTTTGGGTCAGGATTAGGTGCGGGAGACTTGGTCATAAGCGAAGAGTCTAGTGGATTTGCCGCAGCTGTCACATTGATCCGATGTGGACATTCTCGCCCTGGACGCCACAGCCCGGTCCTCACCAGGATTCACGGCGGTGCCGAGACCGAGAGATTGGACATTCAATCGCCCGGCGCAGTTCGGCGAATTCGCCGTTGATTCGGCCGTTTGGCTTCGGCAGGACCGCCTGCGGTTACTTTTTCTTCTTCGGTCGGCGGCGCTTGTTCGGCGGTTGGACCGGTTCCTCGGGCTTGGAAATCTGGCTACGAATGCGTTCAGCCAACGATTGAGACTTCTCCGCCGTCGGCACCGCGGTTCCCTCCAGCACTGCCGCGTCAAAATGCTTTCCGCTGGGCAGGGTTTTCTTGACAAGCACGCGTTCGCAAATGCCCCAGAGACTGCTGGTAATGAAATAGATGCACAGACCCGCTGGAACGCGGAAAAAAAACAATCCCATCATCAACGTCATGATGTTCATCATTTTCTGGGTCATCGCCGTCTGCTCGTCCGTGGCCGGCGGCATGAACATCTTTTGCTGGGCCAAAAACAAGACAACGACGATCACCGGCAGGATGTTGAAGTAGGGACCCAGCCATCCGGTGCCACGACCCGAGAGGTAATCCCAAAGCCAATCGCCCCAATACGCGAACATATCAGGGCCGGCCAGGTTCGATGCCCAATTGGTGGATCCGGAAAAAGCCGCCTGGCGAAGTTCGATATCGACCGACAACGCACGGTACAAACCAATGAAGATCGGCAACTGCAGAAACATCGGCAAGCAGCCGGCCAGCGGATTGAAGCCGACACGCTGCTGAAGCTCGCGCTGAGCCTTCAGCTTGCCCTCCATGTCATCCTTGTACTGGTCGTTGATCTTCTTCAACTCCGGCGCCAACTCCTGCATTTTCTGTGCGTTCACGGCCGCCTTGCGACTGAGCGGGAACATTGCGCCACGAACAATTACCGTCAACAGGATGATTGCAACCGCGTAGTTGCCCACGGCCGAAAGGATGTGCAACAGGCCGGCAAGCAATTTTGCAAATCCAGAAAACCAACCGTAGTAAATGCAGTCGCCCAACTCGTGCTTCGCCAACAGGTCAGGCTGCTTCGGCCCGGCGAACATTTTCAGATCCTGGCGAAGCGAGGCTCCGGAGGGTACCGCCGCTATCACGCTGTCGAGGTAAAACGTTGAGTTGACCGCTCGTTCTTTGTGTCGCGGTATCTCCTCGGGGATCGCGGCTATGCCCGCGGCGGCTCGTCGAAAGGTCGTCAACGACGATGTGCCCTCCGGCGGGACATAGGCAACGGTGAAGTATTGAGCATCGACCCCGATGTACTTCATGTCGCGTGAATTGCCGTCTCCATCGGGTGCGAAGATGGTCAGATTCGGATCCTTGGCTTCCTTTTTTGCCCGCTTGAGCAGGTCGTAGCCGCTGATCAATTCATGTCCATCGGCTGCTGTTTTGTAAACGACGTCGCGAGCGGCGGCTCCCGAAAAATTCGGGCTGATCTTGGTGCTGTACCACCATCCCTCGAGGGTGATTCCGTTTGCACCTTCCAGGCGATACGCCAAATCCTGAGGCTCATCATCGAGGTTGTCGATCTGGATCGACATGTCGACGATGTACGACGATGGGACCAGCGAATAACTTCGCAACATTCGAACTGGTCCGCCACCGACAGGCTCCATCTCGGCCGCGGAAAGTTCCACTGTGAATTGTGCCGATTGGGACGCGTCGCCTTGCGTGGCATTGGAATCCCAGATCAGCTCGCTCGGATCCTCGATTCCCGTGATCGAACCCTCGTTGGTCAAGATTCCTTTTCGATTCACCTGACTCAGCGTCATCAGGCATGACAATCGCGAGAGGTTCCCGGAAACTTGATCAGCTCCGCCGTGACGGGCAAGCCGCACAAGATCGAGCGGATGTTGGCTCAGCGTAGCGGTGAGCTTCACCGGGTTCGCAGCGCTGCCGCGCATCACGTCGATCGAAATCTTGTCCTTTGGCTTCGTCTCAATCAGGGCGCGGGAGATTTCATCGCTCGTGGCAACGGGTTGATCATTGATGGCAACGATGATGTCGCCGACGCGGACGCCCGCAATCTCAGCCGGTGTGCCGGGTCCGACCACGTTGACCAAGACGCCGCTGGACGTGCTTGCCGCCTCGCCCGCGAAGTACCCCAGGTAACCGGAACGGACGTCGACGCGCCGATACTTCAGATGGCCGTCTTTATCGCGTTCGGTCAACTCGATGCGTTCAACACCGCCACCGCGGCTGTTCAACGTCACGAGCATGTAGTATCCGAGCGAGGGATCCATGGATCCAAGCGTCAACCATTTCGGACGAGATGGCCGCTCGGGTGTGGGCTCCGCGGAATCCTCGCTTGCCTCGCCTGCGTCGGGATCGACCGCAGGCTCGTTGCCGGGGTCGGGTTCGGCTGGCGTGTCGGGACGATCGGGATCGTCACCCTCAACAAGCACATCGGCCGCTTGATTGGGTTGTTGCCCGGCTTGCGGGTCACGCTGCGGCGCAAACATGACCCGCAACGAGAAATACATGAAGAAGAACGCTGTCGAAGCGACGATAAACGTGAGCAGACGGCGTTCCACGATCGGTCCCAATGTGGGGAGAAGGGCAAAAAACGGTTCCCGTACCGGTGGTTATTCTGTCGCCCCGGCCAAATCTTGGGAAGGTGGACGCGGGGGCGGGCAGGACGGCCCGGTGTGGTCGATGACCGGTCCGAACGGAATCCACCGGGGGACCTCCGCCGGGATTCGGCGGATTGTCGGCGTCATCTGGGATCCTTCGACGTGCCGATCAGCGGCGTGACGCGACTTCCAGAGGCGGAACAACACCCAGATAGGCCATCATGTCGCTGATTTCCTGGAGGGTCAGATCATCCAGCAAGCCGCTTGGCATGATGCTGCTTGTACTCGGCAGAATTTGATCGATATCCGATTCTGCAATCCGCATGACATGGTTGTTCGCGTCACGAATCTCGATCGATTGATCCTTGCGTTGGCTAACCATTCCGGTCAAAGCGCGTCCATCGAGGGTCAGCACTTTCTTGCTCGCGTATTGGTCGCTGACGACGTGGCCGGGATAGAGGATCGACTCGAGGATCTCACGCTTGCTGAAACGGCGGGCGATCCCTGAAAGGGTCGGTCCAATCGATTCACCGTAATTGCCAAATTGATGGCACGCGGCACAACGCGCTTTGGTGAATGCGTTTCGACCGTGCACCGGATCGCCAAATTTACCCTTGTCGGATTCGAGGTAATCGACCAGTTGATCAAAGTCCCATCGAGATTCGCCTTCGTTGGGCAATTCGGCCGCCGGGCGATCCGGGTAGGTCTTTGCATACCACTTTTTCCAGGGACGCATGCTCGTGGCAGCTTTTTCCGGACGCTGCATCCCGGTCCAGTGTTCCAGCAAACTTTCAACGTTTTCGAAGCTGCGTTCATGTTCCTCGGCGCGGACGCCAAGCAGAATCAATTGACGAATCGCCATCGGATCATCGGTCGCAACGGCCACAGTTTGAAGAGCTTTGACGACTTCGTCGGCCGCCTGGTCTTCGACGACGCTGAGGCTACGGACAAGGTAATCCCAGTTTTCACCCTCGGGATTCTGTGCCAGTGCCATCGCAACCACGGCGCGACGTTCGGGCTCGGTGCGCCACAAGCCGCGCAGGTAAGCCCCCGATTCTTCATCGGTTGCCGTCGCGAGCATCGCGATGATTCCCGTTCGAAGTCGACGCTCGAGATCGCCCGGGTCGGGTCGCGCAATGAGTTTCTGGTCGAGTTTGCGAAGTACTTTTGCTTTTTCATCATCAATCGGCCGCTCGAGGCGATAGATCGCGGCCAACGCGGCATTTCGCCAAACCGCTCCCTGTTCCAGGATTGCGTTGATGTCTTCGTCCGACAGCGATTCGGCAAAGTCACGCGACACGCTCATCAAATACATCGAAAGGGCACTCGACGACGCACCGTTGGCGGCATTCTCGTAATACTTGAGAATCTGGAATCGCTGTTCAGCCGTCCAATCGTGCGAGAGGAATTGCAGGCACATTGCTACCAGCGTCCGATCGACTTGATCGTGATCACCGTTGATGAAATCAAGTGCCCGGTTGGCAACACTGTCGGCCCCGAGGTAGGCGGCCAGACGGATCAATTCGTGGTTCATCCGGTTGTCACCGGCAGGGAATTCCTCGGCAATTTGGTCACGAAGCGCGGGGACGCGCGAAGGGTCGATCTTTCCGCGATGCAGGGCCACCTCGCACAGCCGCAACGTATCCACAAAGTCGGCGTCGCTAAGAAACTCAGTCATCAACTCACTGGCACGCTGCAATACGGCCATACAGGTTTCCTCGGTCGGGTCCGCGTTCACCAACGCCAGCAGCCCTACGATTCCGATTCGCGTATCGGGATTGGCCAGGACATCGTCTCGCCATATTTCAACGGGCATTCTCTCGAGCACGCGGCGAGCTACGAACGCAAGCGTGCGATCTTCGTCGGCCAACAGCGGCAACACTGCGTCAACGTCTTCAGGCAATTCGCCGCTACGCAAGATTGCCTCGCATGCGGCACGTCGGACACGGGCATCCCTGTCATCAAGCAATTCAACCAACCGCGCGGCACTACGTTCGTCCGGATGCAGACCCATCATCGCGGCGGCGCGAGCCCGAACAACTTCACTCTCGGCCCGACTGAGTTCCAGAACGAGGTCTTCGCTCGGAATCGGCCCGAACAACTGCATCAAATCCATGGCTCTTGTACGGTAATGCGACGGGTTGTCGTTGCTGTAGGCGACCCCGGCCACCAATTGGCCCCATTGATCACCGAGTTCCCGTTTGATCGAGGCAATTTCCTGGCGTGCCCACGCCGATTCAAGCTGCGGTTGGCGGATTGCCGCAGCGATACCGGTGCCGAGGCTCTTCATTCGATCCGGGATCTCTCCCTTGTAAACGACGCGATAAACGCCACCCGCGGTCCCGCGACCGCCTGTGCAGAAGTAAAGTCCGCCGTCGGGTCCGACATCCAAGTCCGTCACATTCAACGGTTGGCCTTTGAGAAACACCTCGCTGTCGGCGATGTACCCCGATCCACGCGGCTTGAGTCGCACATTCAAGATCCGTCCTTCCGACCAATCGGCAAGGAAGAAGGAACTGTGATATCGGACCGGGAACATGTAATGTTCATAGCAAACGGCGCCGGTCGGACTTCCCTTGCCGGTGTCCAAAACGCTCGGCAGTCGGTCGTAGTAGTGCTCGGGCCATTTTGCCCATCCGGTGCGCCATCCGAATTCGCCCGCTTCGGCGACATCAAACAGCATCGTCGGTCGATACCAGGCGGTATCAAAGTCGGCTTCCATGTCGGCGTCGTGAACAAACAGCCCGCCCTGCGGGTGAAACACCAGGTCGTAGGCGTTGCGAATGCCGCCAGCAACTCGTTCGATGATCGAACCGTCGGCGTCAGTTCTTATGACCGTCCCGCCGGGAGCCTTGATTCCCATCCCATGACCTGCGGGATCTTCGTACCGCGGCAACAAGTCGCCCTCGTACGTATCGCGGTAGGTTTCGCCGTCACCGGTTTCGCCGATGACCCGGACATGGCTGCCGACCGAGACGTAGATCATTCCATCGGGTCCGAGCCGTATCCCGTGTGGACCGTGCTCCCCGGCCTTACCTTCAAACTTGACAATCGCCTTGACCTCTTCGAGCGTTCCGTTGCGATCCTTGTCGGTCAATCGATAGAGCGCAGTTCCATCGGGACCTTCGCCAGTGACGAACACCTCGCCGTTGAGCGCCAAGATTCCCTGACACGACTTGACCTTGTCACAATAAGTGCGGACATGCTCGGGAATCCCGTCATCGTCCTTGTCGAACACCAATAGCAGCGGTCCATTTTCCTGAGAAACGATGATGTGACCAAATTCGTTGAACGTCATCGCGATGACCGAACCGATTTGTTCGTCGCTGAGGACGCGTTGCACTCCAAAGCCTTTTTGGATTTGAAATCGTTCTCGCTGTTCCGATTGTTTCTCCGCTTGCACGTCAACGTCGAGGTCCCACGGCACGGTGTCACCCAGTTTTCCGAACGCGGCGGCTGCTCCCCAGAGTCGATCATTGAAAACCACTGTTTCCCACATCGGGCTGTCCTCGGTGGAAGTTCTCCACTCCGGTCCTGAGCTGAATGTGTACCAGTCATCCTGGTCGACTGGGCGTATCGATACACGGGCTGCCAAAGCAGCTGTCTCGCCATGTGTGTTGACCACACTGACCGCGACGACGTTCCGCCCGATCTCGAGATAATCGGTGATGTCGTACTGTTGCATTTCACGTGATGAAGTGCCGCTACCAACCTTGTTGCCGTTGACAAACAACTCGTAGGCGTCGTCGGCCGCAATCTCGATGCGGCCCACTGCCTGCACACGCAAATTGATCGGCTTGCGAAACAGGCACGTTTCGCCTTCGGGAATTGGATTCTCCAGCGTGCTGCCGGTGGCCCAAATCCACTGGGCTTCGTCCGCAGAAGCGTTCGAAAACCCTAGCGTTACGGTCATCACAGCGATCGCGCCCAGGCAACAACGGGTCAGCGAGCAGAAACGGATCAAGCCTTCCATGGCAAATACATCGGTTTGGGAGGAGCGGAATGGGTCCACAGATTAGTGAGGAGATTAGGCAGACCCCCGCACCTGATGCAAGATTGATCTCAACGGCCGCAAACCGCCCGGTCCTTGCTACTTACCTTGATTCGCACCGCGCGAGGGCCTGCCCAGTGGCACGCCCCGCCGATCGCTTCTACAAAGAATGTCGATCGGACTCGAGTAAACGGGTCGGAACAGCATTTGCTGGTGGATCGTGCGTCTGCAGGTAGACAGATTTGCGAGTAGAAAACCGGGTTGGTTCACAACCAATGATTTCATTTCGGAGTGGTCCTGATGAGATGGCGTGGTCGTCGACAGAGTGAAAACGTGCAAGACAGGCGCGGAATGGGGGGACGCACCGTGGTGGGCGGCGGCCTCGGGATGCTGGTCATTGCAATCATCATCGGGCTGCTGGGCGGCGATCCGCGCCAAGTCATGCAGCAGGCTCAGCAGGGCGGACAGGTGGCCGTAGGCGGCGGAGGCGGCGCACCAGCCGAATTGTCACCTCGAGACGTTGAACGGGGCGAGTTCGTCGCAACCGTGCTGGCCGACAGCGAAGATGTCTGGAATCGATTGTTCGAACAGTCCGGTCTACGCTACGAGGAACCGAAGCTCGAACTTTTCTCGCAAAGCACCCGCTCGGCGTGCGGCGCGGCGACCTCCGCGGCCGGACCGTTCTATTGTCCGGCGGACAAGAAAGTGTATCTCGACACCGCCTTCTTTGATCAGCTTGCTCGACAGCTCGGGGCGCCGGGCGATTTTGCACAGGCATACGTGATCGCTCACGAAGTCGGACATCATGTTCAAAATCTGCTGGGCAAAACATCGGAGCTGGACCAGATTCGCGGCCGTGTCCCCCAGGAAGAGTACAACAAGTACTCCGTCATGCTTGAATTGCAGGCCGACTACTACGCCGGGGTCATGTTCCACCATGCCCAACGGCAAAAGAACATTCTCGAACCAGGTGACATCGAAGAGGGATTGCGTGCCGCGGCGGCCATTGGCGACGACACTCTACAGGAACGCAGCCAGGGTCATGCGAACCAGGAAACATTCACCCACGGCACCAGCGAACAACGAGTCCGTTGGTTCATAAAGGGACTCGAGACCGGCGATCCCGCGCAGGGCGACACCTTCAACACGTCACAGCTGTAACACAAGCGGTCGGTCCTCCATGCCGTCACATTGTCACGGCATAGCAGACTTCGCACTTGTTTCGCGCCAGTTGACGCACCCGAACTTGCTGCGGTTTCCATGACTCGATGGTTTGCGTCCAGCGGTCCATCAGCCCCGCGGATTTGTAGTCACCAATTTTGAGGGTGATCAACAGCCCACGAAATTCGCTGACCCGGTGCGTGACAATGTTTTGGATTGAGAAAAGTGTCTTGTCCGGTTTGACGTTGGAATCGACGAGCAACCATTTCGCACCCTGGTATTCTTTTCGCGGCAAATCCCCGGCACGGGCCCGAATGTGTCGAAATCGGGGGTGCGCGGCGATTCGCGGATCCATGTCGGCCGGATCAATTCCAATGACCTGCATCCCCAGTTCAAGCAAGCGTCCGCATGCGCCGCCCGGGGCGCTGCCGATTTCGACCACGAGGTCACCGGCTTGCATATCGAACCCGCTCCACGCGATCGCCTCAGCCGCCTTGTAATAGGCCCTCGATATCGGTTCGTACCGTGGCTCAATCGGCTGGACGCCCCCCGGCCAGCGCGATGGCCAATCGTGCGCCAAGTGGGTTCCGAAAAACCAATGCGATGGATCGACAAGTACCACATCGAGAACACGGTCGCCCGGCTGAGCGATCCGGTTGGGCAGATCGCATCGCAACCACTGCGTCTTGATCGCCTCGTGGATTTCCGCGGCAACGGCCCGGGACACCTCGTCGATGCCCGGCTCGAATCCGAAACGTCCGATCGGAAGGCGATCTTTGGGCCACACGTGAAGCTGGTCAAACAGCAAGACGGATGGGTTTTTCTCTTCAAGTTGTCGTCGCAGTGCCGAGATTTGAACTGCGGAATCTTCGTCATGGGATTGGCCGATTGAATGGGCGGCCGATCGAATGAAGACGCCGACGGGTAACTCGGCCCCGGCATCGTTTTTTGCGGTGACAAATCCGGGACGCGAAAAGGCCAGTCGCCAACCGGCACCGGCCATCTCGCTCTTGACTACCTGCTCCGCACCGCAAGCACAGCAGAGCATCGCGAAAGTTGGCTCGCTCATTGAATGTCCTCGCCGGTATGTTTCGCTCGATAGTTCTCCAGTCGTTGAGCGACGCCGGGGATCAACCTGGCCGCGTTTTCGTAATACAGTTTGCGAAGCACGTCATCGGGCAAGTCAACGCCGTAGATCTGCCATAAGCCCTGTGGTGGTGGAACCTTCTCGCTGTAAGCAAACGATTCATCGCGAGTCTCAAAGAACCGCCAATAGATGCGGACTCGCGTTTCTGGCCACGGACCGTCGGTACCGAACAGCAACCGGTCGGCGTATCGAATCATGAACTCGCGGGCCGTAAAGGGCTGACGTCCCAACTCCGAAATCCGCGAAGCCGGTTCGATCGACAGATTCGGATATCGATCGAGCCATCGACCCACCCTTTTAAGATCTTCGGCGTTGTTGGCCACGTGTGCACCGATGAAATGGGTTTCCGGGTGCCTCGCAATCACGCGGTTGCGTGCCGCAAACAGTTCATCACGTCCGGGGAATTCGTCACCATGGAAACTCCACTCCGGGTGCCGGCTGAGTTCCTCCCATCGTTCGTTGGTCGCATCGATCGGGTCAAAAAACGCCGCCGGATCCGCTGTATGGATGATCACGGGTATTCCCAATTCGCCGCAGGCTTTCCAAATCGGATCGAACCGGCGATCGTCCACCTCGATCAGTGATCCATCGGGGTTTCGGTGTCCGAGCCCGAATCGCTTGAAGATTTTCACGCCGCTGATGCCTGCTTCGACCGCCTCGGCAAGTGCGTCGGCCGTCCGGGCGGCGAATCCAGAGCGATGGCAAGCCCAAGTTGCCGGATCGTCATCGACACCGTCACCCTGCCAGTCAATGTTTGCGAAAATCACGAAGCGATCTTTGTAATCGCTCCACAAATACTTTCTATGCTGCTGCAACTGGCCACCGAGTTTCCCGTCAAGGGAAACGCAAACCGCAATCTGGTTGCGATCCATCATTGCCACGTAGTCATCGAGTGTTTGTTGATTGCCACGCATCTTGTAGTAGAAGTGCGTGTGCACATCGACGGCCGGAAATTTCGCCTGCGACTTTGGATTCGCCGCCACAACGAGCTTGCTTTGCGGCCGGAAATTGCGAAGCAGCAGGTCGCGACCTTCGCGGCCGTCCAATGGTTGGCCGGATGTCGCCGTTTGCGATGCATCATCTGTCTCCTGTGCCGATACCGGTTGACAGGCGGTAAGAACCATCCAGATCGCAGCGGGCGCGACCAGTTGGGCTACAATGTCAGTGGCAGGCGTGGCGTTGCGATCAATGTTTCGCATGTGGGACTCCCCGGACGCGCCGTGAGCAGTGAGTAGTCGAGCAGTGAGCAGTCGAGCAGTGAGCAGTCGAGCAGTGAGCAGTCGAGCAAGGATGAAAACGGAGTCCGGGAATCGGCGTCATCAAAGGCGTCTTATCGTTGGTGAGTGAAGGATGCAGTTGCAGACGTGACGAAAGACCAAACCGAGCACCAAACCGCGGGTGCCCAGTCGACAAGCAAAAAGCTGTCGATGGAGGCAACGACGCCGCCGGCTGAAGTTCCGGGTTACCGATTGAATCAATTTCTCGGAGCCGGTGCATTCGGTCAGGTGTGGGTTGGCATCGATCTGAATACCGGGCGTGAGGTCGCCGTCAAGTTCTACCTTCATCGCGGCGGCGTCAATTGGTCGTTGCTCAGTCGCGAGGTCAAAAACCTGGTCCAGCTGTCGGCTGATCGATATGTCGTTCAGGTGCTCGAAGTCGGCTGGGACGCCAACCCGCCCTATTATGTGATGGAATTGATCACCGGCGGATCCGTGGAAGACCTGCTCCAAGCGCGTGGCCGATTGCCGGTCGCCGAAGCGGTCGAGATGTTCCGCAAAATCTGCATCGGCTTGAACCGATGCCACGCCAAAGGGGTGCTGCACTGTGACATCAAGCCGGCAAATGTCCTGCTTGGCGACGACCACGAACCACGACTGGCCGATTTCGGTCAGAGTCGATTGTCGAGTGATCAAACTCCGGCACTGGGCACCCTGTTCTACATGGCACCAGAACAAGCCGACCTGAGTAGCACCCCCGATGCGAGCTGGGATGTCTACGCCGTCGGTGCGATCATGTTCAGAATGCTCACCGGCAGCCCCCCCCATCGCAACGATGCGATCGTCGGGCAGCTCGATACCGCTGGATCGCTGCCGAAACGGCTGGAGCATTATCGCCGGGCGATTGCATCGGCACCGCGACCCGAACAGCACGCCGATCGGGAGGATGTCGACCGAGCGCTTGCCCGGATCGTCTCGAAATGCCTCGCCGCGGACCCGCGAGAACGGTATGCCAACGTCCAACAAATCATCCAGGATCTGAGTCGCCGCGATACAAACCGCGCACGGCGGCCGTTAACCTTGCTCGGTATCGTCGGTCCCCTGCTTGTGTTGTTGGCGACATCCTTTTTTGGTGCTCGAAGTATCCGCCAGGCGAGCAGCCGAACCGAAGACGCGCTGCGGACCGAAGCGTTCGACAGCAACCAACTCGCCGCCACCTTCGCGGCCCGGACACTTGAGAGCGAAATCGAACGTTATTTCCGGCTGACCCGGGAAGAGGCGTCACGGAGTGATTTCGTTGACCAGTTGGCCAGCACACTTTCCACGCCGAAGGTCCAGGAATTGTTAGGCGAGATCGCGGCGATGGAAACGCCGATGGCGACTCATGTTGAGAACCCCACGCGTGACCAACTATTGGATCATCCTGCGCGAAAGGAGCTCGACGATTTATTGCAGAGCCGCTTGCGACGTTACACGGGGCCGGACAAACCGGCCCGTCGACCCCGATTGGCGACGATGTTCGTGACTGATTCGCTCGGAACGATCCTCAGCATTGCTTACGAGCAGGACGTCGATCGCGACGAAAACAGCGCCGGCCGGAACTTCTGCTATCGAACGTATTACCACGGCGGTCGCGTCGATCTGCCCAAAGACACTACGCAGATCGGTCGAGTCGTGCCTCTGCGGACAACGCACTTGTCAGCGGCATTCCCCAGTACGGCGACACGCTTGTGGAAGGTTGCCGTCAGCACCCCGATATTCTTGAGCGATGATCGTAGCAAGCCCGATGCAATCTTCGTCGCAACGATCAACCTCGGTGATTTCGAGTTGCCTCAGAGCCGACAGGGGGCCAATCAAATTGCGGTTCTGGTCGAGGCTCGGGAGGGAATGGCGCAGGGAACAATCCTGCAACATCCGCTGATGGACAAGCGACGAAGAGAAGGTGTCCGGGCGGAAGGTGAAAAGTACCAGATACCGCCGATACTGATGAGACGCCTGCTTGCCGGCGGCGACGTTGACTACCAGGATCCGCTCGCGGCGGCGGCCGACGGCGGAGGCTACGGCGGCCCCTGGATTGCCGCAATGCAGCCGATTTCCGTCCCCCGTGCCGATGACGAACTGGAATCTGCGATCGCTGTTGAAAAACGAGCGGACCTGCTCGTGCTGGTGCAGTACCGACTCGAGAAGGTTATCGAACCGGTCGACCGGATGCGTGCAGCACTGCTTTTCAACGGCGCCGCCGCAATCGGATCCATCCTGATTGTGACCCTCACGTTGTGGCTGTTCGTGCGCGGCGCCGGAAACTCCCGGCCTCGGCGCTGGAAAAAAAAGGATACCGACTCGATCAGCAATCGCGAAACCATTTCGGTGAGCTAAACCCAATAACGCACCAATCGCTCGAGCTGCTCCTGCCAACCCTCGAGACCGCGTTCTTCGGGCTCGCACAGCACGTCGCCCGGAAACAGAAGCGTCGGCTCGGATGATTCAATGAACATCTTCGACGCAATCGAAAGTTCATCCGAGTCGGGCACGTCCCCCGAGCCGATTGACAGCGTGTGACAGAGACTCGTGCGTGCCGCGGCGCTGCAGCGGGGCGCGATGTCCGCAGGTGCAATGGCATCAACGACAACGTTGCCCATCAGAATTTCTTCGTGCAGTAATGTCTCGATCAAAGTTCGTTCGTCGGAGAGAT
>JAHELS010000227.1 GCA_024644085.1 Rhodopirellula sp.
GGTGAAAAGTTCTACGAAGGGGTCGAAACGGCCAAGATGTTCTGGTGGTTCAACCAATCCGCTCCGGTTCGCTACAGCGCCACGCCGAAACCCCACTACGGGTGCGACGGCTCGAAAGTATTCGACGTCCTGGATCACACCGAATGCAATTTGACCGATCGGCTTGGCCCGTTTCCCTTTTTTTCGTTTTGGGGTCCTGGTGCGGGATTGCCGTGCAGCCGATGGATCGCAGACGCCACGGCGATCGTGATGCGAGAGAAACGACCCCAGTTAACGATGGCCTACCTGCCGCACCTCGACTACGACTTTCAACGATTCCCGGAACACGATCCCGCCAGAGTTTCGGAGGTCGACCAGTGCGCCGCGACAATCATCGACGCGGCGAATCAGATCGATGCAAAAGTCGTCGTGGTTTCGGAATACGGTTTGGCAAGCGTCGATCGGCCGGTGCACCTGAACCGTCATCTGCGTGAAATGGGTTTGCTGGAGGTTCGCCGGGGTCCGTTCGGCGAAATGATGATGCCGGGGGAATCGGACGTCTTCGCGGTAACGGATCATCAGCTGGCACACGTTTACGTGCGAGACTTTTCGCGGATCGACGAAATTCGGATCGCGCTGGAATCGGTGCCCGGGGTCGATCGAGTGGTTCCGCCGTCCGAGTTGGAACTCGATCACCCGCGCAGCGGCGAGCTGATCGCGCTGGCCAAACCCGATGCCTGGTTCACGTACTATTACTGGCTCGACGACGAATTGGCTCCCGACTTTGCCCGCACGGTTGATATTCACCGCAAGCCGGGGTACGACCCGTGCGAACTTTTCATGACCAGCAAGCTCCGCGCGATGACGCGCCTAGCCCAGAAAAAACTCGGTTTGCGATACAAGATGGATGTGATCCCGCTTGATGCAAGCCTGGTCCGCGGCAGCCACGGACTGCATCCCGCCGATGCCGAGACGGGGCCGTTGATTCTCGGCCCGGGCGATTTGCCGAGTGACATGAAAGGATTCAAGCCCTACGTCCGCCGCCTGCTGCGATAGCTATGTCGCTTCGGCGGTGGTGGCCGGTTTGGTCGCGGTGGGAAAGTGTTCGCGAACGACCGAGTAGAATTCATCAGCGGTGGAAACATTTGCCACGTGCGTGCGAAAAAACCGGGCTCCGTGTTTTCCTTGGGCGTAACAGCAAGCGTACTTGCGCATCAGCACGGTCCCCTTCTCTTCCCCGAACCGCCCGACGACCAGGTGGTAGTGATTGAGCATCACATCGCGCTGTTGTTCGAGCGTCGGTTCAGGCGGGATCGATGCTCCTCGCAGCGCCGCGGCCGCCTGTGCGAACAACCAAGGCCGCCCGAGACAGGCCCTGGCGATCATGACGCCGTCGACATCGTAGTTAGTGAATGCGGCGACCACTTTCTCGGCCGAGTCGAGATCGCCGTTGCCGATCAACGGAATGTTACGAAGGTGTTGTTTGATCTCGCTGATCCGCTGCCAATCGGCGCATCCTCGAAACATGTCCTGGGCGGTACGGCCATGCACGGTCAGTGCCGCAGCGCCGGCTTCCTCGACGACCCGCGCGACTTCGTTGCAATTGACGTTGTCACGGGTGCAACCCAGGCGAATCTTTGCCGTCACTGGCGTGGGCCGGCATGCCTCGACCAACTTGCCGATGATTTGTGACATTCGCTTGGGATCGCGCAAAAGATAGCTTCCGCTGCGAGCTTTTTCGGTTACCTGGCGGACCGGACAACCGAAGTTGATGTCGACCACTGAGACGCGATATTCTTCGACCAGACGCCGGCCCACCTTTGCCATCGTCTCGGGGTCGTTGTCCCAGATTTGTACCGCCAGCGGACGGGGTTCGTCGGCGACTCCCCACAACCGATCGGGGTGCTCCGCTTCGTGTTCATCAAGCCAAACGAACCCGCGAGCATTGACCATTTCGGTCGCCAGCAAACCGACACCGCCGAATTGGCGCACCACCTCGCGAAAGGCGGCGTTGGTAAAACCCGCCATGGGCGCCTGGAGAATCGGTGGGTCTACGACGAGATCACCGATGCGAAGGGGTGGAGCGATCATCAGAAATAACCAGAACGATGGATGACTCCCAATTCTGGTGTGATTTGACGCCCGGTGAGAAGAGGACCTCGATCCAAGCTGCCGCGATTTGGGCAATTACCAGGCTTTGGACCAGCTGGCGATCACCGCGAAATCGGTTTCGAGCTGAATCCCGTCGAGATTCTGGTAAAGCGTCGGGACGATCTCGGCGTTGAAATAGTGCCCGTGAAGACTCATCTGCGTCCCGATCCCGAGATTGTACCAATATCCACCTCGGAACTCTTCGACGTTGGTCGAGATGACGGCATTGTTCGCGGAAGAATCGGTGCCGTCGAAGGCCGTTTTCCATACATGCTCTTTTCGCACTGATAGGGCCCATTTGTCGGTCAACAGAATGCTGGTCCACGAGTTCAAGCGAAACTCGTCGCTGACGCTATAGCCACGGTAATTTCGCCCGATCGGGATGTCAGTTTGAAACTGCAGACCCCAGCTCCACCAATCGGAAAACCGCTTGTAAGTGATTCCGGGGCGGGCATTGAACGTGCCGCTGCCCAGACGCATCGGAAAGGGAAGAGGTTGCGGTGGACCAAATCCACCGCTGGGATTGGTCGTCTCGCGGTAAATGTCACCGGTGGGTACCGAACAACCGAGATTCAAGATCAGTTCTTCATCATCGTCCCCCAGCAGTCGCACCAGGGCGCCGAAAGCGGTATCGCCAAAGCCGCTGTTATGAGTTGTAAACTCCGATCCGCGCGGCCCGCCCGGATTAGGCGCGTCGCCGCGAATGTGATCCATCGTCAAGCTCGGCAACATCAACATCGTGTAAAGGGAGATATCGTCGGTGGCACCATACATGATGTGGGCCATGTGCATTTCCATCGTCATCTGCGTCGGTGTGGCACCGTTGTTGGTTTGGATGCCGTCGACGACGATTCCGGGCGGGGGTCCCGGCGGTCCGATCGCGTCCTGGTCACTGACCTTGTCGTCACCACGTCGATTGTCCTCCATGTACATGTTCATGTACTTGTACTCGACCATCCACTCACCCTTTTCGTGCATGTGGTCGCCCATGATTCCTGCGGGAGCATGTTTATCGGCGAGTCCAAATCGGTCACGATCATCGGCCGTTGCAACGTGGGACAGGACGAGTGCGATGGTGAGAGCAACAAAACGGGACATGATTCACTCGGGACGAAATGCGGAACGGTCTGTATTGACCAAATCGGCATCCCCAGTGGCAAAAATCCGAATTGAGATGCGCAGTCGAAAAAGCGGCACAATCCGAACGACCGACGCATGGTTGATCCGAGCGAGGCGAGAACCGGCGCCGGCTAGTCCTCGCCGCTCAGCTCCATCCACCGCTCTTCGGCGGCGTTGAGTTCATCGGTGATTTCGGCGATCTGCTCGTGCAACCGAACCGCTTCGTCAGGATCGGTTTCGGTCATCATCTTGTCACTGAGTGATCGTTTCTGATCATCCAGCCGGGCGATTTTTTTCTCCAGGTTCTTGATTTCCTTTTCCGCCTTTCGCTGATCTCGCTGATTCTGTCGGTAGTCGGATGCCTTGGGCCTGGGTGGTGGAGCTCCGCCGGCCTGGCTCCGTTTCGCCGCATCGGCTCGTTGACGCTCTCCCTCGTCGACCTCTTTTTCGACCGATTCAAGATAGCTGTCGTAATTTCCGAAGTAATTTTTGACCTTCCCGTCGCGGACCTCGATCACACTGGTCGCCACGCGGTGCATGAAGTGACGGTCGTGGCTGGTAAAGATCACGGTTCCCTTGTACTGCTCGAGCGCTTCGGCGAGCGCTTCGACTGTTTCCACGTCGAGGTGGTTCCCCGGTTCGTCGAGCACAAGCACGTTCGATGTGCCCAGCAACAATCCCGCCATGCAAACGCGCGCTCGTTCGCCTCCGCTGAGCACCTTGATTTTCTTTTGGATGTGTTCGTCGCGAAACAACAACGCACCCGCCATCGCCAACAGATCCTGTCGCGTGGTGTTGCTGTCGGAAACGTACTCGAGGTGTTCGATGACGGTTTGCCGTTCGTCCAGGCTGGTGTAAACATGTTGGGCGTAGGTGCCGATTTCGACCCCGTGCCCCCACTTCACGCTGCCACCGAGCGGGTCGAGAGAATAAACGAGCGTTCTCAGCAGCGTCGTTTTTCCCTGCCCGTTGTCACCGACGATCGCGGCACGCTCACCATGCTCTATTTCCAATGTGATGTTGTCGGCAACGACATGATCGCCGTATCCCATCGCCAGGTCATCGCAGCGGACAGCATTCCCGCGCCGCGGCTCGACGCGCGGCGCGCGAATGTGAACGGTTGGTTCATCCAATTCGATTTCGGTCGTTTGCAGTTTTGCGAGTTGCTTCGCCTTGCTGCGCGCCTGGCTGGCCGTCGACGCGTTAGCGCGATTCTTGTCGATGAATCTCTGCAGCTGTTTTTGCTTTGCAATCACAGTCGCGTTGACGCGCCGGTCGTGCTCGCGGCGTTCGTCGCGGTACTCGAGGAAGGGATCGATCTTGCCCGGAAACATGGTCAGCTTTCCGCGGGAAAGTTCGAGCGTTTGCGAGCAGGTCGCAGCCAGAAATGACCGATCATGGCTGACGATCAACGCCGCTTTGTTGAAATCACGGAGAAAATGTTCGAGCAGGATCTGGGTACGCAAGTCAAGAAAGTTTGTCGGTTCGTCAAGCATCAGGAGGTTGGGATCATGCAGCAAAAGCGCCGCCAATTTGACACGGGTTTGCCATCCACCGGATAGCTCTTTGACCGGTCCCTCGAGGTAGGCGCCCTTGAGCTCGAATTGCCCGGCTACCTCTCCACACCGCCAATCGGGTTGGCCGCTGTCACGGATCAGGAATTCGAGAGCTGATTCCCCGGGGCGAAAAGGATCATGCTGGCGCAAATAGCCGATCCTCAGCGACGGGTGGTGGATCACTTCGCCCATTTCAAGCTCTTCCTCCCCCAGCAGCACTCTCAGCAGCGTCGATTTTCCCGCGCCGTTGCGACCGATGAATCCGACTTTCACGTCGTCCACGAGCGACAATTCCGCCCCGTCCAATAACAGTTGATCGCCGTAACGTTTTTGGGCGTCGCGAACTTGAATCAATACAGCCATCGAAGCAAATTAAAGGGGAAGGGGTTGGCGGAAGACCGACGCTGGAGAGAGCGATGGTTGAACTTATCGCACCAACGGGAAACGACAAAGCCTGCTGGAAAACAGGTCTGAAAATGATGGCCGGAACCGAAACACTGTGGTACCGCGACGTTAGCCAATTCTTTAAATTGCAGGTGCGGCCGTCCGCAGCATGTTTTGTCCCCGCGGAGCGAGTATCCGGCGTACCCTTGGTCACGCAACCGATTCCTGCTCCGATCACACACCGTGAATGGTTTGGCCCCAGCTTTTGGCCCGCATTCGATCGGCTTTGCCGCTGCCATGAATAGCTACTCCCTGGACTACATCGACGACTTGTACGTCCAATACGTTCGTGACCCGTCGAGTGTGTCGGACACTTGGCGAGAGTACTTCGAACAATTCCTGGTCGTTGGAAAAAAAACGAAGGAACCCAATGGCGTTCCAGTCGAGGATCGTCCAGGCACGGCGGCGGACAGAACCGGTTCGACCGGCGACGAAGCAACCGACCAAACCCTTTGGCTCTCAAGGATCCAGGATCGTGTCAACAACTTGGTGCGTGAGTATCGAGTTCGGGGACACATGGCAGCGAATCTCGACCCGCTCGATTTTCCGCGTCCCGACAGTCCCGAGTTGAGTCCCGACATCTACGGACTCAGCGACGACGACCTCAGCCGTCCGTTCGAGAGTGCCGCGCTTGAGAATGTAGTCGGCGGGACGCTGCACGCCATCCTGACTCGGCTTCGCAATACCTATTGTCGCAGCATCGGTGCGCAGTTCATGCACATCAACCGCCGCAGCATCCGCGACTGGTTGCAGCGGCGAATGGAGACGACTGAGAACCGGCTCGATCTTTCGCATGATGTCCAGCGGCGCATTTACGCGCGGCTTGCCGATGCCACGATCTTCGAAGAATTCGTCAGACGCAAGTTTGTCGGCGCGAAAACGTTCTCGCTCGAAGGTGCCGAAACGCTGATTCCGATGCTCGATCTGGCACTCGAAAAAGCGGCTCAGCACAACGTCAAGGAAGTCGTCATGGGGATGGCTCATCGCGGACGGTTGAACGTGATGGCCAACATCCTGAAAAAGCGTGCGATGAATATTTTCTGGTCCTTCGATGATCCCAATCCGGAAATGAATCGCGGCGGCGGCGACGTCCGTTACCACCTCGGCTACAGCAGCGATTGGAAAACCGCATCGGGCGACAAATTGCACATCTCGCTCTGTTTCAATCCCAGCCACCTGGAATACGTCAATACCGTTGCCCAGGGTCGCACGCGGTGCAAACAGGACCGCATGGGAGACAAGAAACGGCAACAGGTGCTCACGATCTTGATCCATGGCGACGCCGCGTTCGCCGGGGAAGGCATCGTTCAGGAAACACTCAACCTCAGCGAGCTCAAAGCGTACAAGACCGGCGGGACGCTCCACATCGTTATCAATAACCAGGTCGGATTCACGACCGAACCGAAGCAAGGTCGCAGTACCGAGTATGCGACAGATGTCGCGAAGATGCTTCAGATCCCGATCTTTCATGTCAATGGCGAGGACCCCGAGGCGGTTGCCCAGGTGGTCTCGCTGGCGATGGACTTTCGCAAGGAGTTTCATCGCGACGTCGTTATCGACCTGTACGCCTTCCGCCGCTGGGGTCACAACGAAGGGGACGAACCGCGATTCACCCAGCCGCGGATGTACGCCGAAATTGACCGCCGCGCCAGCGTTCGCGAACAATACCTCGCACGACTGCACGACCTCGGCAAGATCAGCCCCGAAGAAGCTGAGGAGATTCAGCAGGAACGGACCGAGAAACTCGAGTCGGCTTTCGCCGCCAGCAAAAACGAAGCGTTCGTGCCCGACACGCAAACGCTCGCGGCGAATTGGAGCGAGTACTTCGGCGGGCAGGAACCGGCCGAGCCAACCGATACGACATGCGATCGTGAAGATCTGAGCATGCTGCTCGACGCGCTGACCCGCACACCCACCAAGTTTTCGGCAAACAAGAAGCTCAAGCGATTGATGGCGCTGAGACGCGAGATGGCCGAGGGCAAACAACCGTTGGATTGGGCCAGTGCGGAAGCGGCGGCATTTGCAACGCTGCTTGTTCAGGGACACTCCATCCGCATGACCGGCCAGGATTGCGAGCGTGGAACATTCTCTCAGCGGCACGCCGTGTTGCACGACACCAATAGCGGCGACACGTTTGTTCCCTTGGCAAACTTGCGGCCAAACCAGGCACGGCTGGAAATCTGCAACAGCCCGCTCAGCGAAGCGGGCGTGTTGGGATTCGAATACGGGTACTCGCTCGATTGTCCCGATGGCCTCGCGATCTGGGAGGCCCAATTCGGTGACTTTTGGAATTGCGCCCAGGTGATCGTTGACCAATTCATCGCCAGCGCCGAAGACAAGTGGAATCGGCTTAGCGGGCTGGTCATGCTGCTTCCGCACGGGTTCGAAGGCCAGGGACCGGAACACTGCAGCGCGCGTGTCGAGCGATTCCTGGCGATGTCCGCCGAACACAACATCCAGGTGTGCCAGCCGACCACACCGGCCCAGTACTTTCATCTGCTGCGCCGCCAGGTGATACGCAAATGGCGAAAGCCGCTCATTGTTCTGACCCCCAAGAGTCTGTTGCGGCATCCGCGTGTCCAGAGTTCGCTTGATGACCTCGCCGGCGGCGGATTCCAGAAGATCATGGCCGATAACGATGTGCCGCTATCGAGGTCCAAACGTTTGTTGCTGTGCACCGGGAAAGTCTACTACGACCTGCTCGAAGCTCGCGAAGAGCGTGAGATCGACAATCTTTCGATCATGAGGATCGAACAACTGTACCCGTTAGGCGTGGATGAACTGATGCACTCCATCGACGCTCTTCCCGAGGGCCGCCAAGTGTTTTGGGTCCAGGAGGAACCGACGAACATGGGAGCGTGGCCCTACGTCAAGCTGACCTTCAGCGACGCGCTCTCATCGCGTTATGAACTCAAGCGGGTCAGCCGTGTCGAATCGGCCAGCCCCAGCACCGGCAGCATGGCGGCCCACAAGCTGGAGCAATCAGAATTGATCGACGAAGCTTTGACGGGCCTGTAAGTATCGCGGAAAGCCAAGCGAGCGTTCAGTCGCCGTCACGCAAACGGTCGAAATACTGCTGGGCGTGCTCACGTTCGGTTCGCGGTAACGTTTGGTTCTCCGAAGGATCGCTTTCCTCCGACAGCGTGCTTTCGATGGCGTTCTTGACGTCTTCTCGCGTGACTCCCTTTCGGTTCGGTCCGTCGGCAAACCCGGCGATGATCGCCTTGCCCTTTTTGACCTGACCTCGAACCTGGGTTTCGTAAGTGTTGGTGTCTTCCTCTTGTTCGGGTCGGTCGCCAAAGCCGCTACCGGCACCCAATCCATCACCGTCGCCTTCGCCCTGGCCTTGGCCGAAACCCTGTCCCATTCCGCTGCCCTGGCATTGTTGGCAACCGCCGCCACCGCACTTCTCGCAACGCATCTGGTTCTTCGATTGCGAGAGCTGATCGAGGGCTGACTGCAGATCCTCGAGCTCGGACATTTCCTGCTGCATGTCACCCAGCTGATCCGCCATCTGTTCCAACGCATCAGCCGCCTGGGAAGCATCCCCTTGTTGCATCGCTTTTTGACACTGGCTCATCGCTTCGGCCATTTGGGCCATCTTCTGCATTTGCGAATCTTTTTGTTGCATCTTGTTCAACTGCTGCTGCATCTTCGCAGCATCTTCGCCGCGACCTTCATTGCGAGCCTGTTCGATTTTTTGTTCGAGTTCCTTCTTTTTCTGTTCGTGGTCCTCGACGGCTTTCTTCATGGCCTCTTTCATTTGCTCGACCTGTTTCTTGAGCTGTTCCTTTTGTTTTTCGCTCAACGAACCGTCTCGCATCTGGCTGGCCAACTGTTTGACCATTTCTTCCGCCTTGCCGAAGTTGCCCTGCTCGATCGACTTGGCAACTTTTTCGCCCGGTCCCGATTCGAGTCCTCTCATTTGCGACATCACGCGTCGCATTTGTTCGGATGATCCGAGCTGCTCACGCCGTTCTTCGAGTTGCTTTTTGAGGTCGTTCATCGCAATCATGGCGTCCTTGCGGTCCATGTCTTTGCGGCTGGCGATCTTGTCGAGGTCTGCCTCCATTTTCTCGAACAATTCCTTCGCCTCTTTCAATCCTTCGGCTTCCGCCTTGCGACGCTGCTGTTGGATTCGCTTCTTCAATTGCGACGCGGCCGTCTGGACCTGTTTGACTTCGACGGCATCGGGCTTGCCGGCACTGCTCGCACTTGTCTCGCTCATCGGTTCGACCAGCAACAAGACGATGGCCAGCA
>JAHELS010000228.1 GCA_024644085.1 Rhodopirellula sp.
GCCGCTATGCGCCGGGCCTCGCCAATGGGGCCAATCCATCGTCGGCTCGGCGGCCACGACGCTCGAAAGACTCGTCGCGGCGATCAACGCCCCGGCGATCACCGCACTCTTGACGATCTCTCCACGACACAAAACGTCGATCACTTGCATTGCTCCCGAAACATGAAACCGGCCCGCCGGAATTGGCAAACCGAATCGGTACTCAAGGGTATCTGATTCATTCCCGCGAGAAGGCAATTATCGTGCCGCGGTGAATCCTGGCGGCGCGATTCGAATCCACCACTGGTGCAAACCGCGGCACGAACGTTTCCAACAATCCGGGCGCGGAAAAATTTTTGGCAGCGGTGGCAAAACCCTGCTCACGCCGGCGCTTGCCGCGGGCCCGTCGATCAGTCGTAGGCGTAGGCGTAGGCCGGACCGAGCTCCGCGAGTTCCGGCGAATACTCTGCGAAGCTCAACACAATGCCGGAACTCGCAGAGCTCGGTCCGGCCTACGAAGCTGCGAAGCTCAAAACAATGCCGGAACTCGCAGAGCTCGGTCCGGCCTACGAAGTTGCGAAGCCACGCAGCTACGAAGTTGCGAAGCCACGAATTGACGCAACCTCGACACTGGTGCTCAGGCGGGCGGTGTCGGATTCCCTTTCATCGAATCCACCACGAACGGAATCCAGCAAAGTGGGATACAGAGAAAGAGCAGCAAGATGAATACGATCAAACCGGTCTGATTCAAACCCAATGCGACTTGTTCACCCTGTGGCATGCTGTTGTCTCCGAATAGTGAGGGAGTGTCTGTGTCCTTGAAAGGCTCGACAATTTCGTCGCACGGGGCGCGAAAAACCGCTGCGAGCCCATTGGTTGAAGATTCTACCAGATTCCCGCGGTCCATCCTGTCCAATGCTTCGGCGCCGAGCAGGGGGGCAATCTCCCAGCGAAAACGAACTCCCAGCGAAAACGAAAAAATCCCGCACCGGTGTTTGACGCCGGTGCGGGATCTGGGAAGTCCGTGGCTTTTGAAGTCCGGAAACGAGGACTAGAAGCGTCCTTCGAAGCCGGCGGTCAGACCACTGAAGGTGACCGTTTCGTCGAGATCTGTGTAGCTCGACGAAGTCACGTTGATCGTACGGTCGCGAACGGCATCGACGTAGGCACGAGTCGAGATGGCGTTGTACCAGGCACTATTCATGTAACCGAGCGTTCCACGCCACTTGCCGTTGTCGCTCTGCCATCCGAAGCCGAGTTCCAGCTCGAGGACGGGAGTGATGCGGTAGTCTTCGTACTCGTTGGCCGTGAATGCACCACCGATCTGCTGGGTGTGCAGGTAATCGCCACGCCAATCGCCAGCCAGGAAGCTGCTCAAGCCGCGACCGTAGACAAACAATCCGCTCTTGCAACTGTATCGCTCGCCATCAACCCCGAGCAACATGCCGAAGCCGTGGAAGTCGAGTTCTGTCTCAACGGTCTGGATGCCGGTGCCGGCGTCGCGATCGTGGGCAACCGACATTTCCTGCTCGAGGTTACCGTAGCGGAAACCAGCCAACCAGTTGATCGCACAGGTGTTGTCCGCCTTCCAAATATGACGGTACGCCAGGTCGACCAGTTGGAAGTCGATCTCGAGCGAACCGGACGAGGACAACGAGGAGTTGCCGGTGGTGAACAGGTCAGGATGAGTCACCTGTGAAACCAGAACGTTGCCTCCGGTGGCGTCGATCGCGTGGCGGGTATCGCCTTGGAAGTTGGTGTACGAAGCGACAAGGCTGGTGCAGTCGCTGCAGGCAAAGTTCATGCCGACTCGGTAGCCGTTTTCTTCGTCGACGTTCAATCGACCCATCGGGCCGGTTGGGTTGCTCGGTGCCGCGTCGTTGTGCTCGATTTCGTAGATCACGTCGGCGTTGCCGGGACGCAGCAACAGGAATTGACCGAATCCGCCGGTGCGGTGCGACCACCACGGCTTGCTGCAGCAGCTGCTCGAGCCGCATCCGCCGAGGCACGATCCGCCGAGGCATGATCCGCCGCTGTCGCACGATGAACCGCCGCCGAGGCAGTCAAGGAAACTGACTTGAGCAACTTCATTGCTGCTCCCGCCGTCGCCCATGCTGACCATGATGGCGTCGGCCTCCACCGCGGTGTGGCGCTGTTGTGCTTGCGCCGAGACGGCGAAAACAGTCATCCCAGCCAACACCAAGGTGTTGATCCAGGCCTTGGGTCGTTTAGATAACTGAACGATCATTGTTTGGGTCCTTCCCTTCAGATGCAGTTCGCAGTCATTGCGTTTCATTTGGTCTTTCACACTTGCCTGCTGGGGAGCCGGACAAGTCGCAAACACGGCAAACGTGTTGCCGCGTGATTTATCGATCGACCTCGGAGGACCTGTTCGACCAGCTTAGGACGAATACGATGATTTGTTTCGCTAACCGGCAAGGATTAACACCGATCAGGGCCTGATCAACCGGGTAGAGCAAGTCGTAAGTCTCTGTCAAAAAACGACTTGTGAATCGAGTCCAAGGGCGCTGCTCGCCCGTTTCCAGGCCGCTTTCGCGTGATGGCAAATCGTTTTTTTCCGATTCGTTGCTAGGATCCCAACCCCCGCTGATGGGCGTCGCGCGCCAACATTTCGATCAGCGCGTCCTCCCCATCATCCATGCCGGTGATCGCACCATCGCTCGCCTCGGCCCACTGAGTGCCCGATTCACCCTCGGTGGTCGTGGCGGCGAGCGCATTGATCGCCCGCAGTGCATCAAGAGCCGTGATCGAACCATCCCCGTTCACATCAAGCAGGTATCCGCCGACCGATGCAATCAAAGATTCGGGATCGGAATAGTCAAAGTCCGTATTGCGAATCAACGCGTTGATCACGACGATCGCGTCGCTCTGTGAGAAGGCGCCGTCGCCGTTGGTGTCGAGTGGATTGGAGAGATTGGTGAGCGAAACGGCTGGGCCGCTGTTGTTGCCGCCGCCTGCGTTGTCGCCACCGTTGCCGTTGTCGCCCGAACCATCGGCGGTGTTATTCGTGGCAACGGTACCGACCGGCGGATCAAAGTTCCCCAGCAGCGGCAGCGAGAAGTCGTCACCAAATTGCGCGACCAGATCATTGCCGAGCGGCTCGGGGCTGAATGCAACCGGGGCGGGTTCTGGTGAGGATCGATTGAATCCCGGTTCCAAATCGAAAATGTCACGCGGTCGCACGAAGCCGCCGTAATCGTCACCCTCGTCATCCGAAACCAGGAAGTGGAACTCGCCCGCGAACTCGGGCACCTGCGCCTCACGCTGCGGCACCCACATCACGATATCGTCGACGCCGTCCAGATTCACGTCGCCGACAACCGGGCGTTCACCAAAACCGCTGAAACCAAATTCGAGTTGATCGAAGCCGCCAACGACCACACCGCCGAGCGAATACGAATCAACCAACGCGAAGCTGATCACGCCGGTGTCGCTGTTGAACGTAGCCAGATCATCGGTGCCATCACCATTGAAGTCACCGACCATCGGCAATCCGTTTGGCAAATTGACGTCAAAACGTTCGTTCGACTGGATCCCACCCGCGCCGTCGACGTCGAGATACCATTGGCTTCCATCAAACGCACCCACCTCGTCACCGCTGTGGTTCGGATTGAAGTCACCGGCGACCGGAAGCGCGCTGACTTGGAACGCCATCGGCAATGTCGTGTCGCTGACGCCGTCGTGATTCAGGGCGTCGAGTGTGAACTGATAAGTCCCACTGAAACGCCCGTAGGCACCGAGCTTGTCAAATCCGCTGGCCGGACCGACGTAACCATCGCCGAAGTTCCCAGTGAAATAAGAATCGGTGATCTCGCCGAAGCTGAATACGAAATCACGGTTGGTGGCATCGTCGTCCTCGCCCTCCGGATCCCAGATAAAGTTTCCGTTGATGTCGGCGTAAACAACACCCTGGGACCAGGTGGCGATTTCCGGCCGGCTGTCGACGGTAAAGCGTGCCGCAAAGTCACCACCGGCCGCGCCGTCCCCGGTCGGGAACGAAGGCAAGCCTTGAGGTTCAAGCGCGTTTGACTCGCCGTCGAGCGCATTGCCCGCCGCATCGAGCAGGCTTGCCGATACGGTCAACGTGTAGCGGTCGTCGGGCAGCGGTTCGAAGAAATTCAAGGTCACCGTTGCCGTATCGGCGCCCGTCAATGTGTAGACAGGCGGCTCGACAATCGCGATCGGTCCGCTGTGGTCGCCGACCAATTGGTAATTCCCCGGCGACTCGGCCAATGGCTCGAACAGCGTGCCAAACAAACTGATCACCAACGACTGCACCGGCGGCGTCGGCCCATCGATCGACGGCTTGGGGTCAAACAGATCGTAAGTGCTGAACAAATCGTTGATCTGGACGTCCGCGATTCGCGCGCCCTGGGTGTCGACGGTGAATTCCATCGGATCGGACATCACCATGTTTCCGGCCACGTCGGTATAGGTCGCGACAACCGTGTGGCTGCCCTCGCCGAGATTGCGGGTCGAATGCAGTCGGAAGTTTCCGTCCACGTTGGCTGGCGGTTCAAAGGCATCGTTGCCGTCGATTGGAACCGCCACGGCCGTCCCCGCCGGCACCGAGTCGATCGTGATCGTCACCACCGCGTTGGCCTCGGCCGCACCCACGAACGTCGGTGTTTTGTTACTGGTGATCCCGTCTTCCATCGTCGCGGGAAAACCGAGGACGCCGGTATCGCTCGGCGGATCGATCATGATCGTTTGCGCGGCGGCATCGGGCGCCGTGTTGTCGATCGTGACATCAAGCAAGAAATCGTGACTGAGGTTTCCGGCCCGATCTTCGACTTCGAGTTTCAGGTTGTGAAATCCTTCGTCGAAATTCAACGTCGCCGTCAGAAACTCATTGTCGGTGAATCCTTCCATCAATTGAGCCGCCGGCAATTGGTTCGCCGAATCGTAGATCAGCGTTTCGGTCGCTCCTTCGAGTCGATCGAAGATCCGGAATCTGTAATTGAAGGGATCAAGGTGGTCGGCTTGGTTCGGGTCCGACGTCGTCATCGTAAACGTCGGCGAAAGCAACCGCGTGATGTTGTCTTCGTCATGACGCCCGGTGTCGCTGCCCGGCGTCAAATCCAAAAATGGCGTGTTGGGCGCGACGGAGTCGATTTCGATTTCAGTTGCTGTTGACCGAGCGCTGATGTTTCCGGCGGCATCCTCGATCTCAGCTCGCAGATCCCAGACGCCGTCGCTCAAGCCGGTGATTTCAAGTTCCCAGCGGCCCAGCCCGTCACCGATCGCGCCGTCGGAACTATCGCTGCCGACGATATCCTGACCGACCAATTGTGGCCCGGCGTCAGGATTATCGCCCTGCAAATCGGCGTACACACGGATCGACGCGCCCGCTTCGGCAACGCCCGTCAGAGCGGGGTTGATCATCGAAGTCACACGGTCGCCCGCGATCCCCGTATCACTGCTGGCGAGCAGATCGATCGTGACCAGATTCGCGTTGGGAGCATTGGGATCAAATTGGACGTCGAGTTCATCCGATAACAAAGTGCGCGCCGATTGAGGCGCCGGATTGCCGGCGGCGTTGTTCTGGCCGTCAAAGATTCGCACCGCCGCTTCGACGATATTGAAATAGCCGGCGTTGTCGTCGGCGACCGCGCGGGCGGTTGGCGTGCCTCGACCGCTGGAGATTTCAATCGCCTGGCTCCACTCGCCGAGATCCATGTTCGCATCGGCGGTGACGTCGAGCGTGATTTCAAACAAGGTCGACGTTCCGGCAAACGAATCGGCGAATCCGACCGACGCGCCGTTGACGAACACCTCCACCGCCGCGCCGGCGGTTACTCCCGCACTGGCCTCGGCGCCGGTCAGGATGGTGATCCCCATGTCGTCGAAATCCTGCAGATCCGCTTTGACAAACAACCGCGAGGCATCGACCACCGTGATCAAATCATCGTTGTCCGATCCCGAATCGTCATTTGGATCAAGTGTCACTCCGCTCGGCACCGGCGCGGCGAAGTTCTCGACCTCGAGGTCATACACATTCGGCAGACCGTCGGTCGTTGAGACGTGAATGAAGTAACGCTGCTGGTGAACGACCGGGATCACAATTCGGTCGTTACCCGGGGCGATCTCGGTACCGGCCAGGATCAATTCATCGTTGGCGTCGCGAACTTCAATTGCCACATTCCCAAACTCGTCACCCACTTGCGAAAATGCATGGACGATCAACTTGCCGGTCTCCGATGCGGTGACCCTGTAGAAATCGTCGTTGGTCTCGCCCGCCCCATCGCCTGGCGTTTGCGTTTGATGGATCGTGCGATCGCGCAGCGTGATCGCCGGCTCGCTGCCAAGTGTCGTTGCTGACTGCAGCGTGTCGTTCGGCTCCAAATCATCGGGCCGGATGTAATCCACGCCGTTGACCTGCAGTAACTCGACCCGATCAAAAGTGATTGGGCGATCTGAATCGATCGTAAAAATACCCGAGTCCCGGTGGGCGCCCTGACCGAAATCGATCGCCGCGTCGGTGCCGGCAATCACATTCAACGTATCGGCCACGCCGTCGCCCCCATCAAAGTGCAACGAAACCGTCCCGGACGTTGTGGTCTGAACGAAATCATCGCCGCCGAGCATCTGCAAATTGATTTGCGCGAATCCACTTGCGCTGCGAAGCTGGTACAGCGGCACATCGTCACCATTGGCCAATGGATCGGGCATCGCATCGGCGCCGAGATTATCAAGCACACGGATGATCGGATCAACAACGTCGCCGGCGGCATCGAGATTGGCAATCACAAATTCATTGCCATCGGTGCCCGGGTTGTCCGGGTTGGTGCCGCGAAGGGTGAGCGTGTCGGTATCGTTATCAAACCCGTCGTCGTCGATCACGATGATGTCGGTGTTGTTGACGTAGTCGATGTCGACGATCGGAGTCCCAAACCCGAGGTTCGTGACCACGATTTCGCCCGCATCGATGCCGGCGGGATGGATCACGATCGCCTCGCTGACCTCGCCGCCCAACAGCGACGTGTGCAGGATCAACAAGTCGGCGACATTTCCGTCGGTTCCCGACGGGTTTCCTTCGTCAAAGAAGACGTCGATCCCCCAGCCGCGCGGGGTGTCGTCCGCCCACGGCGTGATTTCGAGCGTGTCGATATCGTCTGCGGTACTCGGTGTCCCGGGTGGCGGATTCTGGTCGTCACCGAAAACATTCAGATCGTCGACACCATTGAAGTAGAGAGCCGGGACATCGGGTGCCGCGGTATCTCCATTGATCCGCAAGGAAAACTCGTTTGTCCCATCCCCGTCACCATCGACATCCTGGCCGAGTACGACGAAATGGTCGTTCTGGTCAACATTCGAATCGTTGTTGTCACCGATCAGATTGACTTGGCCATTGCCCGGCTGGAACAGCACAAACTCGATCGAACTGAAACCGACATTGAAAGGATTGTTACCGGTCGCGACCGAGACGACCGGTGGCATCGATTTATCACTGAACACGTTGATCTCGGCTGGCGTCACCAGGTTCAGTCGATCACCGTCGGGAGCGAATCCTGGATCGGGATCACCTCCGTTGACCTGGATCGAAAACTCGGTCGAGATCGAAGCCACGATGTCGTCGGCAACTTCGATCGGAAAACCGGGTGTGACGATACCCTGGGGTTGGGCTTCGAACCCGGTGTTGACGATCAAACCGGGTGTCAACTCATCGGGCTGTGTGAACGAAGCGGTGTTGATCGCCACTGGCACCAGCACGTCTGCAGTCGGTGATTGCGCGTCGTCCACAAACCGCACCAACGAATCGCTGACGAGCACTTCGTCATGCGCGTCGCCGCTGCCCTGGCCGGGAATGATCACGCCACCGCCAAAGCCGAAGACATCATTGGTGCCCGCGGTGATGGCATTCTCGCTTTCGCCGTAGACGTACAATTGGTTCGTGCCGCCGCCGCCATCAACGGTAAGCTCGGCGATCCCTTCGAGCAGCATGTCGGGACCGCTGTTTCCGTTTCCTTCGCCAACGCCGGGAATCGCGTCAAAGAAACCTTCGGTATCGGCCGCCGGAGGCCCGTCCCACGGATTGCCGCCGCGAAAGACGAGCGCTTCGTCGACGCTGATTGGCGCAACCGTCAAATCGTCATCTACGGCCGTACCGGTGACCGTGGTCACGTCGGCGTCGCCACCACCGGCGTAGAACAGCGTCTCGGTCGTATTGATATCGAGCGTCGTTCCGAGTCCGTCCACATCGACGTCCGCCGAAGTGCCGCTGGTGTACCTCAGCATGACCGTTCTTGCGAATCCACCGCCGTCGGCCGAGGTATCGATGTTGACCACGTCACGGTTATCCGAATCGTCCGACGGATCATCGCCGCTGACGACAATCGATGCCGCCGTCGAAAGCGAATTAGAAGAATAAACCAAATCGATCGTGTCGTTTCCGCCATTGCCTTCGGCCAACATCGTGCTCGCGGTCCCGAGTGCGTCGGCATTGATCTCGACCAGGTCATCTTCGTTACCGCCGATGGCATGCGTGCAGCTGTCCGGGCCGGTGGCATCCACAAAGATCATGTCCGCGCCGTCTTGCGCGTCCAATTCGACGCGACTGGCCGCACCACTGTTTCCCAGCGTGATCATATCGGCGTCGGCACCAGCGGCGACCATCGTGAAGCTGCCCAGTGTGCCGGAATCGCCTCCGTCACCGCCGGTGCTTGCAATGTTGATGTCATCGGCGCCGCCGGCGGTACTGATCACAACGTTGCTGTCGACGCCGGTCGAGGCGACGTCGATGTCATCGGCTGCGTCCTGGGTTGTGATGTTCGTGTTGACTCCGGGGGCGGTGTCGTCGACATCGACATCGGCGGAGCCGATCGACGTGTTCAAGTTCAACGTTTCGACCGTTCCATACTCGATCGTGCCGGTCCCGGTCCGAGCAAACGATTGGTCGGTCAACGCGTAGGTGAAGCTGCCGGCGTCGCCGCCGTCATTCAGGTTCAACACGTCGCCGGTGTCGAGCGTGTTGCTGTCACCTTTGATCGTCAAAGTGGAGGAGCCGGCATTGTGCGCATCCCCTTCGACGCAAACGTCACCGAGGATCCCGCTGAGCGAATTGGCCGGCGTGCCGATGTCGATCGTATCGCTGTCGTCACCGCCGTTGATATTGGTGACGCTCATTACGCCCGATGCCCAGACGTTGATTGCATCGGTGCCCGCCTGGCCATTGAGCTCGACGCGGCTGACGGCGCCACTGTTTTCGAGCGTGATCACATCGCCATCGTCACCGGCGTTGACCAGAGTAAAACTTCCCAGCGCATTTGCGTCCGGCCCGCCAGTGCTTGCAATGTTGATGTCATCGGCGCCTCCGGCGGTGTTGATCACAACATTGCTGTCGTCACCGGTCGAGGTGACGTCGATGTCATCGGCCGCGTCCTGGGTCGTGATGTTCGTGTTGACTCCGGCGGCAGTGCTGGTCACATCGACATCGGCGGCTCCGATCGAGGTATTCAGATTCAACGTTTCGATCGTGCCGTACTCGATCGTGCCGGTCCCGGTCCG
>JAHELS010000042.1 GCA_024644085.1 Rhodopirellula sp.
CGAAGCCTGATTACAGGCGGTCGAGCATGAAGGTGCCGTTGTCGGCAACATCAAACATCGGACGGCAATAGCGGCCACCGCCCTTGGGTCCACCGGGACGATAGACCAGGCCAAGAGAGATGTTCCATCCCTCTTCTTCGTTGCCGTTGTTGCCGCTTCCTTCGTGAGGAATCAGGTAGGTCACGCCGGTGCTGAGCAACAGATTCCGTCGCATCGGCAAACTCATGTCCATCCCGAGCAGTCCGTCATCGTTGTCGGTCCATCCGGCGAACGCGTTCCAATGACCGCTTTGGTTGAGCAGCCGGCGATAGAACACGCGGTACTGGTCGGTTGGCTCGAAGGTAATGGTCGACGTGATCTGGTTACCCGCTCCGTCGTCGACAAACGTCGTGGAGTTGTCATCCTCGAGTCCAGCCATGAATTGGAATCCCCAGATGTGACAGGTCGCGTTTCTCCAGCTCAGTTCGCCGCGCAGTTGGACCGAGTCTCCCTGGAAATACCAATCCTGGTTCAGGTAATCGACCACGAGGCCGTACTGAAGACCATAATCGACTTGGCGGAAAAGGCCTGCGGTCACGAAGACCTGGTGCCGCGTTTCGTTCGTGAATTCAGCGCCCGAGAGATTGCTTTGCGTCGCTCGCACACCCGTTTGCATCGCCATGTCCCAACCGAGCCATCGGCGCAGTGATCGTCCTTCATTGTACCCCTGGTAAAATCCGAAACTGCCGCTGCCGCTGCGGATGTTTGCGTTGGCCGCGTTGGTGTTCGCGAAATTCAACGGACCCTTGAATCCCTGGACGCCGACGAAAAAGTCAAAACGCTTCCAGTTGATTCGAAGCAGGGGCAGGCACAACGGCACGTTGCCCAGTTCGTCATTGCATGCGTCGCAGGAGCAGTCCCCGTGGACTTCCAATCCGCACACCGGGTCCGCGGCATAAACGCCTTCGATCCCGCATGCGTTCTCGTAGCAGTCAGTGCAGCCGACGACGCCGCAGTTGGAACCCGCCAGGGGTGCGACGACGGGACCGAGCCGGTCAATCGCGGCACCGATTCCACATCCCACTTCGACGCCGCATCCGTGCTCCTGGTACACGCCGTCGATTCCGCAAGCCGCTTCTTCGATTCCACAAACGGCTTCTTCTACTCCGCAGACCACTTCGTCCACACCACAGACGACCTCTTCGACGCCACATCCACCGCAATCGCAAACCGGGCCGCAATTGCTGCCGTATGTATCCAAAAACCCCGTCCTCCGGACGTTGTTATTGACCAGCGATCCGTCCAGCGGAGCTTCGGGAGCCTCGGCCGGCAAACGGCCCGTGGCGGCTTGGGCAACCAGTGACCGGCTTTGCCGGGTTGATGCACGTCGTATCTGTTTCAGTTCCACACGCTGGTTGGCGTAAGCCTCTTCGGCGAGCAGGTTCGTACTCGGCAGCAGCAGCCCTGCGAATAAAAAGCTTGCTACAGCGAGAATTCCGGCTCGATGGTGTGATCCGATGATCTGGCGTGACGTTATCATGTCGTTGCTTTACAGATGCGTTCGTTTTTGAAAGGGGCGCGCGAAAACGATGTCCCGGCTTTCATCCATCCTTCTCCATCGGAACCTCCTGACCGGAATAATGAGTAAACCTTTCCTAATCGGTACTTTTTCACATTCACGAGCCACCAGAATGCGAAACTGGGTTGAGTCGGCAGGATGGGCGGTCCTCTTGGCGTTGATGTTCGGGATCCCAGCCCACTCTCAGGACGCAGAGCAGTCGCAGGAAGCAGAGCAGTCGCAAGAGCAGCCGAAGTACCCGCTCGCGGTTGCTGTCAGCGGCGAAGAGATTTTCGTTGTCGATCTCGATTTACCCGGGGTATGGAAGTCGTCCGATTCGCGAGAGTTGTTCGCTCGCGGGTCGAACCTGCTGCGCAATCCGATGAATCGCCCTCGGTGTGTCGCGATCCATCCTGGAGGCGGGATACTGGTAGGTGATTCGGCGACGCGCGAGATCTATCACATCGCTGCGGCCGAAGCGGAACCGAAGCCTTTGACCGATGGTTACCTTGGGATCGCGATGGCGCTGGCTGTGTCTCCCGACGGCAAGACATTGTTTGTGGGCGATGCCGAAAGGCGGGCGACATTCTCCTTACCGGTCGATGGGGGAAAACCGGAATTGGTCGCGAGGGTCAATGCTCGTGGCCTCGCGTTCGATGGCGACGGGAAGCTATGGGCCGTGACTCCCGACGACGCGGCGGTCCAGCGAATTGATGTCGACACCAAAGAGGTCGAGGAGATCATCACTGGCCGGCCCTACCAGTATCCCAATGGTCTTTGCTGGGCGGGTGACCACGGCTATGTAACCGATGGATACGGAAAAGCGATTTGGAAATTCACGGCCGACGGGAAAACCGAGAAGTGGCACGAAGGGGAACCGCTTGTCGGTCCGGTCGGAATTGCGGTGACCGACGATTCGGTTTACGTCGCCGATCCGAAACAAAAACAGGTTTACCAGTTCAGTCGCGAGACCAAGGAATCGACCGAGCGGTTGTAACCGTCGATCAGAATCGTCGCGGTGATTGGGATCGAAATGACCAACCCTTACCTGCCGCCCAGTACCGACGCGGCCCTGGCGGTCAGCAGCGCTCTGGACGACGCGCTGAAAACGCGGGATTACGCTGAGTTCGAGGCCGAAGTCACCGAGCGAGACTTGCTCGAGGCGCTCGGCAGCAAGACCTTTCGTCGAGACCTGGTCCGACTCCGCCGATTTCGCTGGTTCGTGTCGATTCCGCTTGCGTTGGTCCTCGCGCTTGTCGGTATTCAATGGGCGAGGGGCAACGCGTTTCCCGGCGTCACGCTTCTATTGGTCGTATTTCCCATTGTCCTGATTGCATATGCCTTTGGGCTTCATTGGTGGATTCGCGGCAAGCACGCGAAATTGAATCACGGGATGCTCGGCCCGATACGGGGCCGGATCGACCGCGAATCGTTGTGGATTGAGAGCGACGACCAGGTTCGATATCGGAAAATGCAATTCCTTGTTGGGGCCGCTGTAACACGTCGACAATTGGTGTTGGGGTTTGATCCCAGCTATTCCCTCTTCGAGACGATTCCGAAGCGCGCGTTCTCGGATCTTGATACCGCCGAGTTACTGGCACGCAACCTGGTCGACGCACGCCCGTTCTCGAAGATCAAACAGTTCGATCAGCGGCGGAGCGAACCGCCGACCGACGAGCCACGGTTCCAGCCGGGTCCGGGCGCGGTCTTTTATTCCGGCGAAGTGCTCATCGATGACATCGTCGGCACGCCGCTGGAACGAGCCCGGAAAAAGGCAAGTTACACCGTGCTTCTTCAGACCGCAGTGGTACTGGGCATCACCGGGTTTTTTGTCCTTGCCATGGGCGTTTCGTCATTCTTTTCGATCATCGCAGTCACGGTTCTCACCCTGATCTTTCTTCGCACCTGGGTGCGTGTCACGAGTGCACCGTTGAGCGGCCAGGCCGACGAAGATGTGATGTTTCGCTCCGCCGGATGGTTCGACAATGAAGGCATTGTTTCGCTGACAAGCATCGGGCAGGCCAAGTTGAAATGGTCTCTCTTGGAGTCCGCGGTCATTACCGACCGTGTGATCGCAATGCGACCACGGCGGGGAGCAGTGTGGTACTTGATTGCCCGCAGACAGTATCCCGAAGCGTCCCAGTGGAACGCCGCTTGCCAATGGGTGCGTGAAAAGTTGCCAACCGAACACGGTGCGCGTGGCGCGATCGCTCCCAATGAAGATTCGCCAGCTCCCAGCGGCGATTCACCAGTTCCCAGCGGCGATTCACCAGTTCCCAGCGGCGATTCGTAGCGCGGCGGTGATTCGTACAGCGGCGGTCTCGATTCCGCGATCCAATCGCGTGCCTGGTTTCACCCGCGTGGCTGGGTTTCCACTTGGGATACAATGTCGGGATGCAGATTCGAGTTGCCAATGTCGTTGTCGCGACCGAAGCCGAAGGACCCGGAGTTCGTTTCGCCTTGTGGCTCCAGGGGTGCCCGTTGAGATGTCCGGGATGTTGCAATCCAGAGATGTTGCCATTCTCGGGAGGCACGCCGATGAGTGTCGACCAAGTCGTTTGCGATATGGAGGCATCGGCGGAGGAAAACGCGATCGAGGGAATCACGTTGCTCGGCGGAGAACCGTTCGCCCACGCCGCGGCGTCCGCGCTGTTGGCCCGGCGAGCCCACGCCCGCGGATTGTCGGTGATGGTCTTCAGCGGTTACGAACTCGAGGAGCTTCGTGACCGCGGCGACCGTGATGTGGACGATTTGTTGTCCCACACCGACATCCTGGTCGATGGTCCCTACCGGAAAGAGTTGCCCGATCATTCGCGCCGTTGGATTGGTTCGACGAACCAGCGAATTCATTTTCTGTCGGATCGGTACCGGGAAGCCGATGAGTGTTGGCGCCAGCGCGATACGTTGGAATTGCGTCTCGAAAGGGGCGAACTCGCTGTCAACGGATTCCCGGCGCTTCAGGCGACAGAGCTTTGGAAGCGTCCAAAGGTTGGGAAACGCCCGGCATCCCAGTCAAAAGCCCCGGCATCCCAGTCAAAGGCCCCGGCATCCCAGTCAAAGGCCCCGGCATCCCAGTCAACACCGCCGGTCCGTTGACGTCTCTGACCTCGCTCAGTGGCTGGCAATGATGCTGTCGGCGGCGATTCGGTCGGTCATGTCATAGGGGTGAAATGACCGCCCGATCTCCTCGGCCAGCATACCGAGGTACAGTTTGCGAAAGTGGGTTTCGGTTGTTTCGCTGGTGTATTGCCCGGCCAGGTTTGGATAGGTGAATTCGTCCAGCGAGCGGGTGTAATCGATGTTTCCGGTTTCCACATCGATAACCTGGATGGTCACGTCCGAGCGACCGCGATAAAGCGTGGCGCCTTCCTGCAGGCTCAGATTCGACAATTCGATGCCGACGACTTTCGTCGCCCCGACACCCTCGCCGATCGACTCAAAATCGGCGTCCAAACCATGGACGTCGCGGAATTGTTCGATCTTGTCCTCTCGGACAAGTTGCAAGTCGTCGACTTTCTGTGTCAGGATCGCGCCGACACGGCGACTCAATTCTCTGGCCGACGGATCGTTCGCGTAGTGGCTTGATTCGGTGACCACGACGACGGCGACCGTGTTCTCTTCGAGCCCCGTGAATTCGGCGGGAATCATGTCGACGCCGACCGCGTGCATCAGGTTGGAAGCCAACCCGAGACAACCTGCGTGCAGTATCGCGAGCATGGCAAGCGAGCTAAAACAGGCAATTCGGAGGGAATGTCCCTTTGAGTTGACACAGGACTTGGCAATGGGTGACATCAGTGCGGATTCCTTTCGCATTCCCGGGATCGTCCGAGGTGACTGTCGCTCTCATACGAAGTTTTCCCGGGCAATGCCACATCGATTTCGAATCCGATCGAACTCGCAAGGCATGATTTAGAGCATTTTCGGAATTGGTGTAGCTACGGAAAAAGGGCTCAGGAACCAATAGTGCAAAGCACCCGAAGGGCCGGCTACGGAAAAAGGGGTCAGGAACCAATAGTGCAAAGCACACCCGAAGGGCCGCTGGCGGCTGTTGGTTCCTGACCCCTTTTTCCTGAATCCGCTACATGAAAAATGAAAATGTTCTAGCGAACGTCCAGCGGATGGGAGCCCAGCGCGCTGGCGACGGCGTCGCGTTAAAACGCTGTGAATGGAGGGGCCCGCGGCTAGCGCCGTCGGCTCATTGAAGGGGGCCCGCGGTAGCGCCGTCGGCTCATTGAAGGGGGCCCGCGGTAGCGCCGTCGGCTCATCAAGCGGAACGCCGTCAATTGCCTAAGCCGACAGCCGCATGATCCAGTCGATGACTGTGACGGTGCCGATTGCGACAGTGACGTAGGTCAATTTCCGGATGCTCCGATTCGATGGGAGCGATCCCGATCGAGCGACGGCGAGCGACAGACGCGCGATGTAAATGGCGTAAAAGGCGAGCAGAAAACCGCCCGCATTGGTTTGAAAACTCCGTTGCCATTGACCTCGAGTGAAGTAAGCCCAGGAGGTCGTCATTCCGCAGCTGGGGCAGCGGATCCCTAACAGCGCCCGCATGGAACAGGGGGGTAGCCCGAGTTGTTGGTGGGTACCCAGGCCACGTGAATCCGGCTCGAGTCGGCCGGCGACGGCCAAGGCGGTGATGGGCAACAACGTCATCGCGACCGCGGTAATCCGCAGCGCGATGGTGCGGACGCCTCGAGTCGAGCCATCCACAACACCACCCCTCTCCGGTTTGTCGCAACAAACCGAAGAAATATTCGTGGTGGAGCCAGGAGCCGTTGACGGTTTTGCCATGTGGCCGTAAATTTTGCGGTTTGAGCTGCGGGTTTCGGCCCGAACTCAAACTGGCGATTTTGGTTGGTTTCTGGTGAAAGTTACTCCCGCAACCTCACCGGATCGCTAGCGGACCCAATTTAACACACTCTCTGAAACGGTCACCCACCTGTGTCTGCCGGAGCAAGCGAAGTCATTCGAATTCGTATGGAAGCATACGACCACTCGGTGTTGGACCAGAGTGCCCAGGAGATTGTTGACACGGTCAAGCGAACCCACAGCGAAGTGCATGGGCCGATCCCATTGCCGACGCGTGTGGAACGTTACACCGTTTTGTCGGGTCCCTTTGTGAACAAGAAGTCGCGTCAACAGTACGAGATTCGGACTCACAAGCGACTGATAGATATTGTCCAGGCAACCGCCAAGACAATCGAAGCATTGAACAAGTTAAGCCTTCCTGCTGGTGTCGATATCAAGATCAAGGCTTCCGCCCGCTGAGTGACCTGATCACCAAGAGCGGAGCAGGGATGTGTTGATCGATGAAATGTTGAATCGTGGAACGCATGTCGTCCCACGCCCACTGGCATGCCGGCGTTGACGTGAAGAACCACGGTTTCCGAAATGAACGGAAGCCTGGTCGATAACCTTGGTTTGGGAATCGTGCCTGAGTGTATCTGGTGATACCGATGGCTTGATCCCAAGTGAACGGTTCGGCCCGGCGAACTTCGAACACCCAATACGAACGACGGACGCCCCGATTGACCGGGGCGAGATGAAAGTTATGTCACCATCAATCCTCGGCCGAAAAGTCGGGATGACACAGATTTACCTGGAGGACGGTCGGGCGGTCCCGGTCACGGTAATCCAGGCAGGTCCCTGTCATGTGCTGCAGGTCCGCAGCGAAGAGCGCGATGGCTATCAGGCCGTTCAATTGGGATTCGAAGACAAACCGCGCCGGTTGGCCAAACGCAGTGAGCGCGGGCACGTCGCCAAACTCGAAAGCAAGCGATCCAAGAAGCGGGCGGCCGAAGGCATCGAGTTGGTACCCAAGGCGGACTGCGAACCGCAGCGTTTCATCCGCGAATTCCGCGGACCATCCGATCTCGAGGTTGGCGCCACCGTCACGGCAGAACAATTCGCGGAAGTCAAACGCGTTGACGTGACCGGAACCAGCAAAGGGCGCGGGTTCTCGGGTGTCATGAAACGGCACAACTTTTCTGGCCAACGTGCATCGCACGGTGTCAAAAAGGTGCACCGTCACGCCGGGGGCACCGGTTGCAGTGCTTCGCCGAGTCGGTTGTTCAAGGGGATTCGCATGTCGGGCCAATATGGCAACGCGAAGACCACCTCCAGGAATCTCGAATTGGTTCGCGTCGACGCGGACAACAATTTGTTGCTCGTTCGTGGTGCCGTTCCAGGCCCCAACGGTGGATTTGTCACGGTCCGCGAAACGAACAAGGTGGGTTAAGAATCATGGCGAAGTTGACTGTGTATGACGAAGCCGGCAGCGAAGTCGGCAATTACGAAATCGATACGAGCCAGTTGGCCGAGAAGGTCAACAAGCAATTGCTGCATGACGTGGTGGTGATGTACCAGGCGAATTCGCGTCAGGGCTCGCACAACACTCGGACGCGCGGCGAAGTGGCGGGGTCGACCAAAAAGATGTATCGCCAAAAAGGGACGGGCAACGCCCGTGCCGGCAGCAAACGCACAAACGTCCGTCGCGGCGGCGGCGTGGCCCGGACAATCAAGCCGCGTGATTACAGCTACCGCTTGAACAAGAAGGCGATTCGGCTGGCCACGCGAATGGCGATTCGATCGAAGATCGACGACGGCGAGTTGGTGGTTGTCGAAACGCTTGGGTTTGACGAGCCGAAGACTCAGCGGATGGCGTCGGTCTTGAAAGCGCTCGGGCTTGACGGCAAGACGACGTTGGTGGCGACGGCCGATCACGACGCGGCGGTTTACAAAAGTGGACGCAACATCGCCGGAGTCTCGGTCCAACCGGTCCGTGAACTCAACGCGCTGTCGGTGCTCGCGCCGCGTCACATGCTTGTGACCCGCGCGGCACTGGACAAAATCAAAGACGGATCGTTCAACGGCGGCGAATAACAAAGCATGGGCACGGCGCCCTCCCGGTGACCCGGGAATTCCGGGCAACCACACACGACGAAGTGATCACAGATGACACGGATTAAAACACCCGAAAAACCCGCAGGCGGAATCGAGCTCGAGGCGCACCAGATTCTGTTGCGCCCGCTGGTGACCGAAAAAGGTGTGCACCGCGCATCACGCAACAACCAGTACGCGTTTGAAATCCATCGCGATGCAACCAAGCTTGACGTGAAGCGGGCCGTCGAAGAATTGTTCGATGTCAAAGTCACAAAGGTTCGCACGCAGACTCGCAAAGGAAAGCTGCGACGATACCGATTCCGCTACGGACGAACCGCCGACTGGAAAAAGGCGATTGTCCAGTTGCACGAAGATCACCGCATCGATTTCTTCTAACCAGCAAGCCGAAAACCGAATCAACAACTCTCAACTGACCACCGTTAACTGAAAACACCATCATGGGCATCCGAGTCTACAAGCCGACCAGCGCCGGCCGACGCAACGCGTCGGTGAGCGACTTTGCCGAATTGACTCCGGGCTACAAACCCGAAAAGTCTCTGCTTCGGCCGAAGCGAAAAACGGGCGGTCGCAACAACCAGGGCAAAATCACGGCCCGTCATCGCGGCGGTGGACACAAACAGAAATACCGGGTCGTCGATTTTCGACGTGCCAAGGACGGTGTTGCGGCGACGGTTGATTCGGTCCAGTACGATCCGAACCGTTCGGCCAGAATCGCATTGTTGAAATATGTCGATGGTGAAAAATCCTACGTCATCGCTCCGGCCGGGTTGAAGGCGGGCGATACGATCCAGAACGGAGCTGATGCGCCACCGGTGCTGGGCAATTCACTGCCGCTGAAGAACATTCCGCTGGGAACAACCGTCTGCTGCATCGAACTTCGCGCCGGCCGCGGCGCGGTCCTCTGCCGGTCGGCGGGAACCCAGGCGACCTTGATGGCTCGTGAAGCCGATTGGGCTCAGCTGTCCTTGCCCAGCGGTGAAGTGCGGCGTGTACCCAGTGCCTGTCGTGCAACGATCGGCCAGGTCGGCAACAGCGATCACATGAATGTCCGCCTCGGTAAGGCGGGCCGGGCGCGATGGATGGGGCGTCGCCCGCATGTCCGGGGCACCGCAATGAACCCGATCGATCATCCGCACGGTGGCGGTGAAGGCCGGACCAAGGGCGGACGCCACCCGGTCAGCCCCTCGGGCAAAAGTGCCAAGGGTGGTGCCACACGCCAGAAACGAAAACCAAGTAACAGCTCGATTGTCCGTCGCCGCAAGAGCAAGCGGTACGGTCAGTTGAAGTTGCATAAGTAATCGCAGTCAATCACTTGCAAAATTGAATTTTCATGAGCCGAAGTAGCAAGAAAGGCCCGTTCGTCGACCCCAAGCTGTTTTTCAAAGTGCAGAAACAGCAGCAGACCGGGCGTGGCGAACCGATCAAGACCTGGGCGCGTGCCTGCACGATCGTTCCTGAATTCGTGAACATCACGTTCATGGTTCACGACGGTCGCAAGCACATCAAGGTCCACGTGACCGAGGACATGGTCGGTCACAAATTGGGCGAGTTTGCTCCCACACGGACATTCCGAGGTCACAGCGGGAAGGGCAAGAAGTAATTCTTGGGACGATCGATGCCACAGTTCAAAGCACGACACAAAAACGCAAAGATCAGCGCCCGCAAGGTGCGGCTTGTTGCGGATCTGATCCGCGGCATGTACGCCGACGAGGCGCTCGATACGTTGAAGTACCAGCCGCAGCGTGGTGCCCGGATGCTCGAGAAAGTGATCAAGAGTGCCGTCGGCAACGCGACCGATCCGGACCAGAACAGCGGTCGCAATCACCGCATCGAAGATCTGGTGCTGACCGAGGTCTGTGTCGACGGCGGCCCGATGTTCAAGCGGATTCGCCCGCGGGCACGCGGCAGTGCATTTACGATCAAAAAACGTAGCAGTCATATCCGCGTCGCGCTGACGCCGATTGACGAGTTGTAAAGTCACATTTCGATTTCGTTCACTCACAAGACAACGAGTCCCTGATGGGTCAAAAAGTCAACCCGATCGCATTCCGAACCGGCGTCACCCGCGGATGGTGCAGCCGATGGTACGCGTCGAAACAGGATTTCGCCGACTTGCTGTTGGAAGACCGCAAGCTGCGGAACTTCATCCTGAATCATCCGAAGAAGACCCAGTACAAAAGTGCGGGGATCGATCGGATCGAGATCGAGCGGACGCGTGATGAAGTTCGGGTGATGATGTTTGTCGCCCGTCCTGGTTTGATCATCGGAAAGAAGGGCCAGGAGATCGAGATCCTGCAAGCCGAATTGCAGAACCTGATCGGACGACGGATCAACTTGAAAGTCGAAGAGGTCGGGCGGCCTGAGTTGCAGGCTCAGTTGGTCGCCGAAGATATCGCACAACAACTTGCCAAGCGCAGCAGTTTTCGCCGCACGATGAAGCGGTCGCTCGAGCAAACGATGGACGCGGGTGCCAAGGGCATCAAGATCCAAATGGCGGGGCGTTTGGGCGGAGCCGAAATGGCTCGCCGGGAAAAACAGATTGCAGGCTCGATTCCGTTGAGCACGCTGCAAGCAAAGATTGATTACGGATTCACCGAAGCGATGACGCCACAGGGGCACATCGGGATTCAGGTGTGGATTAACCAAGGTACTTACGGAGACGACACCGATGGCGCTGATGCCCAAGCGGGTCAAGCATCGAAAAAGCCAAAGAGGTCGCATAAAAGGTAGTGCGACGCGAGGTAACACGGTCGTCTTCGGTGACTATGGGATTCAATCCCTGGAACCCGGGTGGGTCAAAGCCACGACGATCGAAGCCGGACGTATCGCTGCCCAGCAGTACGTCCGCGGCGAAGGAAAGCTCTACATTCGCATCTTCCCTGATAAGAGTGTCTCCAGCACACCGCTGGAAACACGAATGGGGAAGGGCAAAGGTGAGCCGGACTTCTGGGCCGCGGTCGTCAAGCCTGGCACGATCCTTTACGAACTCGGCGGCGTGACTGAACAGCAAGCCAAGGTCTGCTTCGCTCGTCTGGCGAGCAAGTTGCCGGTGAAAGTCCGTTTCGTCGAAAGGCGATCGGCGTAGCGACACAGTCCACCTGCGACAGAAAGAATTTTGAGATGAGCAACAACACAGAACTTCGCGAAATGAGCGACGACCAGCTCGAAGCGACCGCCAAGGAGGCGGCCCAAACGCTGTTTCGTCTGCGGTTTCAATCGCAAAGCGAGCGGTTGAACACGCCCAGCGAGATTCGCAAGAACCGGCGGCTGATCGCCCGGATTAAAACGATCCAGACGGAACGTCAGAAAACGGCCAAGTAGCAATCCAACACCCTTACAACGAAACCCAGACTCGGACCTGACCCCCATGCCGAAACGCCTCGTTTCCGGAATCGTGACCAGCGACAAGATGAGCAAGACTCGTCGTGTCGAAATCAATCGAATGGTCAAGCATCCGAAATACAAGAAATACATCCGCCAGCGAACTGTTTGTTACGCGCACGACGAGGACAACGAATCGGGTGCCGGTGACCTGGTCGAAATCATCGAGTCCGAACCACTCAGCAAGCTCAAGCGATGGCGGTTGGTCCGCGTTTTGGAAAAGAGTACCGAGGTTGACCTGGCGGCGCTGCGAGCGGCTCGCAAGGGCGCGACTCAGGCCGAGACCGAGGCGATCGCTGCGGCTCACGTTGGTGAAGAAGACAACACGCAAGAGAAGCAAGAGAAGACCGAACAATAGCAGCGGGCCCAGCAGCTGGGCGATTTAGCTTGACCTAAACGCAGCCATTTTGAACGTGACACGAACATGATCCAACAAGAATCCAGACTCGACGTGGCCGACAACACCGGGGCACGTGAAGTGATGTGCATCAAGGTGCTCGGCGGTAGCCGCCGCCGTTTTGCCGGTCTCGGCGATGTCATCGTTTGCAGCGTCAAGAGCGTGATCCCCGGAAGTGACATCAAGAAGAAATCGATCGTCCGGGCCGTCATCGTCCGCACCAAGCAACCGACGCGGCGTGCCGACGGAAGCTACATCCGCTTCGACAGCAACGCCGTCGTGCTGATTGACAAGGACAAGACACCGCGGGGTACCCGCATTTTCGGCGCTGTCGCTCGCGAGCTTCGCGACCGCAGCTTCATGAAGATCGTCTCGCTCGCCAACGAAGTCGTTTAACAGCATCCCGATCCATTTCAGCAATCCATTCCATCCAGAATCAACCGAAACAGCGAACCATTCGCATTTCACCTTTCGAAATCTGCCAGAGCCATGTTTTTACGAATCGATGACGAGGTCGAAGTGATCGCCGGGGCCGACAAGGGTCACCGCGGCAAGGTCCTGAGGATCGACCGACAAAAGAACAAGGTGGTCGTCGAGGGCGCCGGTCGCGTCTGGAAACATGTCCGCCGCAGCCAGAAGAATCCCCAGGGCGGACGTTTGAGCAAAGAGATGCCGATCAGCGTCAGCAACGTGATGCTGGTCGATCCGACCAGCGGGAAACCGACGCGGGTCGGGATGCGGTTCCTCGATGACGGCAGCAAGGAACGGTTTGCAAAAAAGAGCGGCGCGAGTCTGGGACAGATCGCACCGGCGCGAAAACAGCACGCAAAGAAGTAATCGAAGTAAACGTAAAGTAATTGACCATGGCCGAAACAAAACCACGAATGCAAGTCCGGTACGAGGATGCTGTTCGCCAACAATTGGCGGAGAAGCATGGCTACAAGAATCCTCACCAGATCCCCCGGATCCAAAAGATCACCATCAACATGGGCGTCGGCGCCTCGATTGGCGACAAGAAGATTCTCGACACGGCGGTTGATGCGATGACACAAATCACCGGCCAGAAGCCAGTGATTACCAACGCTCGAAAGTCGATTGCAAATTTCCGGCTCCGCGAGGGGATGCCGATCGGATGCATGGTCACGATGCGGCGACAGCGGATGTATGAGTTTCTTGACCGATTGGTCTCGATCGTTTTGCCGCGTGTCCGTGACTTTCGGGGGATCAACCGCAAGGCATTTGATCGACGCGGAAACTACACACTCGGATTAACCGAACAGCTTGTGTTTCCGGAACTCAATCCAGACAAATTCACCCGTCCTCAAGGAATGAATATCACGATCGTGACGTCGGCCGATACCGACGACGAAGCCCGTGATCTTTTGGAGATGCTCGGGATGCCGTTCAAGCAGGACGCGAAGAAAACAGATGCGGCTTAATCAGAGCAGAGTGATTCCAGTTCATTTCATTTCCCAGACCAGGTAAAGCGAAAGTCACCCCGTGGCAAGTAAATCGAAAATCGCCAAGGCGAAGCGAAAACCGAAGTTCAGCACCCGCAAGGAGAACCGTTGCAAGTTCTGCGGTCGTCCGCGATCCGTGTATCGCAAGTTCGGACTTTGCCGAATCTGTTTCCGCGAGAACGCGAACATGGGATTGATTCCCGGTGTTCGCAAGGCCAGCTGGTGAGAATCGAAAGAGTAGGGGAGACAACAAGATTATGATGACCGACCCAATTGCCGACATGCTGACTCGTATTCGTAACGCGGTGCGCGTCGAAAAACCGTTTGTGGATATTCCGACAAGCCGCTTCAAACGCGGGATTGCGGATGTCCTTAAACGCGAAGGTTTCATCTGGGATTGGAAGGAAGTCGACGAGGAAAACCCGACCGCCACATTGCGGCTCGAGCTGAAATACGGCCCCAACGGTGAGCGGGTTATCCAGTCGATCAAGCGAATCAGCAAACCGGGACGACGGCTGTATATCCGCGGGAAAGAGCTCAAGCCGGTCCTCGGCGGGCTCGGCATCAGCATCATCAGCAGCAGTCGCGGCGTGATCAGTGACCGGGAAGCCCGGCGTGACAACGTGGGTGGCGAGGTGTTGTGCGAGATCGCATAGCTACAGGTTTCCGACACGAAGTGAAAAATTGGATTGAACAAAAGCAACTGTTATGAGTCGCATTGGAAAAAAACCGGTTCCGATCAGTGATGGCGCGAAAGTGTCAATCAACGGTCGCAACGTCGAGATCGAAGGACCCAAGGGAAAGCTCTCGTATGAGCATCGCCCCGAAGTCAGCGTGGCGGTTAACGAAGACGAAAAGCAGATCGTTATCACGCGCGGCAGCAACGAGCGGCCCTCACGCGAGTACCACGGGCTGACCCGGGCCCTGATCGCCAACATGGTCGAAGGCGTCACCAAGGGGTACGAAAAACGATTGGAAGTCGTGGGCGTCGGTTACCTCGCGGCCGTCCAAGGCGACGTGCTGCAGTTGCGCGTTGGATACGCAAACGAATTGAAACAGAAGATCCCAAGCGATTTGACCGTTACCTGTCCCGACCAGACCCACATCGTGGTTCAGGGTTGTGACAAGCAGAAGGTCGGGCAATTCGCCGCGGAAGTCCGCTCACTGAGGAAACCTGAGCCTTACAAGGGCAAAGGCGTCCGGTACCAGGGCGAGCAGGTCAAAATCAAACCTGGTAAGTCGGCCACCAAGTAAACCCCCACAGCGCAGGCCCACCGGACCAAGAAAGCTGGTCTCCGGGCGAATCACGAAGAAACCCACTCCCAAATTCACGACCAACACACAATCAAAGCCCGCACCGCATCGAGACGGTATTGAGATGGACAAGAACAAGCAGATTCAAAAGAAACGCAAGCGGCGTCGAAACCACGTCCGCAACAAGTTGCGCGGCACCGCCGAGCGGCCGCGTTTGTGCATCCAGCGTTCGCTGAAACATTTCAGCTGCCAGGTCGTCGATGATCTGTCCGGCAAGACGTTGGCCAGTGCAAGTACGCACGAAAAATCGATTCGCGGTGGCCTCGGCAACGGCGGAAACTGTGATGCGGCGGCCGCGATCGGCAAAGCGATTGCCGAAAAAGCCAGCGCAGCCGGGATCAAGACGGTCCGCTTGGACCGGGGACACAACAGATACCACGGACGCGTCAAAGCGTTCGCCGACGCGGCCCGCGAAAGCGGATTAGAACTGTAGACGCCGCGAGACTGTAAAACGAAACGAATCACCTCCTTTTCGAGGAAAGAACCATTAGTAACGCACCACGCAAACAGCGATCCAAAGAAAACGAAGGCCCCGGCGAGGGCATGCTCGACCGCGTCGTGAAAATCAAACGCTGCGCGGCGGTGGTCAAAGGTGGCCGCCGATTCAGCTTTGCCGCCATGGTCGTGGTGGGCGATGGGAATGGGAAATCGGGATGGGGTTACGGAAAAGCCAACGAAGTTCCACCGAGCGTGCAGAAGGCGCAAAAACAGGCATCGCGCAGCATGATTACCGTGCCATTGGTCGAAGGCAGCATTCCGCACCAGGTTTGGGGACACTACGGTGCCGCCAAGGTGCTGTTGATTCCGGCTGGTGCCGGTACCGGAATCATCGCCGGTGAAGCGGTTCGGTCGGTTTGTGAAGCGACCGGCATTCACGATATTTTGACCAAGTCCTATGGGACCAATAACCCGGTCACGCTCGTCAAGGCAACCTATGATGCGTTGGCGAAATTGCGAACGGTCGAACAGGTCGCGGCGCTCCGCGGTTTGGAGCCTGAGGCGTTGGCGAAAGCCTAGTTCGATTCGAACCTGAGTATTTTAAAGAAACAAACTGAACGGTTTTCATCATGAACCTGAACGATGTCCATCGCGGCATTCAAAAGAACCGAAAACGCAAACGGATCGGCCGTGGGATCGGAAGCGGCACCGGCAAGACCTCCGGGCGCGGCCACAAGGGCCACAAGAGCCGCAGCGGTTACAGCCGCAAGCCGAATTTCCAGGGCGGTGCGATGCCGATGTTTCGCCGTGTGCCCAAACGCGGATTCAACAATCGCTGGGCGACGACTGTGTTTGCTGTCAACGTCGGCCGCATTAACGATGCGTTCGATGACGGTGCGGAAGTCACTCTCGAGTCACTTGCGGCAAAGGATCTGGCCAAAGGAAGATTCGACGAGGTCAAGATTCTTGGCGACGGCGAAGTCACCAAGAAGTTGACGATTTCGGCACATCGTTTCAGCAAGTCGGCCGAGGAGAAAATCACTGCGGCCGGAGGCACGGTCAACAAGTTGGTGGCCAAACGTACGCCCGACCAGCGGGTCGAGGCACTCAAGACTCAGCAGGCGAAATCCTAGGGATTGGCTTTTCGCCTTGAGGTGACGTCGGGTTTGAGTTCACGCTGATTCCTATCGCTCATGACCTGCCAAGTCGGTAGACTGCCGAAAACTCAACCACGTTTATCCTCCTTCACCAGACCCGCTGATCCAGGCACGATTCCCAGACGGACCTGACGCATGTTTGAAAAGCTGCGCATCATTTTTTCGATTCCCGAACTTCGCAAGAAGGTGATGCTGACCATCGGTCTGCTGGCGGTCTATCGCATCGGGTTTCATATCCCGCTGCCGATGATTGCCACGAACCTCGCGGACACCGGTGGCACTGCCTCGGAGTTTTTCGAGAAGATCACGGTCTTTGCTGCCAGCGATCTGCGCCAGGCGACGATCTTCGGGCTCGGAATCATGCCATACATTTCGGCCTCGATCATCTTCCAGCTCCTCGGCAGCGTTTGGAAACCGCTCGAGGAATTGAAGAAGGAAGGTGAAGCGGGACGCAAGAAGCTCAACGAATACACCCGGTATTTGACCGTCGCGATCTGTGTCGTGCAAAGCTACATGTACTTGAAGTTCATGTTGATGTCGGGGGGGCCGGCCGGTTACGGCAACATCAACCCCAATTTCCTTAATGCGGACGCCACCGGTCTCTATTTCGGTTGGCAAGTCGTTGCCGTGTTGGTGATGACCTGCGGAACGGTCTTTCTGATGTGGTTGGGGGAACAGATTGACGAGTACGGGATCGGCAATGGAATCAGCCTTCTGATCATGGCTGGAATTCTGGCCCAGATGCCCAAGGCGTTGTACGAGCTGATCCGCAACATGAAGACAGAGTTGACCGGTCTAAGTCGCGGTCAGATCGGGATCGAAACACTCGTGTTACTGGTCGTATTATTTGTCGGCGTTGTCTTTGGGGTGGTGTTTATCACCCTCGGACAACGGAAGATCCCGACCCAATCGGCCAAGTTCACCCGTGGTCGCCGCGTCTACGGGGGTACCCGCCAGCACTTGCCGCTGAGAATCAACCAGGCTGGTGTGATGCCGATCATTTTTGCCAGCAGTCTATTGATGATCCCCGGCATGTTGATGGCCGGGTTGGCAAGCTACGCGGGCAGCGAGAGCATCCTGTTCAAGCCGCTCAACCTGATCGGGTTGACGATGAACGATCAGGCATCGTTTATTTTCAATCTGCTTTATGTCGCGCTGATCTTCTTTTTCTGTTACTTCTGGACGGCGATCACGTTCAATCCGAAAGAGATGTCCGACAATCTGCGCGACAGCGGCACGTTCATTCCTGGCTACCGGCCAGGCAAGCGGACGACCGACTACCTTGAAAAAGTGATGGTGCGGATCACGTACGTTGGCGCCGCTTTCTTGTCGGTGGTTGCGATTGTACCCACGGTCGTTTACGGATCGCTCGGCGTTCCCTATTCCATCGCTGGTTTTTACGGAGGTACGGGTTTGCTGATTGCTGTCAGCGTTGCTTTTGACCTCGTTCAAAAAATCGACAGTCACCTCGTGATGCGGAACTATCGCGGCTTGCTTGAAGGCGCCGGTGGTGGCGTTTCACCGGTCGTCTGACCAGGCGAGATTTGGACCGCATCGGGCGAGTTGTCGCATTCGTGTCGCCCCCGATGGCGTCTATGTGTGGCGAGACACCTGATTAATAGCTCCAGTTCCCACGCGCCAAGCTGCAGGCATGCGAATCGTTTTCATCGGACCGCCCGGAGCCGGCAAGGGCACCCAATGCAAACGGCTGACCGAGTACTTGTCGATTCCGCATCTTTCAACCGGCGAGATGCTGCGCAGCACGCGATCGGATTCCGCAATCGGAAAACTCGTCGGCAGTTTTATCGAGTGTGGCCGACTCGTTCCCGATTACCTGGTGATGCCGATCCTGACCAAGCGACTGGCTGAGCCGGATTGCGCCGATGGATGTTTGCTCGACGGATTTCCGCGAACCGTCAACCAGGCCCGGGAATTGGATGCATTCTTGCTTGAACAGGGACATCAACTCGACCTGGTGCTGCATCTCGAGGCTGATTCTCAGGAATTGGTTGCCAGGCTGCTCAAGCGAGCGGAGATCGAGAATCGCGCAGACGATACCGCTGAGACGATTGCGGCCCGATTACAGGTGTTTGAAACCGAGACTGCTCCGGTACTCGACTATTACCTGGGACGGGGAATCGTGGAGCGTATCGACGCCGTGCAGACGCCCGATCAGGTCTTTTCGGCGATCCGCAGAGCGGTCGATTCACGCAGGAAGTAGGCCGCTGGTCCCGATCGTCACTCGCCACCGCACCGAGGGCGGTCATACAATGGGCGCAGCGAATCTGGGTGTCCGCTTTCGAGCGGTGAATTTACATCCGTGGCGCCGAGGTTCGCGTGCGAATGGAATTTTTCTCCAACATTGGGTTCAATCGTGGCTCAACAACCATCGATCTGCCGATTCTCGTTGCTTCCGGTCGTTTTGACGCTGTTGATCACTGCATCGCCGGTGTGGGCCCAGGGTTTCTTGCGACCGATGCCCGGCGCGGCGTCGGGTCGTTTTATCGAAGCTCCGCGCAGCCATCAGCAACAGTTGCGTGAGGCAGAGCGGGCGATCGAAGAGGAACGCTTCAGCGATGCGGTTGTGCGTTTAGGAGATTTGTTGGCGATCGAGAATGAAAATCTCGACGAACTTGACCTGGCGGGCCAGGATTTCTTCTTGGAAATCAATGACTCGCGGGGTGCGGGTGTACCGGTCACGCGCGGTCTCTTTCGCACCGCTCGTGAAATGATCGCGAATCTTCCTGATTCAGCATTGGAAACGTATGAGTTGCGTTACGGGCCGCTGGCAAGAAGACTGCTCAACGAGGCCGCTGGGGGACGTGATTGGTCGAAGGCGCGCGACGTACGGCGCAAGTACTTCCACACCAAGGCTGGCTTTGAGGCTTCGTTTCTACTGGCCCAGAACGCGATGTACGGCGGGCATGCGCTGTCCGCTTCGCTGCTGCTTGATGATGTCGTAAAGTCGACGCGCGCGGTCCAGCACTTAGGTTCCGGCGTGGTGGTGCTGCATGCGTCGGCGATGAAACTTGCCGGGCGAGATGTTTCCTCGGTCGATTCTCCGCGCGCGGGTGAGGTCGAAGTGGGCGGCGCATCGACGCCCTGGCCCGAGCCGGGTGAACTTGATTCGTGGCTCGAGCAGCGGGTTGGTCGTCTGGACGGTTTTGCTCGCGGCGAGTCTTGGGACTACCCGATCTTTGGCTCCCGGCCCGATCGAAACAACGCTGATTCCGGCCAGATGCCACTTTCAAATTTACGTTGGATGCTCGACACCACCGCCTCTCCGCGGCAGGAACGGACAGTTCGCAAGGCGGCCGAGGAGTTACTGACCAGCGGCAAACTACCCCCGCCAAGCTGGATCCCACTTCGAGTCGGGGACCAGCTTCTCATGCGCACGACCGAGCGGCTTGTCGGGGTCGACTACCGGACCGGCAAGCGAGTCTGGATTTACCCATGGGAGGGGACGTACGAATTGTTCGACGAGGAAGAAGCCGCATTGGACGCGTTGGGCGGGCGAAGCGAACAGGCCGACCTGTTGACACAGCGGGTTTGGAACGATGTGCCGTACGGGCAAATCTCGAGCGACGGCGAGCGTGTTTATTTGCTCGATGATTTGCGCGAAGTCGAGATGGCGAGGTTCAGTCCCATGATCAATCTGCGCGGGACGCGACCGGCTGACACTGGTTCTAACACGCTTGTCGCACTGGAATTGGAAACGGAGGGTAAGTTGCTTTGGCGGATCGGCACCGGGTCCGACGATGACACGAGTTTGTCCAACGCGTTTTTCCTTGGACCTCCGTTGCCGCTTGATGGTCGACTTTACGTGATGGCTGAGATCGCAGGCGACATCAATCTTTGTTGTCTCGATCCGGACACCGGCAAAGAGCTTTGGCGGCAACAATTGGTCGCTGTTGAATCGACCGGTATCGACGGCGATCCCATTCGACGTGTTGCCGGTGCGATGCCAACTTACCATGAGGGTGTCCTGATTTGCCCAACCGGGGTTGGCGCGATCGTCGCGTTGGACCTCAGCGACCGAATGTTGCGTTGGGGTGTGAATTACGAACGCAACGCGGAAATGATTCGCAGTGTCAGCGGCCGTGGACGCGGGCTCGAAGCGAGCCAACTCATGCAACGCTGGTTCTCCGGTGCTGCCGTCGCCCAAGGCGGCGCGGTGTTGGTCACCCCGATCGAGGCGGACCGGCTGATGGGGCTCGAGTTGTTGACCGGAAAAAGTCTATTCCCGCAAAAGAATCGGGTGCACATGCGGTACCTGGCGGGGATACGCGGCGATCGGTTTTTCACGGTCGGCGCGAACCAGGTGCGTGCTTTCGATTTGAACAATGGAGTCTCGGTCTGGACCACGCCGCGTGACATGCTCGCGTCGGGCGAATTGATTTCCGGCTACGGACTCTTTGGCGACGGCGAATATCTGGTTCCGACGACCTCAGATCAAATCGTTCGAATTTCACTCGAGGATGGGACCGTCATCGAACGCCGCACAACGCGTTATCCGCTGGGGAACCTGATCGCGGTGGACGGCGAGATCATCACGCAAAGTCCAACATCGTTGGCCGTCGCATTCGGCGAGTCGACTCTTGAACCGATTGTCAATCGGATGCTTGAGCGTGATCCGGATGATTTCGAGGCGTTGGTCCGTAAATCCGAATTGCTGATCCAGCGCGAGAAGCGAGACGAGGCCCTCGATCTGCTGGCGCGCGCCCGCGACATGCAGCCGGACAATGACGAGGTCCGCATGCTCAGCGTATCGGCGATGCTTGGAAAACTGCGCGACAGCGGTTCGCTCGACGATGCATTGATTCAGACGCTGGACCATCTCATCGATCGGCCGGCACAGCGAGTCGAACTGTTGTCGCTGAATATCCGTTCGGCGATGCAGGAAAAACAGTACGAAGCTGCGGCGCGTCGTTTGATCGATCTTTCGTCGTTGATCGTAACCGAGCCGTTGCTGGAGTCATCGGCCGATGATGTGCTCAATGACGCGGGCCGCCAATGCTCGCTCGACAGCTGGCTGGCCGCTCGCGTCGCGGACGTCGCCTCGATGGCGAGTGAAAGCGAATTGGAGGTGATCAACGAATTGCTTCGCAATGAGAACGCCTCGCGCGCGCAAGGGTCGACTAACTTGTTGAAACGCATCGTCCGTCATTTCGGCGCACTCCAGGGCGTGGATCCGCTTCGCCGTGAACTGGCGTTTCGTTTGCAAGCTGACGAAGCGTATCTGGATTTGGAACGGCTTGCCCTTGGTTCACAGATTCCGTCCCCGGACGTTTTGGACCAATTGCCCCCCAACCGTCTGATGATGCTAGCCGAAGCGTACGCGTATGGCGCGATGCACCACGACGCGATCCGCGTACTCGATGTCCTCGACGCGAAGGGCGACGCGGAACAAGTGACTCGATCCGGCGAGTTACGAAAGGTCGCGACTTCGCGAATTACATCCCACCAATGGCCTGATACCGTCGCGTTGGACTGGGAGTCGCGCGATGCTCGGATAAGAACAACCACAACGACTCACCGCGTCTCCGAGACGCAGGTGTTGGCTGGGAATCAGTTTGAAGGGTGGCGTTTGGTCAGTGACAGTACCAGCCCGCTGGCGATGCGAGATCCGACGGGATTGCTCCGACGGATTCCGATGGAAGGTACGCGAATCGACGACATGGACAAAGAAGCACAGATTTGCGGCGGCGTGATGGTGGTTGTGATGCCAAACGGATTGATTGGTATCGACATGTACCACCTGCTGCGTGGGGACGGTGAATCGATTCTTTGGCGCCGAGGACTCAGCGGCGACGGGGGCCCCGTTGCCAAGCGGCGAAGCACAATGACGCCGTTTGACGACCAAGTCGTTCGTTACTATATCTCGTCGAGTACCGCGTCGAATGTGATTCCGGAGTTCAAGCTGGGACCGGTGATGGGCGATCGCGTGCTGCTGCTCCAGGGCGGCGATCTCCTGGCGATCGATTTGTTCACCGCGGAAACACTTTGGCGGAATTCCGCGGCACCCAAGAGCGGCGCGGTCCTGTGCGATGGCGAGCGTGTCGCCGTGGTTTCACCGGCAACGGGCGAACTCGTCTTCTTCGACCTGCTCGATGGCCGCAAACTCGAATCTAAAAAATGGGAACACGGCGAAGTCTGGGAATCCGCCGGAACGAACGTCTTGTGTTATTCCGATACCGATGAGAAGCGGAAGTATGAGCTGAAGCTGGTCAACGCGTTTAACGGCGACGTCATCCTCCGCCGCGAGACCTTCTCGGCAAATCGGTCCAACACCGAAGCGAAATTGCCCTCGGCTTATGGCCGAGTTATCGAGGCTCGATACCTGGCGTTGATGAACAATGAGGGCGGGGCGGCGGTTTGGGACTTGATGCAAGGTCGCGAGATCGGTGCGCCGGAAGTCCCCGTTTATGCAAACCTACAGGGACTGCAGACAACCCTGTTGGACGGGAAAATCGTGCTGATGCCCAAACGCCGGATTGAACGTCCACGCACTCCCCAGACACAGCAGTTGCAGACCACGGACGGCTCTTTCCATCGAACCGTTCACGGCGTGCACGCGGTTTCGCTCGAAAACGGCGAAGTGCAATGGGGCCACCAGTTTAAAAAACCCTGGGGCTGCACGCTGACTCAGCCAAGCGAGACCCCAATTCTCGTGTTAACACGCAGCCCGTTCTCTTACTCGACAACCAGCCGCCGGAAGACTCTTGATGTCCTTGCTCTCGACGTTCGCGACGGGAAGGAACTCAAGCGTTTCGAAGGAAAAGAAATTCGTAGCACTAACAACGAGCTGGAAACGCGGTTGACGGTTCAACCCGCGGTGTCGAGGGTGATCGCTCAGGTCGGGACGGAGCTGCTGACCTACCGATTCGGTGAAACCGACGACGAGGTCGAAGAAGGCGCCGAAGCGGAAGAAAAGAAAGACCCCGTGCCGTGAGGGGGTGCTGTGACGCGCAGTGCAATTCAAGGTTCGCCGAATCCCTCGTGAACCGATTCCGAATCCATTGGTTTCCCGGGATTTAGCGGGAATTGGACTCGTTTGACCAGACGTGTCCGGCCCTCTGCGATGTTCAGGTTAGTCGCCCAATGTTTGGTGCGACGCGAACAACCTCGACATATCGCCTCACGGAGGAAACGACAATGGCCAAGTTCTATGTCCAATGTGGCCCATTGAAAATCATTCTGACCGCGGACTCCCCTTCACAGGCCGCTATTTCGGCCCTCGATCGGTTCCTCCAACCTCATTTGTGGATCTATGACGATGCCATGTTGAGCGAACAGGAATGCCGCGATCATTTGATGCTCGAAGCTTTGATGCATCTCGATCCGACTCTCCGTATCAGCGAACGGGGATTTGATGGGAGTGACGCGATGCAGATTGGTACGCCCGACGCAATCGATCAATGGCACTCTTTGATGGTCGGCATGCGTCGATTGTTCATCGAAGCTGGGTTGGGGCATCGCACCGTGGTGGAAGTCGCCCAGACATCTCCGCAAGTGCAGTCAGTCCAATCGCCCAGGTTGCCTCGCTAGAGTGTTGCTCAGACGGCTGTCGCGATCTGGCTCGTTTGTCCCAAGCGACGATGCGACGGCAACTTCGTGTGAATCACTTGCATGCGCTGCGTGCTTTTTAAACCTGCTGGATCGCGTGACGAAGCGAATCTGTCGTAACCGGTAACTGGTCGCAGCGAAACTCTTCTAGAGTTTCGGCCGGCAACGGCAGGCCGAAAGTCTTGACGACTTTCGCTACGGATGCACCGCCGCCGCGAATTAAAAAGAGAGGTGCGGGCCGCAAATAAAGGCTTATTGTACGGTCCCGCCCCCAATGAATACGGCACGGCGAACGTTGTCTACGGCCGCTGGCTGATCATCTCGCGAGACTCAAACTGTTCGACCGCTTTCTGCAGCACCGCGTCTTCGCGATCGAGCGTGATGTGTCCCTGGTTATCGGGGCGTGCGGCGATGTAGGTCGGATCGACTGGCACCGTGGGGACAACTCCATTTCGCGAGATCGCTCGACCGCTGGGTGAATAGAATTTTGCGGTCGTCAGGCAAAGTCCGAACTTGGCCGTCTGCATCCGAAAAATCCCCTGCACGCTCCCTTTGCCGTAGCTCGTCTCGCCGACGATCACACCGCGACCGCTGTCGGCGATCGCGCCGGCAAAGATTTCGCTGGCGCTGGCGCTGTCGCGGTCGATCAGGACAGCGAGCGGGACATTCCAGGTGTTGGCCCGGTGGGCGATGTAGTCAAAATTCTCGCGGGCGTTTCGGCCACGTGTTGTCACGATGCGTCCCTTGCCGAGAAAACGATCGGCTACTTCGACGGCGGCCGAGAGCAATCCGCCCGGGTTGCTGCGTACATCGATGATCAGCGATCGCATCCCCTGCCGATGCAAGTCCCACAGCGCCCGCTCGACATCACGAGTCGTGGTCTTTTGAAAGTTGGTAAGTCGCAGGTATCCCACCCGGTTTTCAACATCGACAAAGTGCACATTTTCGACACAGGGGACTTCGACGCGGCGTCTTTGTACTTTCATATCCCGGGGCGCGCCGTCGACGTCGAGGACCGTTAGCGCGACGTAAGTGTGCTCGGGTCCGCGAAGCAAGTCAGCGACGTGGTCGGGGTCGACTTCGGCGGTCAATGCGGATTCGACGCGAACGATCTTTTCGCCTGCGCGGATACCAGCTTCAGCGGCGGGACCCGAGTCAATCACCGACAAGATTTGCAGGCAATCGGTATCGGTTTTCAGCTCGATGCCCAAGCCCACGAAGTTGCCCTCGATATTCGAGAACATTTCATCGAGTTGGCTTGGCGACAACAGGCGGGTGTAGGAGTCGAGCGTAGCCACCGTCCCGCTGAGATACTCGAGCACGGTCGCCGTCCCGGCGAGTCCAAGCTCGGCATGAGCAATGTCAGCGACGTAGTTCACGTTTGCTCGCAGATCGAAACGGGTCGCCGTGCTGCGGTGCTTCAGTTGGTGATGGATCGATTGACGAAACTTTTCAATGCGGGCCGGATCGACGTCTGGTAGCAAACGGTTGACGAACCTTTCCTCGGTCAGAGCCACCTCGAGAGCGGCCGTGCCGTGGATCATGACGCGGGCCCAGTCGACCTCCTCAACATAATGCGTTTTGAGGTTGGCCAGGACTTCCGAGTACAGGTCGAGCGCCTCGGTGGCACCCATCGTCGTCAGCGACTGCAGAAAACTGTCGTCGTGGTAACGCCGATGGACATCGAAATGAAGGCGGCTGATGACCAACCGCTGGTAAAGCGTGGTGCTGGCGGGATAGTTGCGTGACTCGGTTTCGTAATGCCGTACGGCGTCACTCCAGGCGTGCAGCCGCTCGAATTCGAGACCCTTTTCGATCGCCGCCGCGTGGCCATCGACCGCCGTGTCCACAACCTGGCCCGCGACCATGTCCGTTGACACGAGCGTGAGCAGGGTTGCCGCAACCAAGGGCAGGGGGACGGAGCACGACACAACCCGAGCGATGAAATCCATGCGCAAAACATCCGCTGAGCATCAGAGGGAGGGCTCACAGGCGTTTGGGAGGTAACACCTGATCCATGGCCGTGCAAAGATGCTCAGAACACTCGGCCAAGGGAATATAGGTCACAAACTGTGCCTGGTCAAAAAACCAATGCGTCGGTAATTCCGAAAACTGTGCGTGACCTGCGCAGCCCTAACTTAGCCAGGGCAGTAGGCACGGTTGTTCCGGTGATTCACTCCGATGACAACCAAAAACGTTGGCAGCAATGGAGTCGAACCTGGGTGAGTTTCACAAACAATGTTTCACCCTTTACCGATGCGCGTCCCGGCGCGAGATACGACAATGTATTGTCGTGGCGTCCAGGTTCACGATAGGCGGTGTCCACTTCCCGGGCAACTCTTTGCAGGAAGATAACGTTGACATGATCACGGCAAGATTTCTAACGTCCCCCATCACCGGTGAAATCCGCATGGTGGAAACGATCGGCACGGTTTTGCTGATTGATATCGTTTGTTAGACAGGGAAGGTCACTCATGTAACGAGTTCCCGGGCGGACTCGAACGCATGTTTCGTAGCATGACGCACACGGACGCTGTTTCCGTAACGAACAACGGCATTGTCTCTTATCCTTCGAAGGACGAGGCGAGTCACTCGTGCGCGCCTCCATCCTTTCTGTGTGCAACGGGAATCACGCGACTGGTCATCGTCGCACTGTTTGCGGCCGCGCTGGGCGGCTGTTCCACGACAAGCTACCTGACGAGCCGGAATGTTCGTGAAAACGCCCTGACCTCGAGCCTGCAGCTCGTCGGGCCGCGCGGCCCCCGGATCAGCGAGCGGACGTGGAATACGCTGCGGAGATTCGACCTCGAAGATCGCTACAAGGACGATTCCGACCAGTGTTTTGCACACATCCGCGAACGTGTGGATGAGAATCCCGATGCCGAATTGATCTATGCCCTCAGTGAACTCTCCTACGTGGAGGGAAAGAAGGCCGAAAGGGCCGGTCGCGCAAGCGATGCGCTGAATCACTACGGGATCGCCCTGACCAATAGCTACGATTATTTGTTCAGCGATGATCTTAATGCGGCGCGAAACGTCTACGATCCGCAATTTCGAGCGGTTTGCGATCTGTATAACGAGTCACTCGAAGATACTCTGCGGTTGTTGTGCACCGACAACAAGATAGTACCGGGACAGTCCTATACGATCAAAACCCCGAACCGAGAATTCATTGTTCGGACCGCGATGCGCGGCCAGTGGAAGCCCGATGAATTTGATCACTACGAATTCGTAAGCGATTACGAAATCCAGACGCTGCGAAATCGCCACACGACTTATGGGCTCGGAGTTCCGCTGATCGCCGTCCGTCAGCCTCCGACCGAGGAGGAGCAGCGGGAAACCTACTATCCACAAGGCCTCAGCTACTCGGTGACGGTGTTGATGCGTTGTCTCGACCCGCCCGAAGGACTGCGACCCGGTGCGGCGCGAACCTGCGTGCTCGAATTCTTCGATCCACTTACCGCCAACCAGATTCAACTTTCCAGGAAATGGGTTCCCCTGGAGACGGATCTGACGACGCCGCTTGCGTTCTTTCTCGACAGCCCCGAGTTCAGGAAACGCAATCGGGCGACCGAGGGGTTACTCAACCCGAATCATTCCCAAGGAAAACGCGGTCTGTACATGCTCGAGCCGTACGATCCGAATCGGATTCCAGTGCTGATGGTCCATGGGCTGTGGTCGAGTCCGATGACATGGATGGATATGTTCAATGACCTGCGGAGTTTTCCCGAGATTCGCGAGCGTTATCAATTCTGGTTCTACCTGTATCCGTCCGGGCAACCGTTTTGGATCAGCGCTACGCAATTGCGCAAGGACCTGGCTTCGATGCGTGATGCATTTGATGCAGACCGTCGTGACGATGCGCTGGATGAAATGGTGCTGGTCGGGCACAGCATGGGTGGTTTGGTCAGCCGTATGCAGACGATTGACAGCGGTGACGAGTTCTGGAGGATCGTCAGCGACGCGCCCGCCCAAAGCGCAGATCAAGCGCTGTCAAAAATCAAAGGACCCAATGAAGATCGTCACAAGTTCGTCAGCACGCTGTTTTTCAAACCGAACCAGTCGGTTCGACGCGTCGTCACAATCGGAACTCCACACCGCGGCAGCGAATTTGCCAACGACTACACACGCTGGCTTGCACGCCGGCTGATCAAGCTTCCCAGAATGACAGTGAACACCGGGAACCGGCTGGCCGTCGAAAATCCGCAGCTGTTTAAAGACACTCAGATGTTGACCGTGGCCAATGCCATCGACTCGCTCGCGCCGGAATCGCCGATCTTTCCGGTCATGATGCGTGCTAAACGCGCTCCAGGCGTTAAGTATCACAACATCATCGGAGTGCTCGAGAATCCTTCACTGATCACCGGACGCGCCGGGCGTGGCGACGGAATTGTCGACTACGCAAGCGCCACCATGGACGATGTCGAGAGTGAGTTGATCGTGGATGCCGACCACACCTCGATTCACATGACCGGGACAACGATCTTCGAAGTGCGGCGAATTCTTCTTGAGCATCTTCGCGAGGTCGACGCCGATGATCGCGTCGCCCGACAGTGGGAATTGTCAGATTCAGCGCCCAAGGACGGGGATTTCGCGCCGGTCGTGATCGAGCGATAATTGCACCCGAGGGTGCGCGTCACGCCGCGGATTCAGTTGGATGAAATGAATCTTGCCAGCGGCGCACGATTCCTTGTCAGTCCGTCTTCGACGCGGCGAATTCTTCCGACGAAGATCCGCGATTCGGTCGAGGGTTCTGTCTGACCCGATCGATCGCTCGGACCTCCCGAGTGGTCGCGATTGGTGTCCTGTTTTCGGGCCTGGACGACCTTCGATGGCGGATGGGCGAAAGCCTGCTCGCGGTCGCTCAATTCAAATTGGTCCTCGACGCCAGGCTCGGTGTCGAAACGCTCGAGCTCACCCCGCACCACGCGGACGTCCCGGGGCGCGTCGATGCCGATTCGAACACTATTGCCGCGGACTCGGACGAGGGTGATCCGGATATCGTCTCCGATTACGATTTGCTCATCCGTTTTTCGAGTCAGGACCAACATGGCGTCTCCTTTGCCTTTTTGATGTGATTGCAAAGCCAGTCGAGCTTCACATGGTTGGAGATACCATGCACGGTGCGTGCCAAAAGTCGTTCGTCGACGAGTGTATTTCTTGCAAGTGCTGAACCTGGCATGGCTTAGCACGATCGGCAGCCAACGGGCGTGCCGCAAAGTTGGATCGCAGGCGGCAACATTTACAAAGCTTTGAATCGCGCGGCGAACCACAGATCCCAAAACCTTCACAACTGGCAAATGCTTGCAAAGCGAGATTGCCCGCGGACTCCTCGGCACATTTGCCATTCATCTTGAGTCAATCGGTCGGTTTCTCTAACGTCCGCCATATGCAGCCATCACGTGCCCCGACATGCGAGGTTCGATGCCGGCTGTATGGCCCAACTACCGGTTCAAAGGAGTGACCGCGATGCCACTTTACCCCGCCCGTCTGCGACCCTGGATCGGGTCCCTGCTGCGATTCTTGCCTGCTGCCTTATTAGTCGTTTTGCCGGTGTTGTCGGCAAATGTGATTGCCCAGCAGCGCGACAACGTGGTCGCGGTCGTCAACGCGGATCCGATCACCCGCAAGACGCTGTCCCATGAAGTTGTCAAGCGATACGGCGTCGACGTTCTGGACAACATGATCAATCGTCACCTGATTCTCCAGGAGTGCACGCACAATGGAATCGAAGTGACCAAGCAGGAAGTGGGCGACGAAATCCGACGATTGGCCGCAAAGTTTAACCTGACACTGGAAAGTTACTTGCAACTGCTTGAGGAAGAGCGAGACATCTCGCCGAACCAATACAGCCGCGAGATCATTTGGCCGATGCTCGCGCTTCGCCGCCTGGTCGCTGACAAGGTCCAGGTATCGGATGCGGAAATTGACAAAGCTTTTCTGGCACAGTTCGGAGAAGCAGTCAAATGTCGCTTGATCATGGTTGCCGACCGCGGCAAAGCGGACGATCTGCATCAACAGGCGTTGGCGAATCCGGCCCAGTTCGCACAGCTTGCTACACAATTCAGCGAGGACGAAGCGAGCGCAAGCGTAGGAGGTTTGATTCCGCCGATCCGACGTAGCAGTGGCGATTCGCGATTGGAAGCAGCCGCGTTTGCGTTGCGAAACGGTGATGTTTCGCCCGTGCTTCAACTGGGGGATCAATGGATCTTTCTCCAGGCCGTCAAACGCATCTCGGCATCCAATCCGAGCCCTCAAGCAATGCCGGCGATTCGAGAACAGATCACCGATCGCATCCGCGACGAAAAAATGCGAAGCGCTGCATCGGAGCTTTTTGCACGGTTGCAGCGTGAAGCCCGCGTTGTGAAGGTGATCGGGAATGCGGAATTGTCGAACAAGCACCCGGGAGTCGCGGCAATTATCAACGGCGAACAGATCAGCATCGCAGTCGTCGGCGAGGAGTGCATCAAGCGTCACGGACTCGACGTGCTCGAAGGCGAGATCAATCGCAAGCTGTTGACGCAGGGTCTGCGAAAAATGGGAAAACAGGTAAGCGAAGCGGACCTTGAATCCGAGATCGCGCGGGCGGCTACCAGTTACGGATATGTTCACGGCGACGGTTCGGCCGATCTGGACGCGTGGATCGAGTCCGTCACGAGCGACGGTCGCACTTCGCGCGAAGTCTACATCGCTGATTCTGTCTGGCCGAGCGTTGCCTTGAAGAAAATGGTTGAAGATAAGATCACATTGACCGAAAAGGATTTCAAAGAAGGCTTTGAATCGTCATACGGACCGCGGGTCGAGGTGCTCGCTATCGTGCTGTCGGATCAACGGAGTGCCCAAAAGGTTTGGGAAATGGCGCGGGACAATCCGACCGACCAATTCTTCGGCTCACTCGCCGAGCAATACAGTGTCGAACCGGTTTCTTCGAGCAACGCTGGGAAGGTGCCGCCGGTTCGCAAACACGGCGGTCAACCAGCAGTCGAGCGGGAAGCGTTCGCACTCAAGCCGGGCCAGCTGAGCGGGATCATCGCCACCGGCGGCAAGTACATCATCTTACGTTGCCAGGGATTCACCGAGCCGGTCGTCTCGGATCCGTCCGCCGTGCGAGCGGAGCTCGAGCGGGATCTGAAAGAGAAAAAGTTGAATCGGGCGATGGTCAATCACTTCGAGGAACTGAAGAAAGCTTCGGAGATCGATAATTTTCTGGCCGCAGGCAAAGAGGTATCCGACGCCGCCGCGAGACCATGATTCTCCGAATTGACGATTCATCCAGCGAGCCCGGCCGAAATGGCTGGGCTTTTTTTATGTTTACGTGGAAAGTACCCTGCGTGCCCCGCTAACCCCTGTGCGTCGATGGGTGTCTGATCGACAATGGTGGGCGTTCTGGACTGGCCATCTTACGCAAGAATCTTTTCACTCCCACATGAGCGAACCGTTTAACATCGATACGCCCAATATCGACGCCCCCGCGATCGATATGCCGACCACCGATCCGGTTCCCGAGCCATTCGAAGTCCATTTCGCCTCGCGCGTTGATCGGTTGCCGCCGTACATGTTTGGCCGGATCAATAACTCGCTGTACCAGAAACGGCGTGCCGGCGACGACGTCATCGATTTGGGGATGGGGAATCCGTCGGATCCTCCCGATCCAATCGTGATTCAAAAACTGGCGGACGCCGCGGCCGACGAAGGGAACCACGGTTACAGCAAGTCCAACGGGATCGCCAATCTCCGCCGAGAGGTCGCAAGCAAATACTATCGCAAGTATGGCGTGAACCTTGATCCCGAGCATGAAGTCATCGCCTGTCTGGGAAGCAAGGAAGGTTTCTCCCACATGTGCCTCGCGCTGATGGGACCCGGCGACACCGCGATGATTCCTTCGCCGTACTTCCCAGTGCACATGTACGGTGTGATCCTTGCATCGGGAAACGTGGTATCGCTCGACGTGGCGGATCCCGACCGCTTTCTGCAAAACGTCGCGTACACTTGCGAGCACCTTGCGCCGCGGCCCAAGATTCTGATCGTGAATTACCCCCACAACCCGTCGTCGGCTGTGGTCGAGGCTGATTTTTTTGTCGAGGTCGTTCGGTTGGCGCGGAAATACCGGTTTCTGGTCATCCACGATTTCGCCTACGCCGACGTCGCGTTCGACAACTACCAACCGCCAAGTTTTCTGGCCGCCCCGGGAGCCAAAGACGTGGGGGTCGAATTCACGACAATGAGCAAGGGTTACAACATGGCGGGATGGCGCGTCGGATTCTGCGCCGGAAATGCCGACATGATTCGCGGGCTCGGTACGATCAAGGGATATTACGATTACGGAATGTTCCAGGCCATCCAGATTGCAGCAATTGTCGCGCTGCGTGAGACCGAATCAACGGTCAAGAAGCAATCCGAGATCTACCAGGGCCGTCGCGACGTTTTGGTCAACGGTCTGCGGCGGCTCGGTTGGAACGTGACGCCGCCCAAGGCGGGAATGTTCGTGTGGGCCGAGGTTCCCGAGCCATGGCGGACTTCGATGAGCACAATGGATTTCGCGATGAAACTTCTCGAGGGAGGAAACGTCGCGGTCAGTCCCGGAAGCGGTTTCGGCACAGCGGGTGAAGGATTCCTGCGCATGTCGTTGGTCGAGAATGAACAACGACTTCGCCAGGCGGTCCGCCACATCGGCAAGTGTCTGCAATCCACCGCGGCACCAAGCGGTGTCGCCCAAACCGGTGCCAGCCAGAGTCCTTGAGCCAGATTGCAAAGGACTGCGTTTCCTTTTCCTTCGAAGGTGCATCATGTTTCGCTCTTTGGTTTGCGGATTGTTCCTCCTGTTCTTCCCTGCGTCTCTCAGGGCGGAACACCAGGTCTTGCTGCAGGGAGGCAACCGGCTTGCGATCGTCGACGCCGACGGAACGATCAGCTGGGAGATGCCTTGGGGCTCAATCCACGATGTCCATCTGCTCGACAGCGGGAACATCCTGACGCGTGAAGGGCGCGCGGCCGTGGTTGAAATCGATCCGGAAAAAAAACAGGTCGTTTGGAAATACGACTCGGCCACGGAGAACGGTAACGAGGGAAAACGAGTCGAGGTTCATGCCTTCGAGCGACTACCCGATGGCAATACGATGATTGCCGAATCGGGTGCAGCGAGAATGATCGAGGTGGATCGAGAAGGGAACCTGAAAAAGGTGATCCCGTTGGTACTCGATCACCCCGACGCTCACAGTGACACGCGTTTGGTTCGGAGCACGCCGGCGGGAACGTACCTGGTCGCTCATGAAGCCGACGGCAAGGTCCGAGAGTACGACCGCGAGAGTGGCAAAGTGGTTTGGGAATACGAAGTACCGATGTTCGATCGACCGGCAAAGAATGGTCACGGCCCGGAAGCTTTCGGGAATCGATTGTTCGCCGCGATCCGTTTGATCAATGGAAACACGTTGATCGCCACCGGCAACGGACACAGCGTGCTCGAGATCACTCCCGCGGAGAAGATCGTCTGGCAAATCCATCAAAATGATCTCCCGGGCATCACGCTGGCGTGGGTCACGACGCTTGAAGTGTTACCCAACGGCAACCGCGTTATCGGCAATTGCCACGCCGGACCCGATCAACCGCTGTTGGTTGAGATCAACCCCAAGACGAAGCAGGTAGTTTGGACCCTGGACCGTCACAGCGATTTCGGCAACAACGTCTCCAACTCGCTGTTGGTCAACATGGTCGGTAAGTCGTTGCGATAAGCACACGTCTCACACGTAGTCCGGACCGAGTGAAACGAGTTCCGGAAGCTCCTCTGAGCACATGTAGTCCGGACCGCTTGCGGGAGAGTCGGTCTCTCGAGGTCGGACAGGTTCCTACTCAAGCCGCGACAGTGACCACCCATGCCACGTTTGCCCTCCCCGTCCGCTACCGCGTCCGACTCCAGCGTTGCGGCCGGGGTGGAAACAAGCTGGTGTCCTTGCGTCTCGATTCATCCCGCGACAACCGCGATCGTTGCCCCCGAAAACCGGACGTTGGCGAGTGCACCTGCCCGGTTGTCCGTTTATATTGTTGCCCACGGAAACAGACATCAACCATTTCAATCCTGGAGTTCCAACCATGATGCGTTCCTTCCTTTCCCTTGCCGTTCTCTGCCTGTTCACCTCGGTCGCGATGGCTCACTGCCAGGTGCCCTGCGGGATCTACGGGGACCAGCTTCGATTTGAGCAACTGCTCGAAGACGAACACACGATTTCCAAGGCGCAATTACAATTGCACGAGTTGTCCGACGGCGAGGTCGACCCCCAGGCGATCAATCAGATGGGTCGTTGGGTGCAAACCAAGGAAGATCATGCGACCCGGATTCAAGATACGATCACGCACTATTTTCTGGCCCAGCGGATCAAGTCCGGCAGCCCCGATTACATGAAGCAACTCAAGGCGGCGCACGACGTCATCGTGGCGGCGATGAAGTGCAAACAATCCGCGGATCCGGAAACAGCGAAAGTGCTCGAGAAGTCAATTTTTGATTTGTACCGGGCGTACGAAGGAAAAGAACCCGACTTCGACCACGAGCATTGATTCCGCGGTCGCATGAAGCACTAGCACCTGCAGGTCGGCCCGACCTGCG
>JAHELS010000043.1 GCA_024644085.1 Rhodopirellula sp.
GGTGTCAACAAGCGACTGGCCTACGAGCAACAACTCGCCAAGCAAACGCTTGACGCATTGGTCGCGGATCGCCGCTGGGCCGAATTGCAGCTGCGTTATCTGCAATCCTATCCGGCGGAATTCGAGGCTCGCTCGTGGTTTCCCATTTACCTTTCCTATGCGAAGCCGCCGCTTGCCCAGGCCGATGTGGAAAAGCGCCTGCTGCGTGAGATCAGTTTGCTTCGCAAGCAGATCCTCGAGCGCGAATACGTGGATGCGACGGACGATCCTCTGGCGCGCGTCGACACTCTACTGCAGATGATCGATCTTGAATTGCGTTGGAGTCTGCAATCGGCAAATGCAGCCGATCGGGTTGGCGAATTGCTGATCGAGGCGTTTCGTCTGCGTGAATCGGCAAAGATCCCGCGAGATCCAAGCGATCCGTATTACAACGAGTTGGTGCGAATGTTGGTCGTCGCAATTGATCGGGTAGATCAGGCTTCACAGGATCCGAGCCGATCGAATCGGCTGAGGCCGGATGACTTCGATGCCTGGGTCTCACGTCTGATTTCTCTCGCCGAGCCCTATGCCCGTGCTGCGGTTTTGCGTGCTCAGACTGACCTCCCCGATGCTCGCGGGATTGAATCGGCGCGCGCGTTGGTCGACCAACTTGATCGCGTTGCCCTGATTGACACGAAGTACGTTGACCTGCCGTTTCGCACGGCCGCCCTGTTGAAGATTCCCCCGGGTGAGCTGTTCGAGTACTTCGTGCGGATGCTGGATAACTCCGAGCAATACGCCAATCCGATGCGTGTCCTTGTCTTTGGTATTGAAATTCGAAAGTTTTTGGACCGCCTGAGTGACGACCAGGCCACCCAGGTCGCCCGCGGCATGATCCGTGTGTTGAAGATGGAACATGAAGCGAACACGATGTTCACCACGACGTCAATGTTGGTGGAACTGTCCAAATATGTCCCCAAAAGCGAATCGCCGTTTCTGCTCCCACCTGAGTTTTCACTCGAGGAGGCGCCCGGCCCGTGGCAACAGTACCGAGTCGTCCCGATCCGATTACAGGTAGACAAACGACGCCGGCTCCACGCGTTTGCGGTGGATCAAAGCGGATCGAGTGGTGAAGAAAAACTGGTGCTGGCATGGTCGCTTCCCGATGACATGACGTCGATTGAACGTGTTGGGATAGCCGGCGGCACGCCGTCGAAATTCGGCGATGCGTTCTCCGGGTTTCGCAGGTACGGTCCGCTGCAGATGGCGGTGGGCAGCAGCGAAGTCTTTTTGAGTGGCAGGGAGCCGGGACTTACCATGGTGTCGCGCAACGCGGTTCGTGCGATCACAGAAGACGACGGTCTGGCGTCAAACGACGTTGCAAGGATCGACTGGTGCAACGACCGGCTATACATCGGCTACCCGGCTGGCCTCGGCAGCTATGATCCTCGCCGGGATCAATTCGATCTGTTTGCATCACTCTCGTCCCTGAGCGCCCGTAATCCACTTGATGCACGCGGAAGTTTTCGCGTGCGTCAGATACTTGCGGACGCGAGTCACGGGTGCATCTGGATGACGATTCGTGACCACGACCCATCGAGTGAAAGGACGGGGTTGTGGCGATGCGAACCATTGAACAATGAATACGTAAAACTGATTGACTTCGCTGCTGACGTCTCGATGGCGGAAAATGGACTGTTGGTTCATCGCAATGCGGAGAAAAACAAATTGGCATGGGTCGATCGAGACACGCTGAAAGTCACGGAGCTGCCACTCTTTGCGCACGCCTCGAAGTCAGCCTTGTATCCTCAACCGTACTTTGTCAGCCCCTACGCAATGACCTATGAGTTGGAGGATTCAACTCCCCAGCCCCACTTGATCAAAGTTGGCGAGCATTTGATCGGCAGCAATGCGACGCTGTACACGAGTGATGGCAAGGAGTACCCGCTGGAAAACATGCGGCCGTGGTACCGATTGCAGCGATTCCAGAACGGATTCATTGCGTTTTACGATTCGCCTCGACGAACGCTTTGGTACGTCGCACCGAAGTGATGCTCCCGCGGAGCCAAAAAGGGCAAGATCAAATGTGGCATTCTTCGGTAGATAGCGTTGGTCAAAGCGCCACGCGGTCGCGACATTCGTCACAACCGATTCAAGCCGGAAAGTGTGGCATTACGTGGCATTCGGCACGAACGTCGGTCGCGATCGGTTGACGCGGGCGATCGAATCCCATTCGTGGGCTATGCGGCGACTTGCGAGCTAATTTCTAGTGCGTAGTTGGTCCATTTCCCATGCCGTATGCACGATTCCCGTCATGTCGACGTTACCTGATTCCAATTCTGTTGCACCTTCGACGAGCGACTTGGCCGGCAGAATCCTCGTCGTCGACGACAGCCAGACGAACTGTGAAATGCTGCGCCGGCGCCTTTGTCGGCGCGATTACGACGTGGAGTGCGCCAATGATGGACAAGCGGCACTCGACATGATCGCGGCCTCGGAGTTCGATCTCGTGCTGCTCGATCTGATGATGCCCGGAATCAGCGGTCTGGAGGCGCTCGAGAGAATTCGGCAAGATTATTCTCTGACGCAATTGCCGGTCATCATGGTAACGGCCAAAGGAGAGAGTCAGGATGTTGTTGATGCATTGTCGAAGGGTGCCAATGACTATGTCACCAAGCCACTTGATTTCAACGTAGGATTGGCTCGTATCCGAACGCAAGTCAATTTGAAGCGGACGACGGCATCCCTTCAGGCAGAGGTTCTTGAAAGAAAGGCCGCACAGGAAAATCTGGCCGACCATGCACGTCGTCTACAGACATCGAACGATCGCCTGGTGCAGGCCGAGAAGGAATTGCAGCAGTCGGTCCGCGAGTTGCAGCAAAAAAACGAGTCGCTCGAGGAATTCGTTTACGTCGCTAGCCACGATCTGCAGGAACCGATCCGCAAGCTGGTCTCGTTTGCCAAGCTGTTGCAAACCGATCTTGGTGATTCGTTGGATGAGTCAGTGGCGAATGATCTGGCCTTCATTACGACGTCAGCTCACCGTATCAGCACGCTGGTCAAAAACGTCCGTACGCTGGCCCACACCGACCTTGCCACTGCCGAGCAAGCCGTCTCCCTTGACGACTGCGTGAACGCCGCCATTGATTCGATGTCGGACGAGATAGCTGTATCCGGCGCGACGATCGAGAGGCAATCCTTGCCATGTGTCACCGGTAACGAGGTCCTGTTGGTTCAGCTGTTCCAACACCTGATCGGCAACGCGATCAAGTTCGCGTCCCTGGACAGCCCGGTGGTCGAGATCACAGCCGTGTTCGCAGATTCGAATTGGGCATTTGGCGTCAAGGACAACGGCATGGGTTTGGACGTTCGTTATGCCGACCGAATATTCAAACCGTTTCAACGTTTGCACGGCCGCGATGAATTCGAAGGGACCGGTATCGGGCTGGCCATTTGCAACCGCGTCGTACAGCGCCACGGCGGCCGCATCTGGGTTGATTCTCAGCCGGGTCAGGGTGCACATTTTCAGTTCACGCTCGAGCGGGTCCACCGCGGTCCGATTGATTCCGCGCCGATCAATGAAACCGAGTCGTGCAATCTCCCGCCTGTTTCGCTTGAGAATCAATCTTAGCGAGCTGAGAATGTCGATCCGAGATCTGGCTCTGTCCTAGACCAGCAAATCATGGACGACATTGCCGTGGACGTCGGTCAGGCGAAAGTCACGGCCTTGATGCCGATACGTGAGTCGCTCGTGATCGATCCCCAGGCAATGCAGAATTGTGGCGTTCAGGTCATGAATATGGACCGGCTTGTCGACGACGTTGTAGCTGAAGTCGTCCGTTTCGCCGTAAACGATTCCGGGTCTGATCCCACCGCCCGCCATCCACTTGGTGTAACAGCGCGGATGGTGATCGCGGCCGTAGTTCGTTTTGGTCAAACCACCCTGACAATAGATGGTGCGTCCGAACTCGCCGCCCCAGATCACAAGCGTGTCCTCGAGCATGCCGCGCTGCTTCAAGTCGTTGATCAACGCCGCACAGGGTTGGTCGACGATTCCACATTGCCGCCGGATGTCATTGGGCAGGTTGCCGTGCTGGTCCCATTGGCGAATGAAGACTTGTGTGAAACGCACGCCTCGTTCGGCAAGCCGGCGGGCCAACAAGCAATTTGCGGCAAAGGTGCCCGGCTTTTTGACTTCCGGACCGTACATGTCGAGCACGTGTTGGGGTTCATCGGTGATGTCGGTCAATTCCGGTACCGAGGTTTGCATGCGGTACGCCATTTCGTACTGCGCGATTCGTGACTGAATTTCGGGATCACCAACTTCCGCGTAGCGGCGTCGATTCATCGCGGCCAATTCATCCAGCATTCGCCGGCGCATGTTGTCGCTCATGCCCTCGGGATTCGACAGGTACAAGACCGGATCGCCCGTCGATCTCAAACTGACCCCTTGATGGCGTGTGGAAAGGAAGCCGGCACCCCAGAGCCGGGCGTAAAGAGCCTGGCCCCCGAATCCTCCGTTGACGGTCGAATGCAGCACGACGAACGACGGCAGGTTCTCGTTCATGCTGCCCAGACCGTAGGACAGCCACGCGCCGGTGCTTGGACGTCCGGGCAACTGGCTTCCCGTTTGAATGTAGGTGATGGCTGGATCGTGGTTGATCGCTTCAGTATTGACCGTTTTGATGACGGCAAGATCATCGACGATCTCCGCCGTGTGCGGCAGCAGCTCGCTGATCCACACGCCCTCCTTGCCGTGGCGGCTGAACTTGAAAGTCGAGGGGGCGATGGGAAAACGTTCTTGCCCCGAAGTCATTGTCGTGATCCGCTGGCCATTGCGGATGCTGTCCGGCAAATCCTTGTCGAACCACTCATTCATCTTGGGCTTGTAATCCCACATGTCCAATTGGCTCGGCGCTCCCGACATGAACAGGTAAATCACCCGCTTTGCTTTGGGTGCAAAATGTGGAATACCCCGAAGACCCACGGAGGATTCGGTCAATGCAGCGCTGGAGGGGGCGGCGAAGAGTTGCGGATTCAAAAGGGATCCGAGTGCCGCTGTACCGATTCCGCCCGCCGCACGACCAAAAAAATGGCGTCGCGTTTCGACCAATGCGGCTTCTCGTAACGGATTCATCGATTAACCCTTCGTGACGGTTTCACTGAGATTGAGCAGCAGATGCGTGATCATCGTCCACGATGCCAGCTCATTCGAATCGAGCCCGGGGTGACGCGGCGAGTCACCGGTATCCAATAACTTGTTCGCGGCTTCCGGGTCGGTAATGAACTCATCGAGATATTCGTCGTACAACCGGACGAGCGATTCCACTTCGTCCGAATCGGGACGCCGCGACGTTACCATTCGAAACGCATGCACCAATCGCTGCGCGGTTTCGTCACCGCCCTCGGTCATCACTCGTTCGGCCAATTTTCGCGCCGCTTCGACGAACTGTACGTCGTTCATCAACACCAGAGATTGCAGCGGCGTGTTGGTACGTGCGCGTCGAACCTGGCACGTTTCGCGATCCGGCGCGTCAAAAGTAGCCATTGAAGGCGGCGGCGAGGTTCGTTTCCAGAAAGTGTATAGGCTGCGTCGGTAAAGTTTCGATCCCTCGTCTTGCACGAAAATCGATGTGTTGCTTCCGCCAAAACCAACCGGTTTCCAAAGTCCGGCGGGTTGGTATGGCCTCACACTTTTTCCGCCGATCGTTTTCACCAACAATCCGCTGACCGCTAATGCCGAGTCGCGAATGATTTCGGCATCAAGGCGAAATCGGGAACCATGCGATAATAGACGGTTCTCCGGATCGGCCGACCGTTTCTCAGGGGAGATATGCGACGACTGCTGGTACGTTGCCGACATCAACAGCATTTTTTGAAACCGTTTCATGTCCCATCCGGATTCGATGAACCGCAATGCTAACCAATCGAGTAGTTCGGGGTGCGACGGTTGTTCGCCCTGAATTCCGAAGTCCTCAGCCGTCTTGACGAGTCCGACGCCGAAGAAGTGTTGCCAGATCCGATTCACCGTTACGCGGGCCGTCAGCGGATTCTCGGGACTGACGAGCCAAGTGGCTAATCCGAGACGGTTCGCCGGCGCGTCGGGCTCAAGAGGAGCGATCCACTGTGGTACCGCCGAAGCGACTGCCTCGCCTTTTTCGGTGTACTCGCCACGCTCGAGCAGGTGAGCCTGGCGCGGTTCCTTGCGGTCTTCCATCACAAGGGTTGCAGGAATTGAGTTTTCGAGTTCTTCAAGTTGTGTTCTCAGCCCGTCCTGTTCCTTGATCGGCCGAGCGAACACTCCCTTGTAATCGGGACTGACGTGCTTCAGGTAATAACGCGTGAGCTCAATGCGCTGGTCGTCGGAGCGTTTCACGTCTTCCAGATCGACGATCTTCTGGATCTCGGGTGGGAGCGGCGGGCTGGTGACCTTCCCGCGGTATTGCTGCCAGAGATGAATCGACGCCAGTTTCTCGGTCGGTAGCGGCGCGACCGAGATCGTGCCGGCGGCGTCCCAGTGAACCGTACCGCCGAACTGAGTAAATGCCCAACCGCCCAGCTGCGAATCGGGCTTGAGTCCGACCGATGCCGCATCGACTTCGAGCCGGACCCATTTCCCGGTTTCCGGCAGATCCCCGGCGCGGAAATTCGCGGCTCCGGTCTGGCCTGCGCCGTGACCCTTGTCGGCGCCCCAGTACGCTCGATGATTCCACGAACCGTCGTTGAACTGCAATTGCACGGTCTCGGGCGGATTATCGGGGTCAAGATAAACGTAGGCAAACAATCGGCCCGGCGCAGCGACGGTCAATTTTGGATCGGCATCAGTAAAAAAATGTTGAGTCAAACCGGTGCCGGTACGAACCGATGAATTTTCGCCACGGTGAACCGGGTGATCAGGGCCGGATACAAAATTCCACGGATCGGGACCGTCGCCCTGTGGCTTGGCGCCATCGGGCAATTTGTCGTCGAACCAGATCGATTCGCCCTCGTCCAAATCACCCAGCGATTCATCGGGGAATGGATCGGTGTAGTCGGCATCAGACAGTAGATCCGCGATGCGACGGTCGATTGCTGTAAGCGAGTCTTGAATCTGCGACTTCGAATCGATTTGCTCCTGGCTCGGCACTTTCACGATCGGCGGCGGCAGCAACGCGTTGCCGTCCATTGCTCGCTCCGTGAGGCTGAAGAAGTAAGAGAAAAGTTGATAAAACTCTTTTTGCGTCAGCGGATCGAACTTGTGATCGTGGCATGCGGCACAGCCGGCGGTCAGCCCGAGCCAGACCGTCGCCGTTGTTTCCACTCGGTCCACGGCGTACCGGACATAGTATTCGTCGTCGATCGAACCTCCTTCACTTGTCGTGACATTGCAACGGTTGAAACCAGTTGCAACCCGTTGATCAAGGGTCGCGTCGGGCAACAGATCGCCGGCAATCTGTTCGATCGTGAACTTGTCAAACGGCATGTTGGTCTGGAAAGCGTTGATGACCCAGTCACGATAGGGCCATATCGACCGTTCGTTATCCAAATGCAAACCGTGCGTATCCGCGTAACGCGCTGCATCAAGCCAAATTCGCGTCATGTGTTCGCCGTAGGCCGTCGACTCCAGCAACCTGTCAATCAGTTTCTCATACGCGGCGGGTGAATCATCGCCGAGAAACGCATCGACCTCTTCAATCGTCGGGGGCAGACCCGTAAGATCCAAGGTGACACGGCGGATCAGCGTTTCCCGGTCAGCGCGAAGGGCAGGCGCGAGGCCAGTTTCGGTAAGACGCCGATGAATGAACAGGTCGATCGGGTTGTTGACCCGCCACTTCGGAGCCGCGCGAGGCAATGCTGGTTGCACCGGCTTTTGAAAAGACCAATGGCCGGACCATTTGGCGCCGGCGGCGATCCACTCCGTGATTCCTGCGATCTGGGAAGCGGTAAGATTCTTGCCCGAGTCAGGCGGCGGCATCACCAGGTCGGGATCGTCGCTGGTGATCCTGAGAATCAGGGCGCTGTTGTCGACGTCGCCCGCCACGATCGCCCGTTCTCCCGAGTCGGCTTCGGCAAATGCGCCCTCTTCCTGGTCGAGCCGCAATCCCGCCTCACGATTTGCTTCATCCGGACCATGACACTGAAAGCAATTCTCCGACAAGACCGGCAAGATCTCTCGGCTGAAATCGACGGCGCCGACCTCGCGAGCGACCCCCAGCGCAGTCGAAAAGAAAAAAAGAATGACAACCGAGAATGACAACCGAGGGCAACGTGGGGCGAAATCGATTGGGGTGTTCATGAGGGGACGCAGAAGATACGCGGCGGGGAGCGAAACTCGCTCGGCACATTCTAGCTGTGGAAAGTCGCTTTTGGGTAGACTCAACGGGTCAGCAACTCATGCCGAAACGGCTGGGAGAATTCCGTTGCCACTTCCTCGGGGGGATAGAACCATGAAGATCCATCTTCGTTATTGTTCTGCTTGAAACTACGAACCACAGGCCGTCAGTTTGACGACCAGAATACTCACCAAGTACAAGCAGAAAATCGAGGTGTTCGAGCTGGAGCCGTCCGGCGGCGGTTGCTTTGAACTGTCAATCGACGGTGATCTCGTTTATTCGAAACTTCAATCCGGCCAGTTCCCGGACGAGAAAAAGATGGTCGCCGAAGTCGGCAAGCGCGTTTAATTTTCACTCGCACCCAGGCGGCACAGCAACGTTACCGCGAGACTTTGAGTCGTAGATCCTTGAACTGGACGAGCATGCCAGGGTCGTGCAGTTGCAATTGAATCATCCCGCGGTCGAGCCGGCGCGGTTGCGGAAGGTTTTCGATGAATTCGGAGGCCAGGATGCCGTTGATGAAAAGTTGGAAGTGATTGCCATTTGCGATCACGTGCACATCGTTCCAATCGCCCTTGCGCACGTCGTCGGGTGTCAGCGCGTTGTCGATTGTCGTAATCGTGGGCTCGTCGTTTTCGTCGATCACCAGGCGGTCGCCGCGAAAACATCGGTGCTCGATACGACCCGGCGTGTGAAAGTCCCACGCCCCCAATACATTTTTGCCGATCCCCACGTGTCCAAAATCGGCGTGGTAGCTTTGGAAATCGCGTCTTCCGGTTTCATCCGGCCGTGCTCGGATGTTGACGCCGCTGTTCCCTTCTCGCGGGATTCGATAGCGAAGCTTGAGCTCGAAGTCAGCGATTTCCGTCTGGTCGTACGTCAGGTAGCTTCGTCGCTCGCCGCCCTCGCCGATGATCATTCCGTTCTCCGCACGCCATGCCTCTCGTGCGACCGCCGGCATAACGGTCCATCCGGAAAGCGTGCTGCCGTCGAACATGGAAACGAAACCGCGCTCGGTCCCCGGTTGCTCGGCTGCGACATGCATCGGGGCCAGGCATGCGATCCCAATGCATGCCGATCGACCAAAGTGTGACTGCATTTTCATGTTCCCGTTCTCCAACACAATGTGTTCGCCATCCTTGGTTGCGGCTGTCGCGCTTCAGTCGATCTTCGGCGCCTCGCGATCCACTTTGGTTGTCCGATCCGATTGGATCCTTTTGATTTGATTCGCGGTCTTCTTGACCGCATCGGCGTCCGATAGAAGTTCGAATTCGATGGCAAACTCGCGTGTCTCGCCGCCGCCAAGTTTTTTGAGCCGGCCCGCCTCACGCTCGACGCGTCGATTGAACGGGAAATTCGTTCCTGGTTCGATCCCCGTTACGTACCCGTTTTGTTTCGACAGCGTGTTTTTCCAAAGTGTCAGATAGGGCAACTGCTCTACCGAATACGAAAACGAAACACCCTTGTCACCCGCCGCATTTTGCAGCATCACGATTGTGATTCCGCGATCATTCGCGTACGGATACAAACAATAGACTTCCTCGACAAATCCCGGCGTCGGCGCGGCATATGTGGCGTATTTGTCGACGCTTTTCGCCGCGTGGTCGTTCATCGGCATTACCCGCTCAATTGGGCCAACGAACATGGAACCCTTTTCCAACAACGGTGGCCCGTGATTGGCGTGATAGATGATCTCGAATTCCTGTTCCGAAGCGGCGCGGTTGGTGATCTTGTCGGAGATCGTAAACGAATTTGACCCGGGTGTGGTTGAGATCTCAGTCCACAATTCAAGTTGCGTCCCGTAAAACATTCGCTCGTCGACGCGTCCTCGAATTCGGATCTTTTCGTCCACCACCACATGCACTTCGCTCGCCGGGATATTTCCGATCTTGCCGTGCAGTGTCAGATCCATCGTCGCTTCGTCGCCGGTGTTGTTGATGAACCGGTCCTCCCCTGGGTGCCCGGCGTACTCGAGTCCGCATCGAACCATCCACTCATTGAACCCGGCCAGCCAACCGAGACCACCTCGGCTGTCCAGGTGAATGAACTTCGGATGGACCACTTCTTTCACCGGTGAGTCCCATCCAAGTCGCAGGTCCCCGGATTTGACTTCGAGGATACTCATTCCGCGAGTGGGTATCACAGTGAACTCGATCGCACCGTTATTGACGCGGATTACGTCGACACCTTCTTGCTGGCCTCCACGCAATTCGTGTTTGTGAATCGACCAGCCATCGCCATGGTGTTCCCAGTGCGAGACACGGATGTTCTGCGACGCGTCGGTCAGCACCTGATGGACGGTTTCGGCCCGCGCGGTTGAGCCAAGAACGAGCAGCGAGACAGAAAGCAAGCAGCCAAGACGCGACATGGAAGACTCCGTGGGGATCTCATTAACTCGAGATAATCGGGTTTATGCGGGCAACCTTACACTTTCGGACCCTGGCTTTCCAGCATCAAGCTGGATAAGCGGAATGTATCCGGAAGGCGAAAGTTTGGCTGACTCCGCCGACATGCTATAACCAAACTTCGCGGAATCAGGTGACTCGACAGAAACCGAGGGAAGTCGGATGAAGTTAACTTCCAACTATGCCGGAATCGAGATCGCAAGCCCAATAATGGTCGGCGCAAGCCCGCTCGCCCTGGACGTGGATCGCGTCAAGGAGTTGGCAGCGCATGGGGCCGGTGCGATCGTCATGCCGTCGATCTTCGAAGAGCAGATCGTCGAGTCCCAGCTTCGAGAGTCGACGCCGCATGCAGATACGGGAGTTGACCAGCAGACTTTCGGGCCGCTGCCGAAGTCCGGGCCCGACCTGGATGTCTACAACGGCGGTGTCGCTGGTTACCTCCGCAGCATTCAAGCCGCCAAGGAGGCAACGGAGATTCCGGTCTTTGCCAACATCAATTGCCTGACGACGGGGTCGTGGATGTCCTACGCAAAAGATCTCGAGTCGGCAGGGGCGGACGCGATCGAGTTGAACCTTTACCACTACGAAGTCGATCCCGATCGGTTCGCGGAAGAGATTGAAAAGGTTTTGGTTGACCGCGTCAGCCGCTTCTGTGACGAATCGCCGTTGCCGGTTGCGGTCAAACTGTTGCCTCAATACACTTGCCTGCCGAATGTGGCTTTTCGCATTTCCGGTGCGGGTGCAAAGAGTGTTTGCCTGTTCGGCCAAAGTCCCGCGTTTTATCTCACCGCGACCAAGCACATTGGTTACCGGTGGCGATTGACGACGCGAGCGGACCTTCGTAGTTGCCTTGAGGGGATTCACCAGGTTCGCGGTGTCTCGCACAATTTGACGCTCGCGGCGAGCGGTGGGATCCAATCACCCGACGATGCGCTGACGGCGTTTCGTTTGGGCGCGGACGTCGTTATGCTGACCTCGGTCGTTTACCAACAGGGCGGCGCGGTGATCGAAACAATTCTCGATGCGGTCAAAGAAGAGTTGAAGAACCGGAGAATGTCGGCGATCCAGGAATTGATCGGATCACAGTCCGGCGGCTTCAATCCGTACCCCGAAGCGGTGAGAAGACAGGATTACACTGCTTCGCTGGCCGAGTTGAACACGGGCGAGATGGAATCCGAGGCGAAATAGGTGGCGAAGGAAAAACAATCGACAAGAGCGTTGTTCGTCTCATCACGCATTTGCGGAACTGACGGCGTCAGCCTGGAAATCGAAAAATGGACGAGAATCCTCGAGAAACTCGGGGTCGAGTGTTTCTTTGCCGGCGGGTTGCTTGACCGGCCGCAAGACAAATGTTTCTGTATCGAGATGGCGAACTTCAAGCATCCCGTTATCCAGGAGATCAACTCAGTCTGCTTCGGGCGAGTCGATCGGACTCGCGAGATGACAAGTCTGATCCAGAATACGGCCGGCACAATCAAGAACGGGCTCTACGAGTGTTTTGCAAAGTTTGAACCGACTGTCGTGATTGCCGAAAACGCGTTGACGTTGCCGATGAACATTCCGTTGGGCGTGGCGTTGGACCAGGTAATTACGGAGACGCAGACTCCCTGCATCGCGCACCACCACGATTTCGCCTGGGAACGGGAACGTTACATCGTCAATGCGGTATCCGACTTTATCAGCGCGCATTTCCCGCCACGCGGCCCCGGATTGATTCACGTCGTCATCAACTCGCAGGCGCGCGAAGAATTGAGCCGCCGAACCGGGCTCTCGTCGTGGGTCATTCCGAACGTGATGGATTTTGATCAGCCGCACGAAAGTACGCCCGAACGTGGCCAACAGTTTCGCCGGGCCATCGGTGTGAGCGAAAACGAGACGCTGCTGCTTCAACCCACACGAGTCGTCGCCCGTAAAGGGATCGAGCACAGCATCGAGCTTGCCCGGGCGCTGGCCAACCGGAAATGCAAGTTGGTGATCACACACGCGACGGATGACGAAGGGCGCGATTACGTTAAGCACATTGCGCGCTTCGCCGAATACATGAACGTCGATCTGATCCTGGCGGGAGACCTTGTCAACGCCGAGCCTGATCAGCGTGATCCCCAAGCATTCACGATCGGTGATGCCTACCGTGCGGCCGACCTGGTGACGTTTCCGAGCACCTACGAAGGTTTCGGCAACGCTTTTCTCGAAGCCATTTATTATCGCAAGCCGATCTTTTGTAACCGTTACACGATTTTTCAAACCGACATTGAACCGCTGGGATTCGATGTCCTGATGATGGACGGCTACCTGAGCGAATCGGTGATCGAAAATGTCATGGCTTTACTGGACGACCCGAATCGTCGCGAGCGAGCCGCCGAACACAATTTTGCGCTCGCCCGTCGTCACTTCTCATTCGATCGTGTCGCAAAAGGAATCAACCGGCTGCTGAATCACCATCGGGATTAGTGGATGGTCGACGATCGTAGCCAAAACACTCCGTGGCGGATTTGGCGACAAAACAGTCGTCAAGGATCTCGAAGTGGTCGGTTGTGACCTGTGACGGATGCGACACTCCGCAGGCACGGCTCAACTGCAGAATCTCTTTCCTCAGTGAAACAACATAATTTGCCAGCCGGTACGCTTTGTGCGTCGGATCCAACCCGCTCATCAACCATCGATTCTGGGTCGCGACGCCGGTTGGACAGTGGCCGGTGTGGCATCGTTGAGCCTGGATGCAGCCGATCGCGAGCATCGCCTCGCGGCCGATGTTGATCATGTCACATCCGAGAGCAAAAGCCAGCAACGCCTGTTCGGGGAAACCAAGTTTTCCGGCTCCGACAAAGACAACGTCTTCATTCAATCCGGCGTCGGCAAAGGCGTGATAGACGCTGCTCATCGCCAACTTGAACGGCAAAGCCACGTGATCGGAGAAAACCAGCGGTGCCGCCCCGGTTCCGCCTTCACCGCCGTCAATCGTGATGAAGTCGATGCTTCTGCCCGACTTTTCGATTTGGCGAACCAACTCGCGCCAAAAATCCATCTGTCCGACGGCCGACTTGATGCCAATCGGCAACCCGCTTTCGTCCGCGAGACGTTCCACAAAGTCGAGCATTGAGTCGACATCGTGAAATTCGGTGTGGGATGCGGGACTGATGCAGTCTTGTCCCATCGGGACACCGCGAATCTTTGAAATCTCGGGCGTGATCTTGGCCGCCGGCAGCAAGCCGCCACGTCCCGGTTTGGCGCCCTGGCTGAGCTTGATCTCGATCGCGCGGATCGGGTTCGCCGCGACGACGTCGCGAAACCGACTGATGTCAAAGCGACCGTTCGCGTCACGACATCCGAAGTAACCGGTGCCGATTTGCCAAATCAGTTCGCCGCCGTGCTGGTGATGTGGCGAGACGCCCCCTTCGCCCGTGTTCTGTAAGCACCCGGCGGATCTAGCGCCCTCGTTCAAGGCTTGTGTCGCGGCTGCGCTCAGCGATCCATAGCTCATCGCCGAGATGTTGACCACCGAATCAGGTCGAAAGGCTTTCGCGCGTTTGCGGCGGGCACCCAATTCCTTGCCGCAGGGAATTCGATAACTTGGATCGAAATCCTCGTCTTCGGGGCGAGGTTCGTTCAACGGGAACGCCGAATGCCGGATGATCAGATAGCTCGGAGAAATCTCCAGGTCATTGTCGGTGCCGAAGCCGAAATAGTTGTTTTCCTTTTTTGACGACGCATACACCCATCGTCGTTGATCCCGGTTGAAAGGGCGTTCTTCGTCATTACTGGTCACAATGTATTGGCGCAGCTCCGGCCCTATCATTTCCAGCCAGTACCGAAAGTGCCCGATGATCGGAAAGTTGTGCAGGATCGCGTGCTTTTTTTGTAGCAGGTCAAAGGCAATCCAGATCAAAAGAGCGACGGCGGTGATGGCGATGGATGTTGCAGGCCACGACATGCTGATTGCTCTTTCAGGTTTCGGCGATCACCGGGTTGCGCAGATCACCGATCCCTTCGATCGAAATGGTGACGTCGTCACCATCCTTCAGGTAGACCGGCGGGTTTCTGGCAGCGCCGACTCCGTGCGGCGTTCCCGTCAGTATGATCGTTCCGGGTAACAGCCGGGTTCCCGCGCTGAGGAATTCGATCAACCGCGGCACCTTGAAAATCATGTCGTTGGTATTCCAATCCTGCATGACTTCGCCGTTCACTGTCGTCTTGATTTTCAAATTGTTTGGATCAGCGATTTCGTCGGTCGTAACCAGGCAGGGACCGAGCGGGCAAAAGGTCGCGAACGTTTTCCCGCGACACCACTGTCCACCCCCTCCGTTCATTTGCCAATGACGCTCGCTGACATCCTGGGCACACGTGTAACCGAGCACGTGGCCGAGTGCATCCGCCTGGGAAACATTGTGGCATTCCTTGCCGATTACGACGGCGAGTTCGCATTCGAAGTCGACGGTTTCGCACTTCAAGGCTTTGGGGATGACAATCGGATCACCAGGGTTCTGTGCGGCCCCGACGTTCTTCATGAACAGAACGGGGAACTCAGGCATCTCGTGTCCGCCTTCCTTGGCGTGAAACGCGTAATTCAGTCCGATGCAAAGTATGTCAACCGGTGCGATCGGCATGAGCAGCTTGGCAACATCGGCCACTTCGCCGGTATCGCTGAAATCGCCGTAGATGTCGCCGATGATCCGCGTCGCCTTGCCATCGTGCTGGCATCCGTGATGAATTGCACCGGAAGTGTCCCGATAACGAATGATCTTCATGTCTGCTTGCTCAGAGGTTCGCCAAAGGTTTTGAAATCAGCACCAGTGTAAAGTTTTCTTCGAGCGTCGTCGCCCATCAACTGATTCGATGCAATTGAATGATCGGGCACACAATCAGTGCCTGACGGTTTCGAGTTTGCCGGTCCGTCCCGACCTGACGGCGGCCTCGACGGTGGCGCAGATCGCTCGGCTGGCTCGGGCATCGAGCATCGTCGGAAGGCCCGCGTCGATCGCGCCGGCGAACTCTTCCATCAACTGATAGGCATCGTCGATTCCGATGCGTCGATTGCGGAACTCCGCCTGGTTCTGACCGCGGTAGTGCACGCTGATTTCGGGTCGAGCTTCGCTGACAACCAGTCCGCCTCGCGATCCAAGTACGTGCAGCTTGATCTCACCCAGGTCGGGATGACTGGCGGCACCGATCCGGCCGACACATAGCGTGCCCACGATCCCCCGGTTCATCTGCAATGTCACGGTCGCCAAATCCTCGACATCGTTGTCGGCATTCACTTGGTGAAAGAAAGCGGAGGAACGGGCAAACACACGTTCCACCTCCGCGTTGGTCAGTGCGCGAGCATATGCCAGCGGATAGATTCCCTCGATGCCCAATTCGCCCAACGGTATTTGACCAACGCCGCCATCGGAACCGTCTGCGTGGGCCTCGATTTGACGTGCGAGCCAATCGATCGGCGGCGCACCCGCGGCGCGTGATCCCTTCGGTGGTCCTGCGTCTTTGGAAAAATAGAAATCAACATGAATCGCTCGCGGCTCGCCGATTTCGCCCGAGGCGATGATTTGACGTGCGTGCTCGACCGCGGGCAAAAGATTGCGATTCCACATCAGGAACCGAACATCATTGCGCTCGACCGCCTCCACCAATCGGTCGCACTGCGACAGCTCGGTTGACATCGGTTTGTCCTGGACGATGTGCAGTCCCGCCTCGGCCGCCCGCACACTCAGATCGCAGTGCCGCTCAGCTTCAGAGCTAACGATGGCGACTTGAACGTCGTGCTCACGCAACGCCTCTTCCACACAGCGCACGTATGGAATCTCGAATTCATCCGCAAACTTTTGGTTGCGATCGTGGACCCAATCGGGATTGTCCGGGTCATCCGCCACCACGCTCAGCTCGAATCTTGGGTGCGTAGCCACGCCACGCGGAATGTAATCATGTTTGACAACGCTCAATACGGCACAGCGAAACGGTTGAACATTAGACGAATTCATAACGATCTCCTTCGAGCCGCATCGGGCGGCCCGCTTCGAGACAGCGTTCTACGGCCGACATCACTGTGAACATCCTCTTGGCGTCATCGATTCCCGGCATGGGATCTCGATTCTCGCGGATCGCGTCGACGAATTCCTGCAGGAGCGCAAGGGTGCCGCCGCCATCGCCGGTTTTCAAGGCAGCCGGAGGGCCACCACCGCGATACAGCAACTGCACGTTGTGGTGGTCGTCCGCGTACGCGGCGCCGGAGGAACCAATCAGCGATAAAGAACGGTATGAATCGCCACGCGGCAATCCCGTTGTCACATCAATCATTGCCATCGCATCGCAAGGAAAACCAAGATGAATTTGGATGTAATCCGATTCGGATGAAGCGACGCTACTCTGTTCGCAGTGGATCGAGTTTGGAATGGACTCAAAGAACCAGTGCGAGAGGTCAATCTCTTTGAGTAATTGGGCAGACAACGCCGAATCACAATCATCGTTGCTTGATTCCCAGTGATGAATCCGTAGTAATCCGGGTTGGCCAAGTTGGCCGGCGTCGATCGCTTCTCGAACGGCTGTGGCTGCGGGCGAAAACCGGGCTTCGGCGGCGAACATCAAACGAACGCACGCCGGGCGACAGGTGGCATCGAGTACGTCCAGCGCCCCGGCGGTTGCAGGCAGGGGGGTCATCAAGTGTTTGCCGGCTTGAAGGGCGATCATGCTATCGGCATCGCGTGAGGATCCGGGCGAGTCGACGATCACAGCATCGAACGCCGCAGAACTCGTTCGCAACAATTCTTCGAGACTTTCCGCGACGATTGATGCGTTCAGTTGCTCGGCGAGCGGGCGGGCGTTTGCCGCCATCGGATCGGCAACCGCAACGAAATCTGCGCCTCGCAACCGGTCACACTGCGCCGCGTAGTCGCGCGCTGCACCGCGACAGCCGATGATAGCCAATCGAAGTTTGGGAGAATCCTTCATCTGGCCTTTCATGCGTTTTGCCTGGGTTCGTGGTCGAAAGCCAGATTCCGACGTGCCGTTGGCATCAAGGCGGACGATGAGTTTGGCTGATGCGCGAAGTGACGGCAATCGCATGCCTGCGCGGAACGTCCGGCCAGTCCAGAACTGATCACGGTGCAGCGAGTATGGTAATTTGTCCGCATGAGATTCTCGATTCGCGCCCTGCTCGCATTCGGTTTTGTAGTTGCCCTTGCAATGCTGGTTGCACGCACGCTCGATCAGGCTGCTCGCGACAGAGGACGCATTGTCGAACTCAATGGCGAGATTCGTTCTCTCGAAGCGACGGTGCGTCTCGATGATCCATTATTGCACCGGACGATGCTGCACGCCGCAGATGGCCACGAGCATTTGAGGATTCTTCGTGAACGCGCCGTCGATCATTTTGACCAATTGCAAGAGAAGTACAGCACCATCGAATCCGCGGGTCCCGATGTCGTTGCCATTCGCGGAGTTCCCATGTTGCAGGATGAGACGGGACACGCGCCGACCGTCTATCGAATCGTCGTCCCCGCCGGCCGGTCCGTGTGGTTGAAGTTTGGTGTGCATATAGTTGACGGCAAATCACAATCTCAACGCACCCCGGACGATGGGGATGGTTTGTTAACGACGTCGCCGTTTGACGATTCGGGACCGTTCGAATTTCAGGTTCCACCAGGGGATCAAAAACTTTCGATCGAGATCGGACCTGTCCAGCCCGATTCGAATCGTATTGGGTTGGTGATCGCGATCGATGATCACGAGCTACTTCGTTCGGCGTACGTTTCCGAAGACTTGCCTGGCCCGAACTCAACCTCGATTTCCGGTCGTTTACAGCTCGATTTTCCTCCAGATCGGAAATTGCCTTGGTTGATTACTGCACGGATGAAGCCCCGATGGCCGAAGACGGAGAAGCTGTCGTTGAATCACGGATTCACGATTTGGCTAAGCGATCATGCCAGCGGCTTCGGGAGTTTTCCCAATGAGTAACGAACCGGCTTCAGAGATGACAAAACGTTCTGGATCAATGGGTCGAATGATCGGTTGGACTTTGTTCGGATTGTCGACCGTCGCGCTTTGCTGGGTTGCCATCTGGGCTTACTCGCTGCGCCGCTCAGCGGCCGACGAGATTGCAGTCTTGCAGCGAAACCGTGCACAGTTGCAGGAAATGTCGGCGCGACTCGTGTCTGGCGCCGGTCAGGCCGACGGGCATAAGCGGGTGATACAGAACGTTTTTCGGCATTGCAGGGCCGCTGAAGACATTCCCGTTCTCGGCGGGGAACGAATTGTCGGCTACCACCATGGATTCGGGCAACTCGGTATTTACGTTCCCGAGGGGTCACACAGGATCGAGGTCTCGTTCAAATGGAAAACAACTCTGAACTCTGGATCTGCGGCCGATCCCGATACGCTACCTGAGAAGGGTGAAAAGAATTGGAGCGTGCCGTTGTTGCCGGCGAGTGGTTATTGGTTTGAGCTTCAAACTGAACGAACCGCCGGTCCGGTCGGATGGGAGCTGACCGGCAACCATCCTGAGTTTCAAAAACGATCCGAGATTCTTCCCATCGACAAGTTCGCGCACCGCAGTTCCTCCTGGTCTGGCAGCGACGCTGTCCATTTTCCAAACCAGATCCCTCCGTTGTTGGGTTACGGTCTTAAAGACCCGGCATCGATTCGTCCTGGCTTCGAACTCATGGACGCGTCGTTGCGCGGCCCGAGCGACGGTGGGCAGTTGGAGATTGCGGCCGTCGTGCGGATTGTCAGCGACGCACCCCCGTGCGTGTCGGCGAAAGATGCCATTCACCTGATCGTGCGAGGAAAAGGCGACCTGTTGATGCCCTACGAAGGTGGAGGCAAATATTCAATCCGGGTTTCCGATACTCAAACCGGCAGTCGCGAGGATGCTGAGCCCGGCTCTGTTAAAACGCCAGCCGATCGCGAAGACGCTGTGATAGTTCCTTGACCAGATCGGGATTCGATTCGGCGACATTCCTGGTTTCCTTCGCAACCGAAGTGTGGTCGTACAACTCGGCGTAGCCGTCCTTGTGGAGGATCAGCCGATGCGTTGGGGTACGAATCGTTTGGGCTCCGCTGCGATAGGCGACCGCCACATGCCCAGCAGCGGCGGCGTCTTCGAGCATCGGGCGCAGCGAAACACCGTGGACAAACTCTGGTTTCGGCACCCCTGTCATCTCACATAGTGTGGGAAACAAATCAAGTGTTTCGACGATCGAATCGGTTGGTGTCCCAGGATTCATGACCGCCGGTGACGACACGATCAGTGGCGAACGAAGTGATTCCTCGAACAGGGCATGCTTACCCCAGATCGCGTGTTCGCCAAGATGCCATCCGTGATCGCCCCACAGGACGACGATGGTGTTGTCCGTTTCTCCGGCTTCATCAAGCTTTGCCAGAATCCGTCCGACCTGGGCATCGGCGTACGAGACGCAGGCCGCGTAGTGTTTGCGCACCTCCAGCGCGAATTCGGCGTCCTCGTTCGGGTTTCGACCCCAGCGATCGTATTTCATGAACTCGCCCGATCCATGCCACGTTGTCCGACCCTGTGGTTTCGTGGGATGCGGCGTGGGAGGCAGGTCGGCGTTCTCGTAAGGCTTCAGGTACTTCGCCGGGGCGCCGAATGGGAGATGGGGACGAAGAATGCCAACGGCCAGAAAAAAGGGATGCTCGGTATCGGCACTCAGCAGGTCAAGTTGCCGAAGTGATTCCTCGATCGAGATCCCGTCGGGATAGATCGAATCGGGGCCCTCGACCGACTGGATCACGTCCATTTCGACCGTGCCTGCGCGATTCCTGGCATCGATCCGTATCTCGCCGTTGGCCAGACCGTGCATCCAACCACGAGGATCCTTCCACGGACCGGCGGGTAACAGGTGGCGGTCCCAGGATTGGGGCATTTCCAAAATCGAATCGTCGTCCCAACGCTCGCCGCCGCGACCACCGGGATGATGCGAAACCTTTCCGACCGAGACACTCGTGTAGCCATGCTCGCGGAACCATGCTGGCATGCTAGGTGGAACGGAATCGGCGGCCTTTCGAATCTGCTCGGCCCGCTGAAACAGCGCTGCGTTGCTTGGCTTGCCGTAACGCCCCGTCAACAAAGTGCATCGAGACGCGCCGCACGTTGGTGCCTGTACGTAATGCCGGCGAAAGATCCGACCCCGTGACGCGAGGCGATCGATGTTGGGCGTTTCGACATAGGAAACACCGTAGCATCCAAGCTCCGGTCGCAGGTCATCAACGCAGATCAGCAGCACGTTGGGATGTTGTTCGCGGGCGAGACTCGCAGAGCAGAGCAGGGCCGTAATCGACAGAAAACAAGTTGCCGTGATTTTCATTGAATTTCCTTCGAAGGCAGGTCGTCGACGAATTCTATTTCAACCGTCGTGGTACGTCGCCCCAATACCTGCGGGATTTGCAACACCAGAGGAAATCGCATCCGGCACTGCGGCGACGCGCTACTGTTCACGAAAAAGTGGGCTGTGCACAACCGCCGCAATGGTGTCGACGATTCGATAGTTGTGCTGAGCGGAGTTCTGCATGATCTTTTCGATCTCGGCGAAGTCCTTCGGCTCTTCTCCATTCGCGTACGTCAACAGTTTTGTGATGAAACAGCGAACGAAACGATCGCGATTGGCATCGGTAAGCATCAGCGATCGGAATTCACGGATATCGCTGTATTTTGTTCCATTGCGAAAGACACCCGAAGGGTCGATAGGAATGCCTGCCTGTCTTCGCGACGTACGGGGCTTGTCGTCTGTTGATGGATCGGCAAGGTGCGCCGTGTAGAATTCGCGCCACGAGCCCATGGGATCGAAATTCTCGAACGCATACCCGTACGGATCGATGCTTTCGTGGCACGATGCACACGTTGCGTCGGCCGTATGCGCTTGAAGGATTTCCTTGATCGTCTTTGCCTGTCGCACGTCCGGTTCCGAGATCTCAACGTCACCAGGAGGCGGGGCGGGATGGATACCCAGAAAGTTTTCCATCACGTAAACGGCACGATGAATCGGTGACGTACCCAGGCTGTCGGCGGTCAACGTCAGAAACGCGCCCATGCCGAGCATGCCGCCGCGGCCGCTCTTCATTCCGTGGTCGGTATGCGACAGAATCGACAACCGGTCCTTGACCCAATCGAGCGATTGAAGCGTACGCGATATCTCGAAATCTCGGCCAAATTGCTTCGGGAAAAAATGTTCCGGATGCATGCCGAAAGGGTTGCCGACGATCAACAGCCGGGTCGGCGTCGGAGTGTCATCCGCGGCGCGGGCTTCCATCAATGGCAGTGCCAACGTACCACCGACGCCTTGGAAAAACATGCGTCGAGTCGAATTCATCGCGATCTCTTCTCAGTTGCGCGGCAAGTGAACACTCAAGACTCGTTCGAGCCTGTCAATTCTAAACGACGGTTCAAATTCCTTCGCTTGCGAATTATACCTGCGACCGCCAGGATTGCGGCACCAACCACGACGACCAGCAACCACACTTCGAGGGGCAAAAGGTAGGTGTAATATCCACTTCGTAACTCGGCGACCTGTTTCGCATCGGACGCGCCCGGCTTTGAGGATGGCGCAATGGGTGCCGACGGCGGGGTGATGTTGGAAATCGGGACGATCCCATTGGGCTCGAGAACGTGCCACGATTCAGGTCCCTTGACCAGATGTGCTGTCACCCGTGTGCCCGCTTCGGGGATCGGATCGTGTCCACCTGGGGTGAGGTATTCCGTGAGACTTCGTCTCGACTTGATGCGGAAACATCTGGCCTCGAGCGACTTTGCCTCGAAGTCTCCTTTCTCAACGGATTCAACCGCCAATGAGAGGTAGATCGCCCAGTCCCAGTTGCCCGGCCCTTCATAGGTGGACGACTCGGTCTCAATCCGGATTCTTGTGATCCGGGCCACGACGATCAACTGAGCTTCGTCGCGCAGCCCCTCGTCACTTAGCGGAGCCTTCGCTGCCATTGCTGGCGAACTTAACCAGATCCCGGCCATCAAGGGACCAAGCAGGATTCGTTCTGCAATCTTCATTCAATCACATTCGCCTCCGGACATGCCGACGAAGCGTCTCTTCGTCGTAAATCGTCCGGTTTCATCGGCGGTTTTCGCTGGTGGAGAAAAATTCGGTAATATCCCACACAAGGATCATCCCCGCGGGCTCCAATGGTAGCGTAGCCGTCGCGGTTTCGAGCACGCGGATTTGTGAGACGATCCGACCCTTGGAGCCGACCGGTACCCTTTTCACGCACGAACACCCTCCACCGAGGAGCCGCCAGCCTTGTTCCCCTCATCACCCAAATCGATGAATTCCTGTTTGCGATCCTTCGCTGGATTGGCGATGGTCAGCTTGATCGCAATCCCCGGCCGGGCGGAGCCTGTTGTCAAGGAGACATCGCGTGCGCGCATTGGCGACGCACCCTTGCACGTCTATGTCGGAAACATTTCATTACCAGCCGACGGATTGTGGACGGTTCGTGCCCCGGAGAAGGAAAACAGAATTCGCGAACTTTACCTTGCGCCGACACAGCCGACGCGACTGCGTCAATTGGGTGATCGGATGTACGCGGCTCTGGAACAACGACAGATCCAAAATGGCCGTTGGCAGGTCCAGATGGGGTTTGAGGCATGTCGTCAGTTCGCGCAGGAAGGAGAGGGTTTTGGCCCAGGTTCGATTTCGGAATTAGCCGCCGACAAGCGATGGGAACATCTTTCCGGCCGCTGGGATGCCGCGCACTGGCGGTCGCGCCCACTAGCCGATTTGATCGATCATGCGTCGCTCGAAGGCCCGTTCGTTCAACTGGTCCCGGAGGTTCAATTCCAATTTTCCGAACCGAAAGAGGTGCGGGGCACCGTGCGGCAAACCGTGCCGAGTGAGAATCGTGCTGTCTTGGCTTTCGAGTTGCGGCCATTCGTCGACGACGGCAAGCACTGGGTCCTCTATACAGACGGCAATTGTGAACGCGTTGAGATCGATGCTGACTTAATTGGATCTCAACAAGCGAAGATTCGCCCGGTCGTTTTACGCGACCAGATGAAAGCTGCGGCCAATCGACCAAATCTCGATTACCGCATCGTCCTGATTGCCGATCATCCCGTCGCTGATTCGATGGAGCTGAAAGTCTACAACCAGGTTCTCGATGAGCGCTTGGAAATCCATTGGGACACGGCCGAAGGTTCCGAGGTGCCGGGTCAAGAACTCCGCGAGGCCATTTCCGATGCGCGAAGATCGGCATGGGGTCCCTATTTGTATGCCGGCGCGGGCGGCGTGCTCAGTGTTTGGGACAATTCGGGTGAAGCAGACGAACCGGCCAACCCGCGCCGCAGTCTTTCCATGTTTTCCGTCCTGGGTGGTCGTGCCGCCATCGAGGAAACCTTGCAGCTACAACAGATTGCGGTGACCGATTCGGACGAATCGCGCAGTATCGATGTCGATTCCTTAAAGGGTGTCAAAGTCACGTCCCATCCTTTCGAGGAGATGCTCGATGGTCAATCAGGAGGTCATCTTGAAATGGCCAGGTACGTGCCGACGGATCGTTTTTTTCTGTACATCGGAAAGCCGGAATCGATTCCCGCACTGCTCGATGCAGGTGCTCCCTTTATCGCCAGCGTCGGGACCACGCTGACGGGCAACTGTCTGCAATACAACCTCGAATCGCGATACCTGCAGCGACTCGGAATGACACGCGATTGGGTCGACGCCGTTTTGAAATCCGGAATGACCAGTGAGATGGCGTTATTTGCACCAGACTTGTTCTTCATCGACGGGACTGATGTCACGATCGTCGCGAAATTGCGACAGCCACAACTATTGCGACAACTGCTGGGTCTACTTGGCGCATCGGAGCTCAAGACCGATTCGGTTTTGGAAATCCCGACCGTCACCGGTGAACCAGCCTACATGGCGCTGCGCGACGACTTCTTGTTCGCGAGCACGAATCGAGGCGAACTTGATCAATCAATCGAACTTTTCGAGCATCAGGGTGAAGGAAGTCTCGGCGACAGTGCTGAGTTTCGTTACATGCTGACCAAGTTAGACGTCAGCGAACAGACGCGACTGTACGCGTATTTCTCTGATCCGTTCGTGCGCCGGCTTGTCGGGCCGCGGGTCAAGATTGGGCAGCGGCGCCGCGTGCTCGCCAAGGCCCGGATGGAAGCGGTTACGGCCCGCGCGATGCTCGCCCGACTCGACGGGCAATCCACCGAATCCCTCGATGATCTGGTCAGCGGGGGATACGTTCCGAAGGCCTGGCAGCGAGAGGGCCTTTCGATGAACGCGAGCGGTTTGGTCAGCAGCCAACACTACGATACGTTGCCTCGGATGCGGACGCTTCCGGCGGTTCCATTGGATGACGTCACTCCGGCCGAAGCGGAGGCTTATCGTTTGTACGTCGAGAATTACGAGAACTATTGGCGGCGCTTCTTTGACCCGATCGCAATTCGTTTGGACGAGGTTGGAACGGACCAACTGGAATTGTCGACCTTCATTCTTCCGTTGGTCGATAATTCGATCTACAACGGTTTGAGATTGATTCTGGCGCACCAGGATGACGGGACGACGCTGACGGTTCCCATCGTCGAGCCGACACCTGTGATGCAGTTTTCCGCGAACCTGAAGGAATTCGCCTGGCAACAGGTCGCGGGGAATTTCTCGGAGTTCTTTACCCGCTACTCCGGCGCAAGCCCGGCGATGCTCGACGATTTTGGTCCCAGTGTTCACGTGGCCATCTTTGATGCCGATCCAATCATTGCAATGGGAAGTGGCGATATCTTCGGCGCTTTTGGCAGTGACGTTTTGCGGGGAGGTGGCAACGAGATGCTGATGTTGCCGGTCGCGCTTTCCATGCTGACTCGTCCTTGCAGCATCATGGTCGAGACGAAATCGCCGGAACGTACGTCACAGTATCTTCGCCAGGCGGCCCTGGCTGGGATCGCCCGAGAAAACCGCGGGCGGGGATTCAATACTTCGTTCTACCAGGTAGACGATCGGGACGAATGGGTTTGGACCATGGATATTTTCGGAGTCGTCAAGCTCCGCTACGGCGTCGAGGTCGTTGGGAAGTATCTGGTGATCCGGAACATTCCCTGGTCGAGCGACGATAAAGTTGTCAGCGTCGTTCCGGCGCAATTGAATGCGGCGTCGTTGCAAGCCAGCCCATCGGCCTGCAAGGAACAACTTCCGGGCCTCTTTGCCGCGGCGTCGGATGCCAATCGTCAGGCGGTGATGTCGGGGCTCGGTCGGCTCTACCCGTTCATGCTCAGCGGCGCCGACTCGGTCGACGAGGCGGCGACCCAGCACCAGCGTCTGTTTGGCTTCTACCCCCGACACCTCGACGATGACCAATGGATTTGGAAAGATTATCGCATGGTCAGCGAGGACTACGGCGAGCCCACACGACAGCGTCAACCAGCGTTTGATCCGCAACAACCCTTCGGGCTCATGAATCGAATCGATTCAATCGAACTCAATATGCAATTCGAGGAAGATGGACTTCGCAGCACGGTCCGGTGGCGTTTGCGATAGCCGCTTTCCACGAATCCGATTGAAAGTTCGTGGTTTTCCCGGAGGCTGCGGGTGAGAAGAGGCCGGCATCGTGCATTGGGATCTGCGCGGGGGGTTGCGGATTCGCAAGGAGTGTCGATTGAGAATGGCCTTCGTCCTGCTTACGATGATCGTATTGCGAGGTGGTCCGACAATGCGATTGAGCGGCCGGTATGGCGAAAAAAAGTGAAAAGTGGAGAAAGCTGAAAGCCAGAAGTTGGTATCTCCAACAAAACGGTGAAGAAGTTGGCCCCCTGACCGAAACCGCGCTTCGCCAGATGATTCAGCAGGGCGGCGTCGATGACCAGGCCGAGGCGCGTCAGGGAGACAGCAAGTACTTTCCGATCGCCGACATCAAGGACATGTTTGCTGCGCTGAATGAAGGTGGATGGTACGTTCTCGAAGATGGCAATACGTTTGGTCCGTATTTGGCGGAACGATTGGAAGCTCTGATGGCTTCCGGGTTTTTTGCTCAGGACCGAGCGCTCGTCCGCTGCGGTCAAGTGGGCGACTGGGCCACGTGGCGTGATGCAACGCGCAGTTCTCGAAAGAATGTGAGGGACCGTCGTGCCGGTGACGATGTGGACGCCGCTTCCATGGCTGGCGGTGCCGTCTCCATTGCAACCATCGACGAACCCGGCGACGCAATCGACGACGCAATCGACGGGGCAACCGACGGGGCAATCGACGGGGCGTCGTCGACAGCAACTGCAGCGGATTCTCCGCAAAGCTCGGAACCGACGGAGGCCGAATCACGCTACGTCACCTGCGAGAAATGCGGACGTCGTTACGCGAGGCGGAAAGGAGAATGCAAACGTTGTGCACGGGCGGAAGAAAAAGAACGGAAGCAAAAGCTCGATGTACTCGGCCGAAGACGTGACGCGCTTTCCGGTTCCTCGGACAATGAGATTGGCGATCGCGTGATTCTTTGCTTCGCGATGGGAGCGATCGGCTATTTCCTCAGCAAGTGGCTAATCAGCTCCGTGTTGTGGACAGAGTATTACACCTCCGGTGAGCAATCCTGGGGTTGGATTTGCCTTTGCATCGCCGCTGTGCTGACGGTTACCGGACTGTTTGTCATTTTTTCGGATCCGGACCGGCGGACCGACGTCAAGATTTGGGTCGGGGGTGTGGCATCCCTGCTGATTGTCGGATTCATCGTTTACCTGACCCAGCACGGGCGGCTCAGTGAAGCCCAGCAACAAATCGAGCAACAGGACACGGTGTGGGCCGAGGTGATGCTCGATGGCGGATACAAGAAGTACCAGGATTAGACAGGCCCAAAGAGCTGGTTCTCAGTGGTCGTATTCAATCACTTCCGACTGGTCGATCGAAGCACTTGCTCGATGAATTTCCATATCGATCGTGTAGGTATTCAGCCGCACGGATCCGTCTACCATGGCCACGTTCCACCCGGCAAAGTGTGCGCTGCCAAAGTCATGGCACACCAGACAGTTGTTAGCGATGTCCACGTGCGGTGGACGTGCTGCGTACCGCACGTACGAATGCGTCGACCCGTTTCGGTCCGGATCGCCCGCGATTGGTGATCGGTCACCGAAGCAATCTCCGGTTTCGTACCGCAACAGGTCCATCGCCTTTTCGCCGAGCAAGTAAGAATGGCTGAGCCCGTCGGAAACCTTGTTTGTCTTGACGCGTTTTCCGTAAACCCAGACACCGTCGGATTTGTTCGTGATCCCGATATGGTCATTTTCGATCGGAACGGCGGGTCCTCCGTTCATCGCATAGTCGATTCTGCCGCCGCGGTCTCCATACTTCTGCTTGTACGTTTTAACCAACGGGTAGGCTTTTGCGTCGCGGCGAGTGGGGCAGTGGTACGATCCGACGGTTCCGCGAACCGCTTCTTCGATCAAGGGCGTCGGAGAGTCCGGATAGTTTTCACCGAGTAGCGACAGCTTTCGTCCTAACGTTCCCCGTTCCATCAGTGGCAAGATTTGGGCGGGCCACGGGGTCCCTCTCAATGCCACGTTGCGCCGGCGATCTTTTTCGAACCGGACGCGGATGGGACGTTTTTCACCGGCGTATCCTGGCAACTCTTTGAAGGCCGCCTCGTAATTCAGACACGCCAACGCAACCTGCTTCATGTTGTTCTGGCATTGTGTAATCCGGGCTGCCTCGCGCGCCGATTGAACCGCTGGCATCAAAAGCGCGATCAAGATTGCGATGATCGTCATCACAACCAACAGTTCGACGAGCGTGAATGCACGTCGCAATGAAGTGTCCGACATGGTCATGGTTGAAACGTGGAGATAAGGAGATGAGTGGCCGGTGCACGTGGCAAGAACGTCCAGCCAAGCATTAGAACAAGGAAGGAGCCATGATTCCAGTATTTGCTGCAGAACAGCCGCGAAAATCGAGGTGGATCGAGACTTCGAGGGCCGTCGGCCGCTAACCAGGGTTGCCCACGGGTCTTGCCGACCTGTCACCTGATCTCCGGTTTCCTCGCCCCCAGGCGGAATCAAGTCATCTGCTGCGGTGAGCCAGGCCCGCCATTTCGTCTTGCTCAGAATCGAACCGCTTTGCCGCGGAATTGGCCGCTTTCGAGGCTTCGCACAGACGTCGGCTTTTCTGGTTTTCACGATTCTTGTCATAGCGCAAACGGTCGGCATTCGGCTACGATACGCTCGGATCGTTCACCTCTCTGCACAGATGAAATGCCGCGCTGGGGATTTCCATGACTTTTCGAATGAGCCTGACCATTCTCCCGTTTCTGCTAATGCCGGTGCTGGCGCATGCGGACCAACCCCATGGGGCAACTCAGCCGCACCCCAAGGTCGCATCAGCGGTGGAAAAAATCACTCGCGGGATCGAGCAGGGGCCCTTCAAGGCTGATTGGACCTCGCTCGAAAAATACAAAATCCCACAATGGTACAAGGACGCAAAATTCGGAATCTTCATTCATTGGGGGGCCTACAGCGTGCCGGCCTATGGCAGCGAATGGTATCCGCGCCAGATGTACATCGACACGGAGCGCCGCGGCGACAATTTCTTCCAATACCATCTCAAGACCTACGGACCGCAGAAGACATTTGGCTACAAGGATTTTATTCCACAATTTAAAGCGGAAAAATTTAACGCTGATGACTGGGCCACGTTGTTTAAAGAAACGGGTGCCCGTTATGTCGTCCCCGTGGCCGAGCATCATGATGGCTTCCCAATGTACGACTGTGCGTTTACCCGATGGGACGCCTCGGAGATGGGACCCAAACGTGACGTGATCGCCGAGCTTTCAAAGGCGGTTCGCGCAAGAGGGATGAAGTTTGGCGTCAGCAGCCACCGAGCGTTCAATTGGGTTTTCTACGTGCGTAACGAATCGTTCGACAACGCGGATCCACAGTACGCCGATTTGTACGGCCGACCGATGCCGTTTCTGTTCAAGGAGGATGCGGCTGACTACAAGAAGAATTTTCCGCCTCAGGATCAACAGTTCAAGGATGACTGGCTGGCTCGATCTTGCGAACTGATCGACAAGTATCAGCCCGATTTGTTTTGGTTTGATTTCGGCATCACCCCGGGATTGGAAGAGGCGGATTACGAGAGCAACCCTTACGCAGGACATTTGAAGCAGTTTGCCGCGTACTACTACAATCAAACCGGCAAGAGTCCCGGCGGAATCGGCGTCATCAATTACAAGTGGAACGCGTTCCCCGAAGCGGCCGCCGTGCTCGACAAGGAACGGTCAAAGATGGCCGAGATTCGCAAGCCTTTCTGGCAAACTGACACAGCGGTCAGTTCCAGCTCGTGGGGTTACACACGCAACCAACGTTACAAGACGCCGGACCGGTTGATCGATGATCTCGTCGATATCGTTAGCAAGAACGGTTGCCTGTTGTTGAACGTGGGACCTCGCTCGGACGGTACCATTCCCGAACAGGACCAGGCGATCTTGAGAGCAATTGGAGGCTGGTTGAAGATCAACGGCGAAGCGATTTACGACACGACCTACTGGAAAACTTTCGGCGAGGGACCCACCGCGGTTTCCACGGGGCACGTCTCCGAGTCCAGGGACAAGCCATTCACTTCGGCGGATCTGAGGTTCACGGCCCGCGATGAGGTGTTGTACGTCACCGGCCTGAAATGGCCCGTGGACAACAGGATCACCGTCACAACTCTCGCCACGAACAGTGAACATTATCCGGACGAAATCGAGAGGGTGACGTTGCTGGGATCGGACTCGAAACTTGCCTTCACACGTGACGAGACTGGATTGACCGTGACATTGCCGAACGAGAAGCCTTCGGAATTTGCATACGTTTTGAAGATCCAGCGGTAGCTATTCTTGCCGGGGCGCTGGTCAAAGTGATCGCCATGTCCGAGATTTCCATCCACGATGCGTGCCGCAAGGGAAAACTTGAGGTTGTCCGCGACATGATTGCTGTGGACCCCGCGATTGTGGACGCTGATGACAAACACCAATGGCGGCCGATCTTCCACGCGGCACTTACGCGACAGGAAGCAGTCGTCCGTTTGCTGATTGACGAAGGCGCCGACCTCGCCGCCCATGACGGATATGTCATGCACTACGCCGGTGAGGTCCCGGAGAACAAGGCGATCGTCACGCTGTTGGTTCAATATGGTGCCCTCGATGCACACGTCCGTCCAACCAGCGATCTATCGCGACAGTTGCTCGCCGCTATCTTTATCGGCGATGTAACGCGAGTCGGTTCACTGTTGGAAAGACATCCGCGGCTTGGTTCCACTGCGGACGGTCGAGGTGATCATCCCATCCATCATGCGGCACGTAATGATGATACGGAGATTGTTCGCCTGCTGATGGATCACGGGGGCGATGTGAACGCCACCAATCCGCGTGGACATACGGTCCTGTATTGCGCGGGTGGTCATGGCCACCTCGAAACTGTCGAGTTACTTTTGGCCGGTGGGGCGGACCATAACGTCAGCTTCACCGACGACGGCAGGACACTGGCGCAGTGGCTCGACCAGTATCCGGAAGACACGCGTTTCAAGCCGATTCGCAAAGCCCTGCACCGTCATGGCAAAGGCTGACGATCTGGCAAGCTTTCAGGCACGCAACGCAGTTCGATGTCGCGGCCGCTCAAAAACTTCGTAGGCCGGACCGAGCTTTGCGAGTTCCGGTATTGTTTTGAGTGATCGCCGGAACTCGCAAAGCTCGGTCCGGCCTACGACTCGCACATCGTACTTGTTTTCGCGCAACATCAGAATGCGCACGTCCATCTTGATGTTGATCGTTCGACTCAGGCGCAATCGCGGTGCGATATCAGGCCGAGGGACGCCAACAGCATTTGCTGGCGGGCGCGGCCCAATGACTTACGCTGTGCGCACTCTTGATCGCTCCATTTCGACCGGATCTCGGCGACCCGGGCACGGATCTCGTCGTCGGAAATTCCGAAGCACTCGTCCGAGACATGTGATTGGATGGTTGCGTTGAACATGCTTCTCTCTCCCCGAATTTGAAGCTTGGTTTATTGAACGGAGCTGCCGTGGAGCAAGGGGCATGCCAATTCGTCGAATTGGCATGCATCAAACTGCGTGGGAAGATAAAAAGCAATGAAAATCAATGAAACAAGCAGGTGAGTTTTTTCGGATTGCTTTCGAACCAGGAGGTACTTGGGAGCGCGTGCTGGCCGCCAGTGAAGGACGATCGACCACACGTTGGCCGGCGGTCAGCCACCCGCGTTAGGCCGCGCATCATCGGCCGAATTCTCTTTCAACACCCTCCAGCGACTGGTTGCATCCACCCAGTTCCCGAGAATCTAGGTGTCGTCGCATATCGATCGGGCCGGCGGGTTAAATGAAACGCGCAAATACGGTTAACTTCGATCGCGAGAATGGGATCACCACAAGGAGAATCGGCATCGAATGGACGTTCAAGAGAAACTGTCAATTCTGGCGGATGCTGCCAAGTACGATGCCTCGTGCGCGAGCAGCGGATCGAAGGGAACCCGCGCCGGCAGCCAGATCGGCAGCACGGAAGGAATGGGAATCTGTCACAGCTACACGCCGGATGGCCGATGTGTCTCACTGCTCAAGATTCTGTTGACCAATTACTGCATCTACGATTGCCAGTATTGTGTCAATCGGATTTCGAGCGATACACCCCGGGCTCGCTTCTCGGTCGACGAGGTCGTCTCATTGACGATGGAGTTCTACAAACGGAATTACATCGAGGGGCTGTTTCTTAGTTCGGGGATCATCCAGAACTCCGACTATACGATGCAGCAGTTGATTGAGGTCGCGAAGCGATTGCGTACCGACCATCACTACGGGGGTTACATTCACCTCAAGACGATCCCGAACGCGTCAAATGAATTGATCGAGCAGGCTGGTGCGTGGGCCGATCGGTTGAGCGTCAATATTGAGTTACCGACCGAGTCGGATCTATACCAATTGGCGCCTGAAAAGAAGAAGCCGCGGATTGTCGATGCGATGCAGGGAATCCGCCAAAAGATTGACGATACTTCCGCGGAGCAAAAAGCGGGATTCAAGCCGCCGCGGTTTGCACCGGCCGGGCAAAGCACACAGATGATTGTAGGCGCGACCCAAACGCCTGATGTGGAAGTTTTGAAAACGGCTTCCGAACTCTATGACTCTCAACGGCTGCGGCGAGTTTACTATTCGGCCTACAGTCCAATCCCGCATGCCGACGCGCGATTGCCGGGCAAGTCGCCGCCGTTGGTCCGTGAACATCGACTCTATCAGGCCGATTGGTTGATACGTTTCTACGGATTTGAGATCGATGAGATTGTCGCCGGCGAGGACCAGAACCTGTCACTCGACGTCGACCCGAAACTGGCATGGGCATTGGCCAATCGACATTTTTTTCCTGTCGATGTAAATCGAGCCAGCCGCGAGGAATTGTTGAGGATCCCGGGCGTTGGTGTACGGAATGTGAAACGCATCCTGCAGATCCGCCGCTACAGGAACCTTCGAATCGAAGACATGAAAAAACTGCGGGTGGCGTGGAATCGAGCCAGGGTGTTTGTTTCGACGGCCGACCATAACGCGTCGCTAGGGGATCTCGACAAGTTGAGGTTGAAGGAAAAAGTCAAACCGCAAACTCGACAATTGATGTTGTTCGATGCGGCAAGTTCGGCATTGTCGGGGGAGGTCTAACAGGGGGCGGCGATCACGTCCCTTTCTGTCATGCACTTTGTCCGTGTCGAAACGTTTCATGATTGGCGTGCCGAGGCGCGTCGTTTACTCGCTGCGGATGTCCCTCCGAAGGATGTTCGTTGGTCGAGCGACGACGGCCAGAGGGGATTGTTCGACGATTGCAGCGAGCCGAGTGGTCCGCCCAAGCAGACCGTTTTTTCCGTGCCAAAGCAATTCCTGGAACTGGCCGCCGACGTTGCCTGCCACCGAGAGGATCGGCGCTGGCCGCTGTTGTATCGCACACTCTGGCGGCTCACGCACGGTGAAGAGAACCTTCTGAAGATCGCTATCGACGACGACGTTCATGAATTGCTGCAAATGCAAAAGGCTGTCTCTCGAGACATGCACAAGATGAAGGCGTTTGTCCGCTTTCGAAAGGTCGATGCGGACGTTGGTGAACACTTCGTCGCGTGGCATCGTCCCGATCACAGAATCGTTCGATCGGTGGCACCCTTCTTCGCACGCCGATTCAAAGCGATGAACTGGTCGATTTTGACGCCTGGTGAATCAGTCCATTGGGATCAGACCAAGTTGGAGTTTGGTCCCGGAGTGCCTGCCAGCGAGGCGCCCGACGGTGATGCCCTCGAGGAACTTTGGTTGACCTATTACGCGTCGATCTTCAATCCGGCGAGAATCAAGATCGCGATGATGAAGAGCGAGATGCCGGTGCGTCATTGGCCAACGTTGCCGGAGACGAAAATCATTCCCGATCTGCTCGAGCAGGCGCCCGATCGCGTGCACACGATGATCGCATCAACCGAAGGGTTTGATCGCACTGCCGCCCACTACATGCCCGACGATTTGTCGCTTCAATCGCTCGCTAAGGCAGCCGATTGTTGTAAGGCGTGTGACTTGCATCTTGATGCAACGCAGACCGTGTTCGGTAAAGGACCACGCGATGCGAACATCGTCCTGGTCGGCGAGCAGCCTGGCGATCGCGAAGATGTCGAAGGTGAACCGTTTGTCGGACCCGCGGGCCAGCTGCTGGACGAAGCTCTCGCCTCGACCGGTGTCTCGCGCAGCGACACCTACATTACGAATGTGGTGAAGCACTTCAAGTTCACCGAACGTGGCAAACAGAGACTGCACAAAAAACCTGGATCGCGCGAGATCTTTGCATGCCGGCCGTGGTTGGAGGCGGAGTTGACATTGATTCAGCCGAAAGTACTTGTTTGCTTGGGTGCGACCGCCGCCCAGGCGATTTTAGGACGCGACTTTCGAATCACCCGGCAACGAGGTGAGATTCTGCGGAGTGATTGGTGTTCCGCC
>JAHELS010000229.1 GCA_024644085.1 Rhodopirellula sp.
CGCTCGAGGAAGCACCCCGGTACCGCGACGCCCACCGACTGCTGCTGCAATTGGTCGACCATGAGGCGGACGCTGCCGACGAAGATGATTCCATTGTGCCGGCGAGTTCCTCGTCGCACGATCGAGATTCCTCGTCGCGCGAAGGGGCGAAGGAATTGAAAACGGAAGAAACGCCAATCGTGGCTGAGGAAGAAGTCGAGGTTGAGGAAGCAAAATGATACGTCCCCCGCGTCTGTTTTTGCGTCGAAGATTGATAAGTGTTTTGCTTCTGTCGGCACTGCTCGTGGGCGTCGCCGTGGCCCAGCGCGGTCGTTGGGGGCGTGGCGGCGGAATCACCAACGATCGCTACGGCGTTCCCGATTGGGAATTCGATGAGAGATTCCCGCACGACATGTTTACCTTCGTGCGAATCAAGTACGACTCCTACGGTGGCTACGGACGCGGTGGAGGAGGCTGGCGGACCGACTACCGCGACAGCGATTTGAATTTCTCGTTGCGGCTTCAGCAGTTGACATCATTGAAGGTCAATCCTGAACCCATCGTGCTCGAATTGACCGACAATCGGTTGTTCGATTACCCATTCATTTACATCATCGAACCCGGCGCGCTCGTGTTCAGCCAGCCGGAGGTCGAGGCGCTTCGCAAGTATTGCCTCAACGGCGGCTTTTTGATGGTCGATGATTTCTGGGGTGATTCGCAGTACGAGAACATGCGGCGGGAACTTAAGAGGGTTTTCCCCGACCGGGATCCGTTTGAGGTACCGCTTTCGCACGAGATTTTTCACTGTGTTTACGACATGAAAGAGAAGCCTCAGGTGCCTGCGATCAATGCCGCGTACCGGATGCAGAACGGCCAATACGGTTCGCACGAACGAACTTGGGATGGAAGCGATACGCGGACACCGCATTACCGCGCGATCACCGATGACAACGATCGCATCATGGTTTTCATTTGCCACAACACCGACCTGGGCGACGGCTGGGAACGCGAGGGCGAGGCGAAGTGGTACTTCGATGAGTTCTCGGTCAAGAAAGCGTATCCAATGGGCATCAACATCGTTACTTACGCGATGACGCACTGAAAACTTTTCCAGGCTTCAGATTTCTGCGATCGGCTCGGTCGCGTCCCCGAATCGATCGAGCGTGATTCCCATTTTGTTCATCATGCTCAGGTAGAGCCGGCACATTTGCCGGTCGGATTGGTCCAGGTAATCAAGATTCTGGCCACCTTTGATCGTGCCGCCGCCCCCGCCGATCAGCACCACCGGCAATTGTGTTGCGTCATGATGTCCGGTCAGCATGCTCGAGCAGAGCAGGATCATCGAATGATCGAGCGCCGTACCGTCACCTTCTCGGATCGCATCAAGCCGGCCGGCAATGTATGCCATTTGTTCGAGGAAGAACTGATTCACTTTCAACCAATCGTCGGTGTCGCTGTGTGAGAGGAGATGATGGATCATGTAGTCGACGCCGAGATGCGGAAAACGCAAGGTCCCATGGTCGTTGTTCAATTTCAATGTGCACACGCGAGTCGTGTCGGTTTGGAATGCGAGCACCAGGATGTCGGACATCAACCGCATGTGTTCGACGATGTCCTGCGGATACCCGTCCTGGGGACGCGGAATGTTCGGCTCCTCAAGCGTCGGTCTCCAGCCTTGTAGTTCGCCACGAGTACCGGCTCGCTCGATACGTGATTCCACTTCGCGAACGGAATTGAGGTATTCGTCAAGCTTTTGCTGGTCACGCCGGCTGATATTGCGGCGAAAGTCGTGTGCGTCTTCGAGCACTGCGTCGAGGACGCTGCGGTCGCCTTGCTCAGCGCTGTCTTTGAACATTTGGTCGAAGGCCAACGCGGGGTAGACCTCCAACGGCGTTGGTGTGGTGGGACTGCTCCACGAGATGTGCGAGCTGTAGAGCATCGAGTAGTTTTTGTGGACGGTTGGATTCGCTTTCTCGCAACCAAGTACGAGGCTGGGAAGTTTGGTGCGATGACCGAGCTTCCGCGCGATCACCTGGTCCACGCTGGTGCCCGATCGGATCGTTCCGCCGGAGGCCAACGGTGCGCCCGAAAGCAGGTTGCCCGTCTGTGAGCTGTGGATGTTTCCTTTGAGGGCTTCCGCGTTGTAGAGACCGCGAATGAAAACCATCTTGTCGCGGTAATCGCTCAGCGGTTCGAGCACCTTGCCTAGTTCCATCGTGGCGCCTTCGCCCTTGGCCCACCACTCGTGCTGGTGAAAACCGCAACCGGCAAACAGAATCGCCATCCGAGTCGGCGCCGTGCTTGAATCGCGTTGTGGTTTGTCGGCATCGCCCCAAACCCGGCGCGACTCCATCCATGGCAACGCCATGCTGACACCGAGTCCATGCAAGAATCTTCGGCGTGGTAGGTGATGAGTGGTCATGTCCGCGTCCTCAGGAAATTGAAAAGTAAAGTTTCCGCGCCGGGTACGAACCGCTAAAACGCACGGGGGGCGGTCATTCTGGGTTCAGGGATTCGGTAGCTCACCGCGAATATCACGGAATTGCCGGCTCGTGACGATCGCCTCGACCGCCGCGGAAAAGCGGAATTCGCGTTCTGCGAGTTTCCGCTCCATCTCGTCAAGCAACGGATGGTCGGAAATCTGGACCTCGCGACCCAACGCATAGCCAAGAAGCTTTCGACAGAATTGGCGAACGATGTCATCGCGACGTGACGTCATCAGATAGTGCCGGAGTCCTGCGAGTCCTTCGATTGATTGCCCATCGGGAAGTTTGGTTTTTACGTCGACCGCGTTCTCACGAAGCCGGCCGATCACATCAAATTGCTCGAGGGCGAATCCATAGGGGTCGATGCGCGCGTGACACGTCGCGCACTCCGGCACGCTGCTGTGTTGCTCGATCAATTGGCGCGCGGTCAATCCACTGGGCACCGACTCGGGCAATTGCGGAACGGTCGGCGGTGGTCGTGGCAACCGTTCACCGAGCAAGGTTTCGAATACCCAATTCCCACGCAAGATCGGGCTGGTACGTGAAACGCCCGATTGACTGGCAAGCACAGTTGCCATCGCAAGAACACCACCCCGACCCTGGTCACGAATTCCATCGACGCGCCGCCACTGCGACCCGTCGACACCGTCAATGCCATAGTGCTTGGCCAAACTCTCGTTCAGAAACGTATGGTCCGCATCGAGCAATTCGAGGATCGATCGATCTTGACGAAACATCGCCTCGAAAAACCGTACGGTTTCTTCATACATCTCGTCGCGGAGATCGGCAAATTCGGGGTACAGCGATTCATTTTTTTCGAGTTCTTTGTCGAACCCCCGCACATGCAACCACTGGCACGCAAACTGAATCGCCAGCCGGCGTGTGCGCTCGTCCGCGAGCATTCGGTGGGTTTGTGCGAGCAGTGTCGAATCATTCCCCAATGCTTCCGAATCGCCCGTTTGTCGGAGTTCCGCATCGGGCAGCGAGGACCATAGAAAGTAGCTCAGTCGTGTCGCGAGTTCGGTGCCCGAAACGGGAGTTGGCTGGGAACCGGGCGAGGGTGTTTCCCGTCGGTACAGAAACGTGGGCGATGCAAATACGCGACTGACGGTCAATCGCATTGCGTCTTCGTGCGGTATTTCCGTTGAACGAAGCGTCTCGTAAAAACTCCGTAGAGATTTCTGTTCGGTGTTGCTCAAAGGCCGGCGCCAAGCCATATCCGCCAGTTTCAAAACTGCGTCAAGATGCGCGGGCTCCGATTCGCTCAGTCTTCGGCGGAACTGATCGGCTCGCGTCGCAACGGAATCGACCAGGGGCGCGAATGCTTCGACAAGATCAGGCCGATCTTGCGTAGCGAATTCCCGGAGTTGTTCGAGTGCTACGACCTTCTGCAACGGCTCACGACTGACGTAGATCAGTTCGTCCCACAACCGATCGAGCTCACGGGCATCGACATCGTCGAGCATGAGGTCTCTCAGATAGTCGTCTTCGCGGTGGAACAGCGTCAATGTGACAACCTCGTCAACCGGGACGATCCGCATGTAGCAAATCGCGGCGGGAAAGAGGTCCCGGAACTCGTCCATGGAATCTCTAACCCGGGCGGCTGCGTCGCTTCCGCCGCTCACCAGGAAAGGATTGCCGTAAACAATCCTGTCCGTGATCGGGGGCGATGTGGACAGTTGCAGCAGAACACTTCCCTCTTTGCCGGTTGCCTCATGTAACGCTCCGGTGGTCACGAGTTTGGCGTTGCCGGCAAGTTGGGCTGGTACATCGAATTCGATCACGCTCGGTGCTTGAACGCAAAGATCATTCATATCGACCGCGGAGCCGCGTGGATGTTTTCCAAATGGAGGCAAAACGGATCCGGTTTGAGGTTCAATTTGATGCCCGACAGCGCCATCCGCCCCGCACTGCCACCATCCAAGCGGACCCAGCCAATTGAGAATCCGATGGCGAAGCAGGCGATCCGCTTCAACAAGTGTTGCCGGATCAGGTGAATTCAAGACGTTTTTCACCGCAAGCAATTCGCTTTCGATCTCGTCTTTCGCTGCCATTCGAATCACCGAGGATCGCCATCTCGCGAGTGCGGATCCTTCGGGGACGGTCGACGGGTTTTCCGGGCGTTCGCCGAGCACGACGAAGTGCCACGTCCGCTCGTTTCCGTACGAGTCCGCAAGTGGATTCTCTTCCAGCACGCGATCAACAATCTCCGGCGCGAGGTCCCAGGTTCGCTGCTCGCGTCCGACTTCACGAATTGTCCATTCGAGGTGCGTCGTATCGCAGACATGGTTTGCGTCTCTTGGCCCCACGACGAGCGAGAACGTGTCACCGATCTCAACGTCGAAAACATCGCTGGGTTGAAACCGCTGAGTGCCACCGTTTTCGATGACTCCCTGAGCACATTGCTCGTGCTGCGTCTGGGTAAGCCGCTCGACGCGCCACGTCGCTCCGTTTCCGCACTTGTCATCGGCGTCGGCGACCCTTCCTTCGATCCGGACCTTGCCACGAATCGGGCTGCGCCAAACGATCCCAACCTCTTGCCGCGGCGAAGGGTGCACGACGACGCTGCGCGGCGGCACGGTCAGCGTCAAAAAAGTGATTGGTTCATCCGACTGATTTGTCGTCAAGCCTGCCGACTCCTCTCCCTGCCATCCGTTGACCGCGGCATAGCCGTGGATGCGAGTCGCTTTGCTGGTGAAGTGGCCGTGAACCTCGCGATCGCGCCGGAGGCCAAGATCGAGGAAGTCAATCCAGTTGGCGAGCAGGCGAGGATTCAGGTTCAAGTCTCGGGCCAAGGCGATGGAGCCGTCCGTGGCGAAGGGATCACGACCGGTATTCCCTGATCTCACCAAGACACCGCGAATTGCCTCGAGGTATTCGACGGTGCGGGGAAGCTCTTTGGCAATGGTTCGTTCGGTTTGACTCGTTCGCTCGGCGAGATCGCGCAGGGCAATTGGGGGAATGCCGGTCTCGGGGAACTCGATTCGTGGGTTTTCAAACACCACGTAGTCGTGATCGTTGCCGTCGCCGAGATCACTCGCGGAGAGAAAGACGCGGATCGCAGGGTTGGGATCGTCGGACGTCGGCACATTCGGTTCAGCGGGCAATTCCAGCTCAAGCCTCTGGTTGGTCGTGATGGGCTCAAGTGGCTCCATCCACGAAGCGGGACTCCCTTGACGACCAATGTGTCCGATCGCGTTGAACTTGAAAAGCGCTTTTTGACCCGCCGCAATCACGTTCACGAGCGCGTCGACATCGTCTATTTGAGCATCTCGGAATCGAGAACGCAGATCATTAAGAAAAACCGAGCCCGCGCCATTCGGCCCGCTCAACGTGTTGAACAGTCGACGTAAATATTTTTCGTTCAGTGTGTGTTCTGTTGCGATCTCGGCAATTTCCATTTGGCCGCGGGCGAGGGACTCTCGATGTCTGATAAGTGGTTCCAGGTATCGCGAAATCGGAAGGACGCCGCGTTCCTGCTCCGACTCGAATCGGAGCCCCTGCATATTCACATCGACGCTCTCGGTGGAATCGGAAAACCGTCGATAGAACTGTTGAATCCGTGCGAGCAGCTCGTCCGTGCGATCACGACGGCTCAGATGCGGCGAGAATCGAATCCCCTCAGGCAACAAGACGACGTGGTCAGCGATCTCTTTCGCGGCGTCCAGGTATTTCTGCAGCAGCGCCGGCGACATGGCCTGGGCGGCGCCGCTGTTGGTGAATCCTTCGCCCGCGGCTCCATCAACAGGAAACTCATCAGTCGGATCGAGTGACGCGATGCCGGTCAGATCGTGGATCGTGTAGTTGTACTCGTCATTGCTGAGCCGACGCAGGATGACTGGTCCCGGATCGCCGGCACCGGCCAACGCCTCAGCGTCGAGGTAGGATGCCACCCATTTGCGAAGCCGTTGACGAAAAAGTGGTGAGGGTTGATCACTATCTTTCGGTGGCATCTCTCCGTTGTCGATCATCTCGGCAACCCGCTGCCATGCATTTGGGTCGCGTCGGACATGGTCCATGGTCGCGAAACGTTCCAGATCGAGCTCGCCTTCCCGGTTCACCGCCGAGTGGCAATCGAGACAGTAGGTTCGCAGAATTGGAAGTACGTCGGCCGTGTACTTGGATCTCAGCTGCTCGAACACCAAGGCATCTTCGCCGCGCGCATCGGCGAAGGTTCCAACAAGTAAAACCAAGCAAAGAGTCATCGCTGGGATGGCCGCGCAGCGAATCGAAAGCAGGTCGGTCGCCCGAGATTGATCGAGATGCAAGAATCGATCTCCAGGTCGTCGCGATAGGTGGGGAAGTCAAGCAGATGCGGGGCATCCATTGTAGCCGGTACCATTGTAGCGACGGGCCGACCTCATGAGGCAGAAGGATGCTTGGTCGCTGAGCGCTGCGGACCGGTGAATCGCTTGCCTACTCGAAAAGGAGGGGCAATGAGTGAGAGATCTCAATTGCGGGCGACCGCAGGTTTGACCGAGGGGAATTGGCGAGCTAGGTTTGCGCCGAATCCCGCTTTCCCCGAGGAAGACAAAGACAATGTCCGTTGCCGGTTTTACGAATTGTCCCAGTTGTACAGCGTCGGTCGATGCGGACACTGGTTCGTGCCCGTTCTGCAATTGCACGCTCGCAGTCGCGTCACCCACGGGCGGGTCGACGACGATGAAGCTTGCGCTGCTGGTCGTCGCCGTGCTGTGCGGAATCGCAGCTCAGTGCTTCGTAAAGAACTTGATCATGCAGAGCTGATCGGGATCTTACCGGTGGCTTGATTCCCGTGTTGCGATCTTTCCGATCGGACGCAGAACGTAGACCTTCGGATCATCAACGATGAACGATGTGCTCCAGCGGCGTCCGTCATCGGCGCTACAGACGTTGTAGAAAAACGTTCGAAATCGCTCGCATCGATAATCGTACGGCAATTGGCTCGTGATGTAGTCGTCGGGTGTCAATTCGTCGACGCCGGGCGAGGCGTAGTAGTGAACCATGCCGTCGGGCGTGACGCTCATTCCCATCGTCCACCAACCGGTCGTGGTGATTTGCGGCCCGCGGAAATCTCCGCCGCGGCGATTGCTGCGGATGCGAAGGTAAGCGAAGTCATCTTCTTTGCGAGTTTGCAGCTTGTTCTCGAATTCGATGAACATGCCAGGCCAATAAACTTCGTTGCCCATTTCGCGTTTGGTTCGTTTGAAAAACCCAACGCCGACTTCCTTGTCGACCATAGCGGTCGTTTCCAGCGCCAAGCGGAATCCGAAGTGGGGGCCACTGCGATCTTCCCATTCGTCAACTGGCGGTAAGAAGACTCGGGTGGTCACACTCGGGACTTCAGACACCTTCAACGTTCGTTTCAACCGGTACTGGACATTCGCGACAAAGTCATCCTGGTGCATCTTGCCGCTGGGGCGTCCGGGCAGACCTGTGAACTTGGATCGCAACAGTAACGAACCTTGGCTGCCGGGGATTCCGCCGGTGGGCGTCAGCACGCGTTGAACGATGTCGGGATGACCGCGTTTGATACCTTCGTACCAACGACCATTGTTGCTCCGGCCCATCGGACCACGCTGGTTTTCGTCGATGTCCTCGGTGCTCTTCGGATCACGCTTGGTGTAGGCCCAGTCGGGATCTTCAAAATCGTCGGCGATGCCGGCAATTTCGGAGCCCGTGCCCGGCACGACCGCGCGTTGGGCCGCAGCCTCCTCTCCAGCAAACATTCCACCAAAGACAAGTATCGCGGCCGATGCCACGAGACGGTTAAGCGAGATTCGCATGATTTCGGCCCGTTTTCACCTGAACAGATTCATATCCACCAATACAAATGCCAGGAGACCGCACACGCCAAGCAAGCGCACGCGTCCTCCGCCCTCCAGAACGGAAAGATCGGCACGACCCGACCAAACCTCCAGCCAATTCCGCGGGAGTTGTGAAAGTTGTCTCAAGACGCCGCGGTTAATTGCAGCGATTTGCCCCGCTCGACCGTGTAGATTGGAACTGGCAACTACCGCGCAACTGGGATTCGCCGCGATGCCCGATCGCAAACCATTGCCCGTCGATACCGAATCGGCCGACCCGGCCGCGACCGATCCTTTCGCGACCTTCGTCCCGGCTGAAGGTCGCGAGGCGGCGGAATGCCAAGTCTGTTACGACGCTCTGGTTCGCGGTGATCAGATCGGTGATTTCCGGATACAGCGACTACTAGGCCGCGGAAGTTTCGGAGCCGTTTATCTGGCTCGAGAATTGACCCTCGACCGGCTGGTCGCAATCAAGGTTGTGTTGCCGGGAGGGCGCAAATCAGATTCTGGCGAAGGCCGCAATCTGGCCCGGTTGAAACACCCCAACATTGTCGGCGTTTACGGCGAGGCTCACGATTCGCAAAGCGGTTGCCGGTTGTTGTGGATGCAGTTTGTCGACGGCTGCAATCTGGCACGCGTGATCGCACAACTGCACAATCCGCCGCGGGTCGTGTGGACTGAGTCCGACTTGATTGCCGCGGCAAGTTCTCAAACTCGAGGCGACACGTCGTCGAAACAATCGCGAGGTGTCGTTGAAACCGTGTGTCGAGTAGGTCAGCAGCTGTCCGCGGCGATCGAGCATGCGCATCGTTGCGGTGTGACCCATCGGGACATCAAGCCCGCGAATATCTTGATGCAGTGTGATGGTGTGCCACTGTTGGCCGACTTTAACCTGGCGGACTTGGAAAACGACGACGAGGAAAGCAGCCACGTTGGCGGGACGATTGCCTACATGCCTCCGGAACAGCTTGCTCGTTTCCTTGGAAGCGGACCCGATTACGATGGGCGACGAGCCGACATCTACTCGCTCGGCGTTGTGCTTTGGGAATTGGCATGCGGAGCGCGGCCGTACGCC
>JAHELS010000230.1 GCA_024644085.1 Rhodopirellula sp.
GGTTGGTTGACGCGTCCTCGCAAGGTCGCCTCGGCCATCCCGAGTTCCCATGTTCTCGAAACACGTCTCGGCTCACGCATACAAGAACTCGATCCGCGGGTGTTGATCGAATTGGGTCCCGGGACGGGCGGTACAACGCGAGCGCTGCTCGATCGCATCCGTCCCGACGCACGTCTGTTGGCGATCGAAATCTTACCCGAGTTCGTCGACCAGCTACGGCACATCGAAGATCCACGACTTTCGGTCGTTCGCGCGGACGCTATCGATTTGATGCGGATTCTTCCGCAACGAGAAATCGACCACGCCGATGTGATCGTCTCCGGCATTCCCTTTTCGACGATGCCACCTTCGACAGCCAGATTTCTCGTTTCGCAGATTCATCAAGCGCTCGCGCCGGGCGGACACTTCATCGCCTACCAATTCCGAGACATGATCAGCCGCTACGCGAGCGATTCGTTCGGTGATCCGACCGTTTCTTATGTACCATGGAACCTTCCGCCGCTGCGGCTTTACCAGTGGCAGAAGGCTTCCGTTTCGGCCAGCCGCCTCGACCATGAGGCCAGCACACGCGGCGACGCTTGTTGCGTCGGATGATCGGGACGGAGCAGCAGATCCCGCGCGATCGAATTGTTTGAGATGAGTGACTTCGAGATTTACCAGACGATCGCTATCTCACTCGGGCTCGGGTTGCTGGTCGGGGTCCAGCGGGAGTGGAAGGAATCGGACATCGCAGGGATCCGGACGTTCCCATTGATCACGTTGCTCGGCACCCTTTCCACGATCGCCAGCGATGGAACTGTCGGATGGTTATCGGCGGCAGGTCTGGTTGCTCTGGCGGCGCTGCTGGTCGTCGCTAACCAAGCCAAGGCGCTCGCGAAAAAGTACGACTTCGGAATGACAACCGAGGTAGCGGTGTTGATGATGTTCGTGGTCGGAGCGGCGCTCGGCGTCGGCTTGACGGGGCCCGCAATCGTGACCGGCGGAATCATCGCCGTGCTGTTGCACTGGAAACAGAAGCTGCACGGATTTGTTGCCCGCATGGGTGAAAAGGATCTCCGCAGTCTTTTCCATTTGGTATTGATCGCACTGGTGATCTTGCCGGTATTACCCGATCAGACATATGGTCCCTACGACGTCTTGAATCCCTATTCGATTTGGCGAATGGTGGTGCTGATTGTCGGGATCAGTATGTCAGCGTACGTGGCTTACAAATTGCTTGGTGCCCGTACCGGCGCGGTACTCGGGGGAATCTTTGGCGGATTGATTTCCAGTACGGCGACCACGGTCAGCTACGCGCGTCAATCGGCGCAGGATTCTTCGGCGACACCGATGGCCGCCCTGGTCATCGTGATCGCATCGACGATCGTGAACGTACGCGTCTTGTTCGAAGTGGGGGTCGTTGCCCCGCAGCTTCTTCGCGTCACGTTGCTTCCCATCGCGGCCATTTTGGTACTGATGGCCATCCAGTGCGGTGTGCTGTTCATACCGCTGCGGAACCAGATCACGTCGCCGCCCGATCACGAAAACCCGGCTCAATTGAAAGCAGCGATTCTGTTCGGTACGCTCTACGCGGTGGTGTTGTTGATCGTCGCGGCAGCGAAGGACCAATTCGGAAATGAAGCACTGTACCTGGTCGCGCTCATTTCGGGTCTGACCGATGTTGATGCGATCACACTCTCGACAGCGAAACTTTTTCAGGATGATCGGCTCGACGGGGCGACGGCGTGGCGCGTCATCCTGATCGCGACTCTTTCGAACCTTGTCTTCAAAGCCGGTGCGGTCGCGGTGCTGGGGAGCCGTCGGCTGTTTTTTTATGTCGCGGTATTGTTTGGGATCACGATCCTGGCGGGAACCGCGTTCCTGCTCTGGTGGCCTGACGTGGAAATTGCCATTCCAAGTGATTGGTTTTCCGGTCACCGGCAATCTGACGCATAAGCCGCGCCGGCCGCGCCGGCACAAGGACCGGTGGGAATCTGTGACGGCTCCACCGCTAATGCTGGATATAAGCGAAAGCGCGGTCGAATGGGTTTTGAGGAGTCCAACTCCTGTCGCCCGTACGCACTCGAGCCCCGTCCATGACCCGACATTTTCCGATCATCGCGTTGCTTTGCGTGATGGGCCTGCTGCCGGCAAGCCCCTCGCCGGGCAAAGAACTGGCCCGCCCGGTACGGCTGGGAATTGCTGGCAATGCGCCGCAGGAGGAATTCTCGAAGTCAGCAACAGCAGAGGCTGCCCAAAAGGCTGATCCCAACAATCCGCTTCAAGCTGCCCTGGCGGCGGAGGACCAGGCCGCCAAGACCGCGCCGGTTCAAGAATCAGATGCCGGTGAAGGCTTGAGTTTGGATCCTCCCGTGCCCGGTGAGTTAGATTCCGGAAAGGGTGAGTTAGATTCCGGAAAGGGTGAGCAGGATCCCGGAAAGGGTGATTCGGGAACGACCGAAGATCGGCTTCCGTTGACCGATCCGGAAGATGCCGACGCGAAACCCCTTGACGAGGCCAACGGCGAGGACGAAGACGACCTGGACGACGATCTAGATTTTGATCTACCGCCGTTGGAGGAGTTTGCGGCGCAGCCCTACCTCGTCGACGTTCCCACGGTATTCAGTGCTTCGCTTCGTGAGGAACGCTCGACCGAGGCACCCGGAACGGTCATCGTGATCGACAAAACTGAAATCCGTCGTCGTGGATATTCCCAGCTGATTGACGTGCTGCGAGATCTTCCCGGCATGGAGACGCTCGAGAACTACTTCAGCGAGTTTGGCACACAGGTACCGGTACGTGGGATCTCGGGAAACAACAAGATCGTGGTGCTGGTCAACGGCATGCGGGTCAATCCACCGGGCGGAGAGAATTTTCCGTTCCGCCGTGATTTCAGTGTTCGCTTTGCCGAGCGGGTCGAAATCGTCTACGGCTCGGGTTCGACGTTGTACGGACAGGATGCGATCAGCGCCGTGATCAATGTGGTGATGAAGCAGCCCGAGGGTGAGAACATAGTCGAGCTGGGCGGCGAGGTTGGCGAGAACTATGAGCGAGAGATCTGGGCTTGGACAGCCGGAACACTCAAGGCGGACAAGAACATCAAGGTCAGCAGTTTCATTCAGTACCACGACTCGCAGTTAACGGACCTCGACACCGAGTATCCGGCTTACTGGCAAGACTTTTTCAATGTTGCCAGCACCAAGACAAATGCAAATGGCAAGGGTGTTCGTCCCGACCGCAACGACTACGGGCTGAACGTCTTTGGCCGTCTCGAAGGCTACGACTCGTCGATCCAAGTCTGGCATCGTGCTTCGGAACGCAGCAGTGCCGAAGGTGGCTATGCCAACACTGGGCTGGGTTACCTTCCCGAAGCGCAGTGGGGCGATTATTCGACTGCCGTCGAGGCTGCAAACACATGGAAGGTAAGCAAGCACAAGTCGTTTCAGACCATTTTCACTTACAACGACTACCAGATAGACCGCGATAGTCGATACGTGTTCCCCGCCAGCCCGACCGAATGGTTTCTCGACGACTTCAAATGGGGTCGAGGCTGGAGTCTCGAGTTGGAGGAGATTTATCGCTTCGAACCATCGAAGGATTTTTCCCTGCTTGCCGGCGGTGTAATGCGGTACTCCGACGTAATCCCGAAATCGACGTTCATTGGCGGATACGACCCGAGACTCGATCCGGTCGCTCAAAGCGGTACCTTCAACTACGTCGATGGAAACGGCGACCCGCAAACCATCCCGCAAGTATCGCAAGTCACGTTCTGGACGTTTGCTGCCTACCTCGAAGGCCAGTACCAAATGTTCGACAAGTTAAGGCTTGTCGGCGGTGTTCGCGCTACGACCGACGAACGTTACGACGAAAAACCCATTACGCCCCGGTTCGCCGCGATCTACAACATGACCGACCGCTTCACGTCCAAGTACATGTACACGCAAGCGTTCGTGGCACCGGCACCTTACTTCGCTTTTGCCACGTATGATAACGGCACGCTGTTGGCCACGACCAATCCGGATGTGGCACCGGAAACGGCCGAGACGCATGAATTGAACTTTACCTATTACGGCGACGACATCAGTCTCGGTCTGTCCGTTTACCATGGCACCCAGGCCGACTTGATCATTGTCTCGGACCAGGCCGCTCCGCAGAATATCGTCGAAGACCCGGTTACGGTGAACGGAAACCCGCGAACCCTTGTCCAAACTGCCAATGGCGGGGACAGCGTTCGATACGGAGTGGACTTCTACGGAAAAGTGAAACGAGGCTCTACCGACTCGTGGTTCTCGTACTCCTATGTTGACTTCGAGCAGACGAATCTGGGACTGGTCACTGGTTTGCCGCTCATTTCACGGCACAACGGTCGTCTTGGCGTTACCTGGCAGGCTACGCAGAGATTGTTTCTCACGCCCAGCCTGGTGATCCGATCGACGCCCGAGAATGTTGCGGCCGGAAGCCTGCGGAAGGAACTGCATGATCCCTATGAGATCAATTTTTACGCGTTGTACCAGCGAAACAGGCACGTGGACCTGTTTCTCGATCTGAGAAACGTCACCGATCACGACTACGCACTGGGAGGTTTTACGGGCGACGCCTACGCCCAGGAAACTTTCAGCGGCGTCGTTGGGATGCGGTTGACTTACTGAACGACTGTCCCGGTCCACCGAGTATCCGCAATGGCCGTTCACCACAGCCGACCGACGCACGCTGCTGTTCGCGGCGCGAATAGCGCATGGCGTGCCGCCAAGGGGCGTTTCTTGCCCTGGGAATTGCGGCCCGTTAGGCTGAGTTTCAAGGATATGATCAGCTGCGCGGCGACGATTCGTGGATCACGTCAGCCCGCCACCAGCATTGTTGCGCGACGGATGCCACGACCGTCCGCTCCGAGCCGCCGCATGGCACATTCACACCCGTACATATTTCGCCTCCTGTTGATCGCTGTTGCAGCGTCGTGTGCATCAATCGCTGGCGCACAACCGCCGCAGGTCATCAATCGCGAATACGAAATCAAGGCGGGATACTTTGCCTACTTTGGAAAACTGATCACTTGGCCACAACAATCTTTCCCCGGTGCCGACAGGGAATTTGTAATCGCGGTGCTGGGAAGTAATCCGTTCCGGCAACATTTGATACCCAACGGGAACAACATCACTCTCAATGCTGGCCGAGTCAACGTCGACCGGATCCAGGGAAAGGGGATCCGGCTCCACGAGTACCAGTCGGCAGACGACCTCGAGCGAAACTATCGCCCCTGCCATATTCTGTTCGTTTGCCGCTCGGGCGCGCAGGGAGAGTCGGTTCAACGGCGCGTGCAAGCAGCCCTGGCGATTGCCAAGGGCCAACCGACATTGGTCGTTGCCGAAGCGACCAGTATCGACGCCGCAATGCAACTGGCACGCTCGGGCGTGATGATCTGTTATTGGAATGACACTCAGACCAACCAGGTCCGGATGCTTGTAAACCGCGATGCGGAACGCCGCGAGAAGTTGAACATCAGCGCGAGGTTGCTTGGCTTGCGGCTCGTGCAGGTGTTGTGATGAAGTGACCAGAAAATCGCTTCGTTGTTCAGGATGCATGTGTGCAGCTGGCACTTTTTCGTAAGTCAAACGTATTCCCGAGTACACACGTTTTCCCGAGTACACACGTTTTCCCGAGTACACACGTTTTCCCGAGTACACTGGGCAGCCCGGATTGCCGATGTTCCGAGCGGCCTGCCGCTGACCAGAGCCCCGAAGGTACGACCCACCACCAGCATGCGACCGCTGCGAGACCTGTCGATTCGATTCAAGCTGATAGCGTCCCTGGTCGCTGTCGCGTGCATCGTGCTGGTGCTGGGGACAGTTGCGGGGATCCTTGAACAGCATCGATCGGCCAAAGCCGCGATGGCAGCCCAGATGTCCGCGCTGGCTGACGTTCTCGGCGACACGAGCAGCACCGCGTTGCTTTTCGAGGACCCGACCACCGCGACGGACATCATGGCATCGCTGCGGCGCGAACCGAACGTTGTGTTCGCGCAGATTTCCGATGCCGATGGCAAGCCATTTGCCGTTTACAAACAATCCGAGTCCGAGTCGGGTGCCGTGATTTCTGCAAGTGGCCCTGACGACGCGTCGTTCCAGGGCGGATTCCTGCACGTATCAAAACAAATCATTCAATCCGATGATGTCCTGGGATCGATCTACCTGCGTGCCAGCATGGAGAAGCTCCGCGAATCCCTGCAACGCACAATCCAGCTTTCGATCATCTCCCTGGTGCTGTGCCTCGGCGTTGCGATCGTGCTGGGAACCTTCGTTGACCGGATCATCTCCAAGCCGATCACGCGATTGGTCGCGGCAACCAAGAAAGTCTCGAGGGAATCCGACTATTCGGCCCGCGTCGTCAAGACCGGGAACGATGAACTCGGCGTCCTGTGCGACGGTTTCAACGACATGTTGGATCAAATCCAACAGCGCGACACCGAATTGGACAAACACCGTACCCAGCTTGAAGAGCTGGTCCAGCAGCGAACCCAAAGCCTCGAATCGAAGACCGAGGAACTGACGACCCTCAATGAACATTTGTCCCGCAGCAACCAGGAACTTGATGACTTCGCCTACATCGTCTCGCACGACTTGAAGGAACCATTGAGGGGCATATCACGGTATTCCGCTTTTCTTGCCGAAGATTATACCGACGAGTTGGATGACGCCGGCCGTGACAAACTCGAGACACTGCAACGACTTTGCTTGCGTCAGGAGAACCTTATCGATTCACTTCTGCATTACTCGCGTGTCGGTCGCGCCGAACTTGCGATCCAGGACACGGACCTCAACAAGGTGGTTGCCGAAGTATTGGAAATGATGCAAGTCATGTTGCAGGAACAACACGTCGAAGTAAAGATTCCCGGAGGGTTGCCAACGGTCCAATGTGACTCAGTCCGAATCGGCGAGGTCTTCCGAAACCTGATCACGAACGCTGTCAAGTACAATGACAAAGAGAAAAAAGTGATCGAGATCGGTTGCCGATCCGAGGTGATTGATGGGGAAACCGAAGAGCAACGGGTGTTCTACATCCGTGACAACGGCATCGGAATTCGCGAGAAGCACCAATCCTCGGTGTTTCGAATTTTCAAGAGGCTTCATGCACGCGACAAATACGGCGGCGGAACAGGGGCCGGACTGACCTTTGTCAAGAAGATTCTCGAGCGGCATGGTGGTAGAATCTGGTTGGAATCAACCTTTGGTGAGGGAACCACTTTCCATTTCACCATCCCAGAAGTATCGTCGTCGTGATGCACCTTGTTCATAACCGATTGTTCTCGTTCGAGTGGAATGTTTGATGGTAGATTGGAGTAATCAACCGATTCTGATTGTCGAAGACAGTCCGGAGGACTTCGAGGCAACTGTTCGCGCGCTAAAGAAATCGGGACTGCGAAACCCGCTTTATCGTTGCAGCGATGGCGACGACGCCCTCGACTTTCTGCATCGACGCGGAAACTACGTCTCGCCCGACGACGCGCCCCGCCCCGGCATCATCTTGTTGGACCTTAATTTGCCGGGCACCGACGGTCGCGACGTGCTGGAGGAAATCAAGCAGGATCCGGATTTGAAAAGGATTCCCGTGGTCGTGTTAACGACATCAACCGATGAGCGTGACATCGAATCCTGTTACGAGTTTGGAGCCAACAGCTACGTGCACAAGCCGGTCGACCTGTCTGGATTGGTCGATGCAATTCAACGGCTGAAAGATTACTGGTTCCAAATTGTCGTATTCCCCAAGACCGACGATTGAACATGTCGCATCGCATTCTGCTCGTCGATGACAGCCCCGAGGATCGCGAGGTCTACAAGCGACTTTTGGGCGATCAAACGACTCAGCAGTTCGACGTCAAAGAGGTCGATTGCGGTGAAGACGGTTTGGCAGCCTGTGGATCCGATCCGCCCGATTGCGTGCTGCTCGACTACAACCTTCCCGATCTTGACGGACTCGAGTTTCTTGCCGAGTTGAACGAGGCCGTTGGCCAACATCGCATTGCGGTCGTCATGCTCACCGGCCAGGGGAACGAATCGATCGCGGTCGAAGCGATGAAGAAAGGCGCGCAGGACTACCTGGTCAAAAGCGACTTGTCATCGGACAACCTCCGCCGCGCGGTCAACAATGCCGTCGAAAAGGTCAGTCTGCTGCGCGAAGTCGAGCATCAACGCTTGGAACTCCATCAACGCAACGAGCAACTGCAGGCCGCCAAGGAAGCCGCGGAATCCGCCAACCAGGCAAAAAGCGATTTTCTGGCGAACATGAGTCACGAAATCCGCACTCCGATGAACGGTATCATCGGGATGACCGAGTTGTTGCTCAGCACGCAACACACCACCGAACAACACGATTACCTGGCAATGGTCAAGGAATCGGCCGATGCATTGCTGCGGTTGCTAAACGACATCCTCGATTTCTCCAAGATCGAAGCCGGCAAGCTTGAACTCGAAAAAGCCAACTTCAATTTGCGCGACAGTGTCGGCAAGACAGGACAGACGCTGGGTCTGAGAGCCGCCGACAAGGATCTCGAACTGCATTGCCGTATCGATCCCGAGCTGCCTGAATTCCTCGTCGGTGACGCGGGACGACTGCGCCAAATCATCATCAACCTGGCTGGCAACGCGATCAAGTTCACCGACGACGGCGAGGTCGTGATCGAGGTGACCCAGGAATCGCGCACCGACGATTCGGTCTGTCTGCATGTGACGGTCACCGATACCGGAATCGGCATTTCGCCGGAGCAGCAAAAGCGGGTCTTCGCCGCCTTCGAACAGGCCGATACCTCGATCACGCGCAAGTTTGGCGGAACCGGCCTGGGGCTGGCGATCTCATCTCAGCTTGTCGCCCTGATGGGAGGACAGATCTGGTTGGAGAGCGAAATCGGTAAGGGTACGAAGTTTCACTGCACGTGCGTGTTCGACATCGGTGCACAAGTCGAAACAACCGAGTCGGTTGACATCTCACCGTTGGCCTCGATGCGTGTCTTGATCGTCGACGACAACCGAACCAATCGACGGATTCTCGAAGAGATCTTGCGCAACTGGAACATGCAGCCCGTCGCGGTCGACAGCGGTGCGGCGGCGCTTTTGGAATTCAGTCGCGCCATGTCTGGCCGCCAACCGTTTCGCTTTGCGCTGCTGGATTGCATGATGCCCGTCATGGACGGGTTCGAATTGGCAAGTCTCGTTCGCCAGGACTCGCGGCTCGATGATTGCACGATGATCATGATCTCGTCGGGAGTTCGCCCGGGAGACGTCGACCGGTGCCGGGATTTGGGAATCGTCCGGCACATGACCAAACCGGTCGTCCAGTCCGAGTTGCTCGATACGCT
>JAHELS010000231.1 GCA_024644085.1 Rhodopirellula sp.
GATAGCGATTGCTGTAAAAGCCGGTCGATGAAGGTCGGCGTCCCCACAGCAAGCTGATCCGTGAGGGATTGCACAGCGTCCCCTGGCAATGGGCGTTCGTGAAGAGCACGCCACGCGCCGCGAGACGATCGATGTTCGGTGTGTTCGTTTGTGGGTGCCCGCCAAGACAGCCAACCCAGTCATTCAGGTCATCCACCGCGATGAGCAGGACATTGGAGCGGGGCTCCTCGGCACGAGTTTCCCCGGTGAGGAATATTGCAAGGAAGGCAATTGCAATCGCTTGAATGGAACTGATTATTCGTCCGGTATTCACATTTATTTCTTTTCACGCGGAGCAGCGACAAAAGGAATGGCCGTCTTGCTCATATCCGACTCCCACCCGTCGAGGAGTTTGCTCAGTGCTTTCATCTTCTCGCCGTGCGATGTCGCCAAGTCCTTCTCTTCCGCGATGTCGTCTTTCAGATTGTAAATTGCAGCGGTGAACTTGCCGTTGTCTCGCATGTTGTAAGTCCGCAGATACTTCCACTCTCCCTGGCGAACCGCTGATTGGCGGATGAGGTTCTGGTTCTGACGCACGCTAACCGTGCGGCGGCGAAAGAAGCGTGGCCGGTTCGCAGGCAATTCCGCCTTGCCGGTGAGGGCTGGCAGTAGATCGACTCCATCGAACGGTTTGTCTTGAGGTGGATTGGCGCTTCCAGCTGCAGCGACGGTGGCGGTGAGATCCATTGCAGTGACCGGTGACGAGAACTCTTTTCCTTTGGGAAGAACACCGGGCCAGCGAAGAATCAGCGGCACGCGGATGCCGCCTTCGAGTAACATCTGCTTGGCGCCGCTGAGCGGCAGGTTTCTCGCTACGCCTTGCGCGCCGCCGTTGTCGCTGGTCAGGATGACGAGCGTATTCTTGGCAAGCTTTTGATCGTCGAGCGTCTTGACGACGCGACCGATCTCCAGGTCGAGACGCTCGATCATCTTGACCAACGTCTTACGTTCTTTTTTGCCTGGCGGGTCACCCGGCACATCCGGATCCTGAAATGGAGAGTGCGGGGCCTGGAACGGCAAGAAGATGAAGAACGGCTTTTCGCTCTCGTCTTTAATAAATGAAATGGCTTCGTCGGCAAAAATCGTGTCCGACCAGACGCCCTCGCGATCGAACGGCTTGCCGTCTTTGTACAGATCGTGCTCGCCGGTCCGTTCAAGCTTATGGGTGTAGTAGTCGTGATTGAGGTGGAGACCGACCCAGGAGTCGAATCCGAAATCGTTGGCGCGGCGGCGATTCAAGTTGGAGACGTTCCACTTGCCGAAACAGGCCGTTCGATACCCGGCGTCTTTCATCATCTGTCCGATGGTCGGATGCTTGATCGGATCGAGTTCCGGCGCACCGCCTCCGTAGTAATCCTCATACGTCGGCCCGAACCGCGCCGGATAGCGTCCGGTCAGCAGCGCAGCTCGCGAGGGTGAGCAAACGGGAAACGCGGCGTACCCGTCGGTGCAGCGAACGCCATCTTTGGCCAACTGGTCCATGACTGGCGTCTTGATGTCCGGGCATCCATAGCAACCAACATCGCCGTAACCAAGGTCGTCGGCGAGAATGAGAATCACGTTGGGGGAACGTGACGTTCCATCCGATTGCGGCTTCGCCGCAGATACGTAGGCCGGACCAAGCGCAGCGCTGTTTCGGATTTGTGATGGCAAACCTGCTTTGTCGTCGTTGGTTCCGGTGCCGGGGCGTCGTCGCTCCGCTCCGTGATCCGGCCTACTGGACTGCTTTGCCGCAGCTTCAAAGTCCCATCGTTTGCGGTCTTTGGCGTTTCCATCTTTCGACCCGATCTCGATCCAGTCGATCTCCGTCGGTCGCTTTGAGTCAGATAGAAAGAGTCGCACATGAACAAGGCGACCTTTGACGTCGAGCGGAATTCTCAGCTCCTGCCAGTCCCCGCCAGCCACATCGAATGATTGACGTTGTCCAGCCTCCGGGAAGCCGTCTTGATCTTCAGTTCGCCACTGCAGTCGACCTGTTCCGTCCTTTTGTGCCCGGATTTGGAGACTGACTTCAACGGGACCGTTTGCCCGCACTTTGGCGTTGGCGATAAACGGTTGACGGCCTGCGGGACTGATTCGCAGGAAATCGCCCTCGACGGTCGCCTCAGAGTTCTTCGCGATCCAGCCTTGAAGGAAACCCGAAGCGTTAGCGAGGGACTTCGGTGGTTGGCTTCCAGTCCCTCGCTTACGCGTCGGGTTACCTTTAAAGCCAGGCGGCATCTTCAACCCGCCCGGCTGCACGCCGATCTTCGAGGGATCGAACTTTGCCGGATCAAAGTTCGGATTGGGTAGTGGCACGACAACTTTCGCCTCGACGATGTAGTCCTCGATCAGCTTGTCCAGCTCTTTCACCTTCTCCGGATGATCCGCTGCGAAGTTTTTGTCTTCACCAATGTCCTCGCGCAGGTTGTACAGCCGATACTCATGTTTGCCGTCTTCGCCGTAGTGGAAGGTGCGGATCAGTTTCCAGTCGCCGTGATGCACCGACATCGACGGTGGAAGCCAGTGCGGCGTACCTCCGTGCCCCGGCACAAGCGTGAACATGGGTCCGCGGTCCATGTCTTCACCGCGAAGCGCATTGGCAAAATCAACGCCGTCGATTGGATGGCCTTTCGGTCGCTCGACGTTCAGCATGCGAAGGATCGTCGGATACAGATCCGTCGATTGAATGCGCACATCACTGCGTGATCCGGGCTTGGTAACCCCGGGCCAGACAACAACAGCCGGGACGCGAACACCACCTTCGTGGATGTTACCTTTGCCGCCACGCAGCGGATGGCTGCTGGTGATCGGCGTGATGTACTTAGCGCCCGAAGCCGCCGTTTCCTCAAGCCCGCAGTGAATGTTTCCGCCGTTGTCCGAGTAGAAGACGATGACCGTATTGTCCGCAAGGCCTTCGGCGTCGAGAGCATCGAGTAGACTTCCGACAGCGTCATCCAGAGAATGCACCATTGCTGCGTACGTAGGAGATTGCTGCGGAAGGCCTCTGCCTGGTTGGTGCGAGTTCAGGAGTTTTTCACGCACACCGGGCTCAGAAAGCCCGGCTACCGTGTTACCAAGTTTCTTGCGATACCGCTGGATCAATTCGGGCTTCGCCCCAAACGGAGCGTGCACGGAGAACTGCCAGTAGTTCATGAAGAACGGCTTGGTGGCGTCACGGTTTTTCAACCACTTGACTGCCTCGATGGCCATCCGATCTTCAATATGTTCGCCGGGCTCTCCCTCTTTGAAATTCGGATTCGTGTAACCCCACGGCGCGAGGTAACTGGATTTTGGTCCCGGCCCCCACCAGTGCGGAAGGTCCACATCGAATCCACGCTCAAGCGGCGAATACGGCTCCCGTCCCAGGTGCCACTTACCGAAATGTGCCGTCGTGTAACCGGCATCCTTCAGCACCTGCCCCAGCATCGGTAATTCGGGATCCAGCCGCGTCGCCGAGCGGACGTTGGTGCATTTCTGATGAGGCGGCCCGTTCTCACTTGCGACCGCTGCGAACCGCTCGGCCTCCAGATGCGCCGCCGGCGCCGTCATCCCATGCCCTGCGGGATTCTGTCCCGTCATGATGCTGGCACGCGTCGGCGAGCAGATCGGACTCGCATACGCACTCGAAAAAGTCATTCCGCGCGCCGCAAGCCTCTCAATATTCGGCGTCTCGTAAAGCGATGTCTTTCCGTAAAGCGTGGTGTCCGCCCAGCCGAGATCATCCGCCAGGATGAGGACGATGTTCTTCGGAGACTCGGCGGAAGCGGTCGTCGCCATCAAGAGCAGGGAAAGCAGACTGAGAATACTTTTCATATTGTTCATTGCGTTTCGTTTCGTCGCCTTCGCGGCTTTCGGTCAAGTTTGGGAGCAGCAGGTACGAACTTGCCGACCTGGCGTTCGGTGGGAACATACCACTCGTCCAGAAGTGCGCTGAGTTCCTTAACCAGCGTCGGATTCTTTGCGGCAAGATTCACGTTTTCACCGGGATCGTCTTTCAGATCGAAGAGCTGAGGTTCACCGCTCTGAGGCAGATACTTCATTTTCCCCGGCGCTCCGTCGTAGGTCAGCAGCAGCTTGTCGTGACCGCGAATCACCCAGCGGTAAAGAAGCGACGCCTGCGGGTTCTCGATGTCGGCGATGTCGTGAGCAAACGATTCACCGAACAACGTGTCTCGCTCGATGGCCTGACCGGTCTTCAGCTTCGGAAGGAGATTGAGCCCGGGGAAGTCGTGCGGTCCTTTCGCTCCAGCCGCCGCCAGAATTGTCGGGACGAAATCGATCGACGAACACAGTTCGGGACGGTCGGCTGCGGGAATGGTTCCCGGCCAGCGGAACATGAGTGGCGTGCGGGTTCCGAATTCGTTGGGGCTGCGTTTTGATCGCGGCGCGTAGCTGCCTTTTTCCGTCTGAATCCAGCCGTTGTCGCAGACGTAGAGCACGAGTGTGTTTTCTTTGATGCCCGATTCATCGATGTGATTCACTAACGCACCGCAGGTTTCATCGAACCACTCGCACATCGCGTAGTATTTGGCGATTCGCTCCTGGACTCCCTTCTTGACGTACTTTTCCAAAAGTCGATCTGGAGGTGTGTGTGGCGTATGTGGCATGAACGGCGCGTACCAGACAAAGAACGGCTTTTCATTCTTCACGGAGCGGTCGATGAAATCGAAGACCGGCTTCATTCCGTTGCGACCCACCTTGAGTCCCGCATCGCCGTGTCGTCCGCCAGGGTTGGGAAAGCCCTCGGTCATTCCTTCGGTAAAGCCAGCTCGTTTAGGCGCTCCTTCCCACCACTTGCCGCTCTGGTGACTGACGTAGCCCTTCTTCGCCAGCCACTGCGGCAGAGCGCCAGTCCGGTCGATGTGGGAGATGAGGAGTTCCCTCGCATCTTTGCCCGCCCTCTCAGCGTGAGCCTTGTTAGCTGGCGTGCTGGCCGGGTCGTTGCCGGTCGTTTTGTTCTGATGCGAATACAGACCAGTGATCAGCGTCATCAGGGATGGCCGGCACAACGCGGTCGGGACGTAGCCACGCCGAAACAACGCGCTTTCCTTCGCCAGCTGATCGAGGCAGGGCGTTTCGATTTCCGGATGACCCATGAATCCGTAGTCGGTGTAACCCTGGTCGTCTGAGAGAATCAGAACGATGTTAGGCGGCTTTGAATCGGCAGCGGCGACGCTTGCTGTGAGCAGGAGAAGCGGAAAAAGGCCGAGGATGAATTTTAGGTTGTTCATAAATCTGATTTCAAAATTGTTGGTAACCCGAGGGACAGATCTGAGACAAGCGCATCCCCGATCCCTCGCTGACGCGTCGGGTTACCACGGCCAGGGTTTTCGGCGAATCTCAAGTTTTCTTGAGCACCGCGTCACGAGGTTTTCCTAGCGACGTCAATCAAAAAGCCGCGTCCCCTTTTCCGTCCCCTCAAGAATGATGGTAATCCGCTCACTTCGTGATCCGCAGGTTTTCGAACCAGTAAAGCCCCGACTTGCCAGGCGCAACGATGTCGATGTCGCCGTCGTTGTCCATATCCTTGACGGCCATCTGCAGCCCTGTCCCGGCGGAACCGCGAGGGAAATCTTTGAGAGCATCCCGCTGTTTGGCATCTGCCGGAGCGTTCGGGGCCGGGTAACCTCGGTAGACAATGGTCTTTATCCATTTCAGCGCCTTGCGATCGAAGCGGTAGATGAAAATGCACGGATGGGCGGTGGCTCCGAGTTCACCCGCATGGGCATAGATGCGTTTTCCCGTGACGAACTCTTGTTCGCCATCGCCGTCGAAGTCGGCCAGATGGAGCGTGTGGACCTGCGAGAATGTCGTGTCGATATCTTCTTTGGTCCAGATACGTTTTCCACTTGCGTCTTTCGATTGCTTCATCCAGTGCAGACCGAACTGGTGCCCCATTCCCCAAACGACATCGGTATCGCCGTCACCGTCAAAATCATGTCCGATGATTTCGATACTGGCGGTCCCCAGTTCAAATTCAGCGTGAAACTGCCAGTCGGCATTTCGATCGGCCGGTTGTTCATACCAGCCTTTCGGGGTGACGATGTCAATTCGACCATCGCTGTTGATGTCTCCATGACCGATTCCGTGTCCGGCTCCTTCCGGAGATAACCGTCGCTGTTCCCACTGCACCTTCGGCGTCGCCGATTTCAGCTCGTACCAGACGATCTGTCGACCAACATTGGGCAGATAGACGGGTGTGCCATCGCCATACAGATCGACCAGATAGCTGGTCTCCATTGATCCCGGAGTATCGATCAGATGTTCCGTCCAGGGTTTGGTTGGATCCTTGGGTTGTTCAACCCAAGCGATGCGACGGCTGAAGTAAGCACACGTCACGATGTCGATCCGACCGTCGCCGTTTACATCGAGCGGCGCGTCGGCGAAGTCTTCATGGTAATGCGGATTCCTTCCCGGCTTAACATCTCGTACTTGGTGCCGCGTCCAGTCTGGAGCCGCATACCAGGAATCGCCGCTAAACACATCCAATTTGCCATCGCCATTGAAGTCGGCCACTCCAACGGCTTCAAACGGCGACCGGTCATTGATCGTGTGCTTCCGCCACGTCGTCGCCACGGGATCATCCGCTTTGAGAGGCTGGTTGCCCGCGCAAACAATTAGGAATGTTAAATAGAGGAAACAGAATCGAGCGATCTTCAAATTTCTACTTGAGCTTAGGATTTTCATGCGTTGGAATTCTTGAGTGATTTCATAGTAGAGGTGGTTTCAAAACCCGTGTTTCGCTGATGATGGTAACCCGACGCGTGAGCGAGGGACTTGAAAGACAAGTGATTTCTGAGTATCCCTCGCTAACGCTTCGAGGCTGTGATTTTTTCATGGAGATCTCTTTCTGTGAGCGACAAGGCGCTAGCCGTCGGTAAATTTGCGGGAAACTACAACGCCGAACACCGGCGGCTAGCGCCTTGCCGCTCACAAAAGCAAAAAATCACAGCCTCTCGGGTTACCAGGGGTTTTGAAACTGCTTTTATTGAACCCACTATGGTGCGATCATTTCGGCTTCGATCGAGTGATCAGTACTTTCGCACGGCTAACGATGTCGGGGTTCTTTGTGGCGGCGACGACTTTCGGCATCACGGCTGCCACGGAATTGGGATCGCTATTAACAATCTTTTCGGCAATCGTCACGGCCGCTTTGCTTGCTTCTTCGCTAAGCGCAGGGGTCTTCAAGTGTGGGGTGATCATTCTCAGACCCTGTGCCGAGGGAAACCGCGTAAGAGTGTCTAGCACCAGGTTGCGTTCTTCGTCGCGCGTTGCCGCGGCAAACGCCTGCTTGCTCATTTGCAAACGCTGACCGGGCAGCAAGCCAAACTGCCGAATGACGCGGATGTAGCCACGCAGACAACGGACCTGGTATTTTCGATTGCCCGACTGCGCCAAATCGAGAAGCACGGGGGCGACGTCCGGTGTCAGCCATTTACCCAACGCCTGTGTGGCAGCATCTGCTGCCGCATCATCTTCACCCTTGGCTGCGGCCTGCAATCCGGACAGCGCTTTTTCACCTCCGACGTAGATGAGCAAATCCATCAATTCGATTTGGGCGGAAGCTGATACACCGACCGTTCGATCCAGTAGGACACTGGCCGCGGCGTTACGGTCGCCCATCCTCTGACAGGCTTTTCGCAAAGCTTCCTTCATTGGCTTCGCGGATTCAGAGGACCCCATGGCCAGCATTTTGTCGACCAGCGGCGGAAAGTCTTTGAGTCCGACTGTCATGCCCAAGCCATCAATGGCCGAGTCGCGTAGCTGCTGATCGTCTGCCGAAACGAACTTGAGCAGCAACGGAATGGCACTGGTAATCCCACGACGACCCGCAACATCCACCAGTACTAGACGCTCGCGCCCATCGCTTTTTTCCAGACGCTGGGACAATGATGTATCCACATCATCACCGCCAAGAATCACAAGACTGTCGCGCGCGGTTGTCGACAAAGTTGCATCAACGGACACAGCTGCCTTCAGCAGGATAGGCACGACCGAAACATCGCCCAGCGAGCCGAGAACTCTGATGGCCGCGACCTGCATGTCGGCATCGCTGGATTCGGACGCCTTGATCACCGCCTCGAGCGCCGACGCATCACCACGCTCGCCCAGTACGTGTATCAGCAGGACTCGGCGGTCGGCAGGCAGTGAATCGAGTTGCTTTACCAATTGCCCCGTCGTGTTCGCGTCGGTCAGATTGTGAGCGAGTTCCAACCCGATGCGGAACAGATCGTGATCCTTGTTGGCGAGATAGGAATTCATCAGCTCGTTTACATTCTGCGAGCCCGCCCGGATTTGGCCAAACCGCGACGCCACGTTCATATGCATTGGCAATTCAGCCTCGCGCAGCGCCGCAAAGACACTGGCCGCATCCTCATTCTTCTTTTGCGTGAGCAAATTGTCAGCGGCTGTCAGGCAAGCATCCGCAGCTGTTACCCGCAGCGACGGCTTGCCATTTAGCGATTGTTGAATCCCGACGATTGCCTTGGGGGTGGCCAGCGCACCGAGCGCCGAAAGGGCTGCTCCTGCGACCTCATCGTCATCGCCAGCCGACGCGCTCAGCAATGCATCGACTGCCTGGGTGTCTTTTCGAACGCCGACAGAATTGATCACGCCTACGAGTTGTCTGCCCTTCAATTCGCCCAGCGCTTTGCGAAACGCCTGGTCGACTTCCTCGCTGGGATTTGATTCCAGACCAAAGCGAGCGTAGTGCGACAGGTTCTTGTCGGCCAATAACTCGGCCAGCGCAGGCACCGATTTGGACGTACCGATAATAGCCAGTCGTTGGCAGGCTTTCGCTTTGTCAAACAATTCCGCATCAGACTTCAAGACGGCCAGCAATTGTGACTCGTCACCCTCGGCTGGAAGCGGCTGTTGGCCTATTGCCGCAAGCGGAAAGATTAGAACCGCGATCAGCACAGCGACTCTGCAAAGTGAGCGAAAGATGAACATGATTAAGTTGCTCCCGGGAATCATCTGTGTGGCCATTAAAGATTTAATATGCAAATGCGAGGAGTGCTGGGTAACGTGCGAAATCAAACGCGCAAAATTAAACGTGCCAAGGTTGACGCATGGCGCGTGAACGCATGCGGTTGGCTTCTTCGTCGTCTGCGAATTCTTCCTTGACTGGATCGAAGGTCAATGTGCGACCGAGCTGCCACGCGATGTAAGCCGCGTGACAGACAACGTGGGACTGCGCCACAACCGCCGCGTTCGCATTCGTCAAAGCACGCGTCTTCACGCAGTCGAGGAAGTTGCGGATGTGGGTCGTCGGATCCGTC
>JAHELS010000232.1 GCA_024644085.1 Rhodopirellula sp.
ACCGGCGCGCTGCTCGTGTTACTGCTAGGAGTTTTTTGGGTACTGCGAAAAGCCATCGGGTTAATTTGAAGCAATGTGGCTAAATCGATTTTCTCGGTCTGAAAGAGATTCCCATGAGCCGCGGGCCCTGCACATTTCTCCTTGTCGATGAAAGGCCCAACGCTCGCGTTCGTATCCAATTTGACGAGACGTTGCCTAGTCGCGCAACCTTCGGTTGCCGACCTCGTTTGGGACAAACGAGCCACTCTCTTTCATCGCTGACGCGGCGGTTTCCACGATCTCGAGACCGCTGGCGAGTACCCTCCGTCGCCATGAGACGCTGCTCGGGGAAAAGCATTCGCGTAGTTCTCGAATGGCCCAGTTGTACCGTGGATCCCCGTGGGCGTAATGGTACGCCCGGTTTTCAGCTCGCAGTGCCGACAGAACTCGCACCAAGGAATAAGTACCAAAGTCGACCGTCGCGAACCGGAAATCGCGATCCGATAATTGGCTTCGCGCCCATTCACCGAGCGTGCCGCGCGCGCGATACGACGTGCCGCTGGTCTCTGCGACCTCGACCATTTCGCGGTCGAAGGTTTCCTGGAACCAGGCCGCTTCGGACGACTTGACGGAGCTTTCCAACAACACGCGGTACTCGGCGAATCGGCCCAGGCCCGTGTGTATATCAAGATGCACAACCGAATTCGCATCGCGCAGCCACGAGACGTAAAGCGATTGAAAAAGATCGACCGAAGCACTCGGCTTGCTGCCGCCAAAAAACAATCCGCGCGGGTATTCGTACTGTCCCGCCGCGATCGCCTCTTTGATCGCGTGCAGACCATGGCGGAAAATCGGGACGGCGGCCTTCAAACGAAATGGCTCCCACCTCGACGGCGGCGTTTCGGGATTCAAAAGCGCGTGGATCTGGTGGTACGCATCGGGCGCCCCGGAGTAAGCTTCAGCGACGTCGATGAAATTGCGATTCAAATCAACGTTGTCTTCGTTCCAGCGGCGGTGATGCTCGAAGCCGTACGGGTTGACGGCGTGAATCAGTATCAATCCGATGCCCGATCGCCAACGATTCATCGCGATTTGTTCGAGTAACTTCAATTGCAGGGCGGAACCCAGCGGGCCTTCGACTCCGTGAACACCGGATGAAATGACGATTGCGGCGGCGCCGGTGCGGGGCGGTATGACGGCGACGTCGATGGCGAGGTTCCCAAGATCGTCGATTGGATAGGAGAGAAGTTCCGCCTCGATCCTCGACGCGGCGTCGCAAAACCGCTTTCGTGCTCGCGAGTAGGTGTCCGAGAAGTAGTCTTCGTGTTCCAACTGGTTCACCGTTCGGGTGGTTTCGGCGTGCGGAATCGGGCGTGCGTCGGCAAACACCCAGTGGACGTGGCTGTTCGCCGGCGGCAAACGACGGAATCTTGGAGTCCGAAGGGCAACCCCGTGAGTTGCCCCCGAAGCAGACTTCTGGACATCGGCGGGACGACAATTCCATCCGCGACGGGTAGATTGTGTGAGTTAAACTGTACTTTTGCGAGGCGGAGGACCGGGAAACCTCGCCTGATGGTCGAGAGCGCACGATTGGAATCGGACCCCACAGGAAGAGCGACGTGCAGAAGGTTGAAGTCACCGTCTACGAGGGAGAGGAAAAGCTTTGGAATGGCATCTCCAGAACGCCACTTGAAATCGGCAGACAGCAGGATGGCGATTCTGGACCGCTGAACCTCCAGGATCTGGTCAGCAGTCAGCGGTTAGTCATCGCGCCGCTGTCCGCCCGTTCGATCCCCCGCCAGGCGGTTCGGGTCGAACCGACGACCGACGGAAAACTGCGGATCACCAACATTCACGGACGGATCTCCTTTTACGTCGGTGACCAGGCGGAACCGCTGGGCCCGGGCGAATCGTTCGAGGCCGACAATAACCTCGTCATCTCGCTGCCGGACAACCGGACTTTGCACTTGTCGACGTGCGACCAGGAGAGCCAGGTGTCGCCTTCGGCGGTGGGTTCGGATACGCACTTCCGCACGCTGACCGGCCAGATCGAGTCGACGATGGAAAGCGTCGCACCGGTTCGATTGAATGAACTGTTCGGCGGGGAAACGAAAGAGGACCAGGGTCGGATCGCGGTGGACCTGGTTCGATCCGCTTTGACCGTGGTTCAAAAGGCGGCGGGATCAAACGAGTTTTTCGACTCGGCCGTGTTTGCTGTCGCGACGATGGTCGAACTCGACCGCGCGCTGGTGCTGCTTCGTGAGGGAGATGAATGGAAAATTCGCTCTTCGTACGTGGCCAATGAAACTTCGACCGAGAACGACAACCAGACTTTCAGCCGCGGATTGACCGACCGTGTTCTTCAGTCGGGCAAGACGGTGATCTACGATCCGGCGCACGTGATGCAGTCGGTCGAGTCGTCGATGATGGTGCTCGACCGCGCCGTCGCGGCCCCGATTTTCGATGAACAGCGCAAGGTGATCGGTGCGATTTACGGCGACCGCAAATACGGGTCGAGCAGCAATGACACGCCGATTGGCGATTTGGAAGCGGCGTTGTTGGAGGTGATGGCCGGGGCAGTATCGTCCGGGATCGCGCGTCAACGTCAGGAGTCGATCCGTTCTTCGCTGACTCAGTTCTTTTCCCACGAGATCGCCGAGCGTCTGGAACACGACGAAGACTTGCTGGCCGGAAAAGACGCTGAGGTCACGGTAATGTTTTGTGACATTCGCGGTTTCAGCACGATTGCGGAACGTGTTGGGGCCACGAAGACAATCGAGTGGATCAACGATGTCTTGACCGAATTGAGCCAGTGCGTGACCAACACCGACGGAGTGCTTGTTGATTACGTCGGTGATGAGTTGATGGCGATGTGGGGCGCCCCCGATGATCAACCTGATCACGCCAGCCGTGCGTGTCGCTCGGCGGTCGAAATGTTGAAGTTGATTGATCCGCTGCGCGAACGCTGGAAAGAAATCACGCCTGACAAATTCGGGTTTGGAATCGGAATCAACACCGGTCAGGCGCGTGTCGGGAACACTGGTTCAAAAATCAAGTTCAAGTACGGACCTCTTGGAAACACCGTCAACCTGGCCAGCCGCGTTCAGGGCATCACCAAGAAACTGGGTGTCGCTACGTTGATCACTGAGTCAACCGCCAACGCGATCGGGCGCGCCTTTGATCATCGACGATTGGCAATGGTACGAGTCGTCGGGATCAACGAGCCGGTCGGTTTATACGAATTGAAGGCGGGTGCTGACGAAGATTGGCGGCAAATGGCCCACCGCTACGAGTCGGCGTTGTCGTCATTCGACAAAAGCGATTTGACAGGGGCCGCGCGGCAACTCGCATCGCTCGTCTATGATCACCCCGAAGACAACCCCAGTGTCGTGCTGCTGGGCCGAGTGGTGGACGGATTGACCCGGCGCGAAGAACAAATTGATCCCGTGTGGGTCATGGACAGCAAGTAGCCACCGCGGCGAAATAATCTTGCGTCATTCCGGCGATGGCAGCATTCGCTTGGTCCGGCAGACGCGCTACACAGTTTGCCGGATAGCGGCTCGGCCGTTTTTACGCGTTTGTGTGAACGGCGTCGAGGCTCGGTTGGCCTTCCTCGGCCGGCTTCCGTTCCGCTTGCTGTCGCGGTTGATGTTCATTGCGAATCCTCTCGAATTCGTCCATGTTGTCCATCAGGGCCTGGACGAGCGTTGGATCCCAATACTCGCCGCTGCCGCCGCGTAGAATCTCGATCGCGCGATCGGTCGGCATTCCTTTGCGGTAGGGGCGGCTGCTGGTCATTGCATCGAACGCATCACAGACCGCCAAAATGCGTCCATCCTGGGGGATGTTTTCACCAACCAACCCGTCGGGATATCCGCCACCGTCGAATTGTTCGTGATGATAGAGCACGCCCGGCAATACTTCTCGCAACGCGTCCAGTTCATGCAGAATCCGCCATCCGGCCTCGGGATGCGTTTCGATAATTGCCCGTTCTTCCTCGTCAAGGTGTCCCGGCTTCTGCAACACACCGTCGGGAATCGCAATCTTGCCCACGTCATGCAGTAGCCCCGAAAGATAGATCCGCTCGCAACCGGCGGGACTCTCCCCGATTGCTTTGCCAAGCGAACTTGCGAACAGGGCAACGCGTTCGCTGTGCCCGCAAGTGTATGGATCGCGAGCTTCGACCGCATTGACGAGGGCACGCACCATGTCGGTGAATAATTCCTCTTTCTGACGCAACAACCGCGTGTTGTGAAGCTGGGCGGCAAGCTGGTTGGTCGCCGTCTCCATCAAAGAAGCCTGGACCGTGGTGAATCCGAGTTGCGCCCAGGGCACATCTTCGCCGGCATCGGACAATCGGTTGCATGCCACAAGCCAACCATGCAGCCGCCCCTCGGTGCGGCATTGGACCAGCACGAATTCATTCAACGCTTCGGCATCAAACGATTGGGCGAATTCGTTGTTTCGATTCCGGACAACGGGTTGCGCTTCAGCCTCTTGGCGATGTTCGCAAATCAGTTGATGCAGCGTGTTGGCAGAAGCGATCGCTTTACCGGACCAGCAGGGTGGTCCCATTTCGCCGGTTTCGTCACACAGAAAAACCGCAGCAATTGATTCGGCGCCCACGCCGTCCGCCAGAGGGCGCAGCGAGTTCATCGCCACATCGTTCGCGCCGGCCCCACAGGTCGGCAGCTCGAGTGAGTTCGCGAGTGATCGAATCAGCGACAACTCTTCGAAGTCATTGACGACCTGGGTCGCCAGTGCATCGGCTTCGGCCTGCAATTGATTCCGCTCGTTCAGCGCCGTTTGCAGTGCAAGCACATGTTCGCCCAAGGCCGCTGATTGACGGGCAAAGGCCGCGTCGATCGCCCAAGTGGCGACGCCACCACCAGGCAGACTGAGTGCAACCAAGCGCTGCGAAGCGTCTCGATCGTGATCGCCCACCGCCGCTTTCCCGGCGTGACCGATTGCTTCGTCGATGACAGCGTCATGTTCCCGGTCGTCCGAGTCGCGCAAGCAGACGTCGCATCCGAGTTGCTCCGATAGAATCGCAACAAGAGTTTCATCGAGACTGGAGACTGGCACGGAGGTCTGCGAATTCATGGTGCTGGATCTTGACAACGCCTGGCGTTTCTTTGTTACTGGCAGCCCGCACGTAAACCGTCGATTGCGTCTTTGACGGCGGCAATCACATCGGATGGACTGAAGGGCTTTCCGAAGACCTTGCTGATGTTCAATTCTTTGGCGATGTCGGTTGAGGCAAGCTCAAGTTGTCGGCCCGTCACCAGAAAAAATGGGATCTCCGTGTCGACAGCGCGAATGGTGCGGCACAGATCGGTTCCCGACATGCGAGGCATTTCCTGATCGCTGATCACTGCTGCCACCGAGTTCCCCTGGTAGGCTTCCCAGGCCAGCTGTCCGTCGGCGCATACGATGGGCGCATATCCGCTTGATTTGAATTTGAACGACAACACACGAGCGAGCCCGGGATTGTCTTCGGCAATCAGGATTTGAGGCAGGTTGTCGGACATGATGCACCCAATTCGTATGGAGGATCTCAAACGCTGTTTTGGCCGGCCGCATCATGCGCCGCGGTCACGTCAACCGGCGCGCCTGCGGGAGATTCCGTCGTCGTCTCGATGTCGAGCGAGAGCGGCACATCAACCGGCGGTAACGTGTCACGTCCCACCTGCATCGTTTCATCGATCGAGTCACAGAATTTTTCAATCAACTTCGGGTCATGCATGCCGTGGCGGGCCCGGTCACGAAGGATCTCCGTGGCTTCGGCGTGGCTTTTCGCCCGCCGAAAAGGACGGTCATTGGTCAGCGCGCTGTAAACGTCGACGATTCCAACGATCTGGGCCTTCAGCGGAATCTCGCTTCCGCGCAAGCCATCGGGATAACCGGTGCCGTCAAAGTGTTCTTTGTGATGGCGAATGATCGGCAGCACCGGCCGCAAGGGTTTCAATGGAGAGCAAATGTCACAGCCGACCCGTGGATGCTGATGAAACAGCGCACGTTCGCGCGGCGTCAGCGGACCGGTCTTTTCGAGAATGGAATCGGGAATTGCGATCTTGCCGACATTGTGGAGAATCGCGCCGTAACGAAGCATTTTCAGTTCGGCCGAATCCATCCCCAGCGTTTTGCCGAAGGCAACAGCGTAGTTGGCCACCTGCTCGACATGTCCGCTGCTGTATCCATCCTTGCTGGCTACCGCACGTGCGAGGCTGAGTGCGACACTTTCTGCGCCGATCATCTCGGTATTGCCCTGGTGCATTCGCGTGATCGAACGCATTCTCACCGCCAATTCGCCACGATTCACCGGCTTGCTCAGGAACTCGTCCGCTCCGGCCTCGACCGCTTCGGCGATGTCTTCGTTGCTTCCCGAATTCGTCATGATGATGATCGGGATCGTGCGATACTGCATGTCGCTTTTGAGTTGGCGACAAACTTCCAATCCATCCACTCCGCCGATCCGTGCGTCGATCAGGATCGCGTGGGGCTCGGGCCGCTGCATCGCCACTTCGAGCGTTTGTTTGCCGTCGCTTGCCTCGAGGATCTCATACTCTTCTTTGGCCAAACTGTGCCGCAGCAGCTTGCGGATCGTGGCATTTCCATCAGCAACGAGGATGCGCATCTTCTGGTGAGCCTGGCTGGCCGCTTCCGAGAACGTCTGCGCTATTCCGTCGGAAAGTTGCAAATCTTGTGAATCTTCCATCTGGCTTCTCGTCTTTTTTCCGCCGCCCGTTTCCCCCCGCATCAACCCGTGCGTGTTGGAATTCCAGGTGTTGGCATGAATGAAAAATCTCTTCGTCCGTATCTGTTTTATGCCAGCGAGGGCATCTCGAACTTCATTGCGACCGGGGCCGGCTCGTCGGTGGTTTGCTCTTCCTGCGTGACCCGGGCTTCTCTGGGAAGCTGGACCGTGAACATCGTTCCCGTTCCGACGACGCTTTCGACCGAGATCGTTCCGCCGTGAAGCTCCGAGAGGTGTTTGATGATGGCGAGGCCAAGTCCGGTTCCGATTCCCTGGTCAGCGATCGCCGCCTGGTAGTAAGGCTCGAACAGGTGTTCGAGGTGGTCCGCCGCGATCCCGCGACCGGTGTCTCGAACGCTGATCCGAAATTGATTCGAACCATCGGGACGGATCCGAACGATGACGCTTCCGCCTTCGTTGTTGTACTTGATCGCGTTGCTCAACAGGTTCAAAAGAATCTGACGCAAACGCAGCGGATCGGCGATGACCTCGCTGAGCGACGGTTCGACCTGGGCCGTCACCGTCACACCAGCGGCTTGGGCGCGAGGCGAGACCATTGAGACGCATTGATCGACCAGTTCAACCAACGCAACCGGTTGCGGGGCGATTCGGATCATCCCGGCCTCTGCCTTGGCGTAGTCCAGAATGTCATTGACCAGGTCAAGCAGGTGCTTCGCGGCTTCGTCAATGTCGCCGATGAATTCGTGCTGGTCCTCTGTCAATTCACCGGTGCTGCCATCCAGCAATGTTTCGCTGATCGCCGTGATGGTGGATAGCGGCGTGCGCACTTCATGGGATGTTCGGCGGAGTGCTTCGGCTCGCATCGCAACGAGCTGCTCCTCGACCTTGTTCTGCAGTTGTCGCCGTTTCTCCTCGGTCTGGATCTTGTAGCTCGCAATCAACAGGCGAATTGCCAGGTAGAGCAGCATTCCCAGGCCGAGCATGTCGCGGGTCGCATCGAAAACCGGATTCCATGTGTCGGGCTTCGCACTGTAATACAGCTGGGCGAACATGGTTGCGGCGACCACACAAACAATGACCGAAGCCAATCCGATCGCGCGGCGGCGAACAAGTGCGTAGGCCGAACCGACCGTCGCGAGATAATAAAGAATCAGAACTAAGCGATCCTCGAACGCAATCGAATGCATTGCAGCAATGAACCCGATCGCCAACATGAAAATGCCGACGTCTGCGGTTAGGAATCTACTAAATTTCGACGATCTGGAGTCCATCTTGCCGTGCTCCTTAAGACGTAACGATTGGCGCAATAGCGATTTCTACTTCACCAGAAAACTCTACGACGCCCTTAACGACACGGAGGAGATTTACAAATGGTCACTACTTGCGAGACCAATACTCAGTCCGAGCTTGCCGATTGTGACGGTCGCGCCGCGTCGCGGTGAATCGAAGACCATCCGCTCCGGATAACGGTCCGCGCCGATGTATCCCGCATCAGCCGCGCAACCCCATCAGGCATCCGGCCAAGGAAATCGGCCAGGCAAGAAACAAGCCCAAAGGACCGACGTCGCCGCGATCAAGAATTCGGCGCGGCTGTTGGTTCGGCCTTCTTCATCGGCAGAACCTCCTCCTGTGGAACCGCGTCAGGATCAACAGGCGGATCGTCCGACGGATCGTCCGACTGGATCGGGATCGGGACCAGGATCACACGAACCGGTGTGCCACGCTCGGGAATCCGCTCGGTGTACGGGCTGTACATCAACGCATTGGCCTCGGCACTGCTCGCAATCGGCAAATCCAGCATCGCCGTGCTGAAGTTGGAAACACAAATCATGTCGCCCCCGTCGGCGCGGTAATACTCACGATCGTCGCGAGGGTCCTTCCAAAATCCGCTGCCCGCAAACACCCAGTCGGTCGTCATGTGTTTGTTGGTGCCGGTTTCTTGAATCCATCGTCGCGCGTCCACCACCTTGAACTGATTCTTCGGATCTCGGTAACAGACCCAGATGCGAATCCGCTGTCCCGTCGCTGGAACGAATTTCGGGATGTGTTGAACCGGCGTGCCAGGCTTGGCGCCGATTGCCAACAATGCCGCGTGGACTTCGCTTGATCGTGACAACGTGCCAATCACCGATTCGTGTTCCTTCGTTCCCATCGGACACGCCAGCATCTCGAGGGGTCCATCGGTCATCGCGATATACCCATCCAGGTAGACTCGATGCTTCTCGCGGTCGATCCATACGTGACGCTTGCTGAGCTGTTTTGCATCCGGAGGCGGATCAAAGGTTTCGCGAACGATCTGGTCGGGCGAAACATACTCGTCGACTGGCGTCTTCTTTTCTTCCTCGGTCAGCGGGTCATTCAATGATCGCTGAGTTCCATTGTCCGCATCCTGCGCCGGGGCAAGCCATGAAACAGCAAATACCGCCGCCAGGAATACCGCCACGGGCGGGACGCACCGCAGCAAAGGTGTCGACGATTTTCTGATCATTGAATGAATTCCGAATGTCTGTTTTCGTTCAAGCCAACCGCTCCACATGAACGCAATTTGGCTAGGCTCTGTCTCGCAATTTGAGCCCTGCGCGCTAGCGTCGGGC
>JAHELS010000233.1 GCA_024644085.1 Rhodopirellula sp.
TGGGTGGCGTGGTGCCGGCCGTTCCGCCAAACGCTGCTTTCGGAGCTAATAACAACGCCCCGATCGGATCCGGGGTTCAGGTCGCGACTTGGAACGACGCGAACACGCCGGGCGTACAAAACGGTCAGGCGCCGCCCCCGGCCACCTTCGGCAGCAATCCCTCTTCGGGCACCGATCCGCGTCGCGGTGGCATGCAGATCATCGATATGACCAACGCACCGCCACCACCCGGATACCAGGTGCCGATGACAAATTACAACAATCAATTCGCGCCCAATGGTGTTCCCAACTGGCAACAGGGGCAATCGTGGCAGCAACCCACAAATCAGAATTTCCAAAGCCCACTTCCCCAGAACCCGTCCGGTTTGCAGCCGATTACTGCGCCGAATCCCGCGATCATTGCCAACCAATTGGCGCCCGCGCCACCAGTTTCATCCAACGCGCCCGGCGGCATTTATCCCAACGCGGGCGCACCGCGAACGGCCATCGCGCCGATGGGCCCGTCGACCGAACCAGTCACGGGTGCTGGTGCGACCGATCCAACGTTGCCGTGGCGTCGTCCCGGGGCCCGGTACTAGGATTCCGCTAGGATTTGAAAATCACCGGGGCACCAAGCTTCCGATGGATTTCATTGCAACGTGACGTCTCGAGCCGCAGACCATGTGCCAGATCGGCGAGGTACTCGGCTTCCTTTTGTTCGTCCAATTCGATCGTCAGCACCGACATCACGTAGGCCTGTTCTTCCATCCCTCGCGGGACGGACCAGGTGAATTCGCGAACATCGACCGGCCGGTTAAACTCTGAGCGCAGGAAATCAACCTCCTCCGGCGAGTCAAGCCTCTCAAGAATCTTCTCCTGTTCGTCGCGTGTCATCTGGCCGTCTGATTTCGCCGCATTGATCATGGCGCGGGCAAGTACTTTTGCCTGGTCGTTCATCGTCTCGCCGTCGACGCTTGATCTTGAAGAGGTTGGTTGCTCGTGTCGCGAGGACGGCTCTCGTCGTTTCTGTTGGTGATGTTCATTGGAAACGTTCAATAGATCCTCGAGACTTCTGGCAGCATCCCCGATGGTTTTGGGGCGTCGTGCCCTCGGATGCTCGCGTGGCGGCGTTTTTGCCTTGGGGCGGCCTCCCGACATCATGTCTTTCAAGATGTTTCCGCCGGGGCTTCCGGATCCGGTTTTCTTGCCCAGCAGCGCACCAAGAATATCCATTGCGTCCATTGTCATCACCATTGCATCAATGAAACTGAATCAGGCGGCACGTGTATGTCAGCCTTGACCGCAACGTACCGCATCGGATAGCCGCTCGCAATTCGTTGCGATGGGCTTCGAGCGACCAGTCGCGGCGCGGCCACGTTTTCAACATTTGTTTGGCAGCGCGCCGGCAAGTCGGTTAAGATTCGACAACAACTTGCAATTCACATGGCTACGGAGTGATTCAGATGAAGTTCAATCGTCGACAGTTCGCGCGGATGGCGTCGGGGACCGTGGCGATGCTTGGTGCGCCGGCAATACTGCGAGGCCAAAACTTGAACTCGCGGCTCCAGGTTGCCGGAATTGGTTGTGATGGAAAAGGTTGGTCTGACATCAAAGAGATGTCGGATCACCCTCACACATCGATGGTGGGATTTTGCGATGTCGATCTTGCTCGAACGGAAAAGGTTCGTGCATTGGCTCCCGACGCACCGGTGTACCAGGACTTCGCCGAAATGCTTGATAAGTTGGGCGAGGCGATTGACGCCGTGACGGTTTCAACGCCAGATCACATGCACGCTTACATCACATTGGATGCGATGCGACGTGGCAAGCATGTCTATTGTCAAAAGCCGTTGACTCATAATGTCTGGGAATCCCGCCAACTCGGGAAACTGGCGGCCGAGAGTGATGTGATCACACGGATGGGAAACCAGATTCATTCTCATTCGTACTATCGAACCGCTGTTGCCGCGATACACTCCGGCGTGATCGGCAAGGTGAACCGTGTTCATTCCTGGTCATCGGCAACAGGTCATGGAAAATCGGGCCGGATCAGCCGTCCAAACGATCCGCCGCCGCTGCCCGATTCGGTCGATTGGGAACGCTGGATCGGCGTTGCCCCAATGCGTCCCTACGGCGGTGACCGCGTCTACCATCCGTGGGGCTGGCGTGATTGGCAGGACTTTGGAAACGGGGCGCTCGGGGATTTTGGTTGCCATATTCTCGATCCTGTTTTCACCGCGTTGGAGATCGACCGCGCGCCGACTTCCCTGGCGGCGGATCATTCCGGCATCAATGACGAGGTGTGGCCGGCGCAGACAAAAGTCGAGTATGTGTTTCCGGGAACGAACCGAACCGTGGGACCTGATCTGAAAGTGACCTGGTACGACGGTGGCTTGCGGCCGAGCAGAAAGGGGTCGCACATTCCCGAACACCGGGCGTTGCCGAGTCAAGGTTCGATCCTTGTTGGCGAACGCGGAACGATGGTCATTCCCCACATGGGTCGAATCATGTTGTTTCCCGAGGACAAGTATCCCGAAGGCTCTTTTGACGAACTTGAGAGCTTGAATCATTACCACGGTTGGGTCGACGGTTGCATCGATAACGTGCAACCAAGCGACGGATTTGTCTACGCTGCGAAATTGACCGAGTCTGTATTGCTCGGCAACATCGGAGTCCGCTACAGGAACCAGCCATTGATCTGGGACGAAGGCGCGATGAGTTTCAGCAACCACGCCCAGGCCAACGGTTGGCTGCGTCGTGACTACCGTGACCGATGGAATATTGAACCAGTTGCATGAACCAGCCACGGCGATCCGAGGTACTCGAAACACTATCGGATTTGATTCGCATCAACAGCGTTAATCCGCATTACGGCGGCGGGGTCCCGGAATCGGAAATCGCGAGTTTCATCGAAAACTTTTTCAAGCAACGGCGTATCGAAGTTTGGCGTCAGGACGTGTTGCCGGGACGGCAAAATATCATCGCCAGGATTCCCGGCGCTGATTCGAACCGGTTGATCGTGTTCGAGGCCCACATGGATACGGTCTCAACCGACGGCATGATCATCGACGCGCTTGAACCGTCGATGCGTGACGGCCAGATGCATGGTCGCGGGGCATGTGACACCAAGGGTGGAATGGCCGCGATGATGCACGCGATGGCCTCGCTCGCCGACGACAATATCACTCCACCGTGCGAGGTCTGGTTCGCTGCGACGATCGATGAAGAGCACTCTTACCGCGGCGTCGTCGCCCTGTGCCGCGACCTCGCTGCCGATGCCGCGATTGTCGCCGAGCCGACGACGTTGAAGGCAGTAATCGCCAGCAAGGGATTGGTGCGATGGAAGATCGAAACCATCGGCAAGGCAGCACATTCGTCCCAGCCCCATCTCGGGGTCAACGCGATTGAACAGATGGCGCAGGTGATTTCGGCCATACAACGGGACAACCTGCGGCTCGCGAAAAACCCTCATCCGCTGCTTGGGTCGGCTTCGTGCAGTGTTGGACTGGTGCGCGGCGGAGTGCAAATCAATATCGTGCCGGCGAGTTGTGAAATCGAACTCGATCGTCGCACCTTGCCGGGAGAATCAGTGGACAACGTATTGGACGGCTATCAACAACTGCTCGATGAATTGGCGGAAACGATCCCCCAGTTTCAGGCGGTGATGCACACACCGATGTTGACCGACGTGCCGCTGGAAACCAGTGCCGAGTCGGCGGCGGTCCGTGCGATGGTGGCGATCCTTGACGAAATGGATCTTGATCCAGAGCCGGTGGGAGTTCCATTTTGCAGCGATGCAAGCAAGTTTGGGGCGATCGGCATCCCCAGCCTGATTCTCGGGCCGGGCAGCATCGACCAGGCGCACGCCGAGGACGAATTCGTCGAGTGCCATCAGGTGCGGCTCGCCGAGGAGATTTACCGCCGTTACATGATCTCATTCCGCTGATACGGCGCCCCAGGACATGCGGTCATACGGCGCCGGGACATGCGGTCATGCGGCGCCGGGGCATGCGGTCATGCGTCGCCATACCGAGCAAGGAATTGTTGTTCTGACTCGACGCTGCCGACAAGGATCAATTCGTTCCCAGCTTCGAGCACCATGTCGGCGGACGGATTGATTTTCAAGCCCGAATCGACCCGAACAGCGACGATCGTGCAACCCGTTTTCTCTCTCACGCCGGACTCCAGGATGCTCTGGCCGGCGAGCGAATCGGCAACCTGGGTACGGAAGATTTCCAAACCCTCCGCGATTGTCACGATCCGGCTACGCTTCATCAGATTGAACATGTTGTTGGCGCCCATTGATGTGTAGGACAACACAAAGTCGGCACCGGCGCGATGCAGCGTTTCGGTGTGTCGATCCAATGTGGATCGGCTGATGATTTGAATGTCGGGACGCAAACATCGGCAGTAGATCGTCAGATAGATGTTCAGACTGTCATCGTGCGTTGTGATCAACACCGCGGGCGCGTCCATCAATCCCGACTCGGTCAGCACACCAAGATCGGCGGCGTCGCCGATCACGGAATTCAACTCATCAGGAACGCGACCACGAAGCTTTTCGACGATGCACGAGTTGATTCCACGAGTCGCCAGCGCGCGGGCTGCGGCGCGTCCCACGCGGCCGCCGCCGAGAATCACGACCGGCTTGCCGGACATGTTGTAGATGATGAATCGTTCGTCGTAATTGAAGAAGTGATCCGCGGATCCTGCGAGCACGAGGATCGCATGCGGACCGATCACGGTATCGGCATTTGCATAAATGAATGCGCCGCGATTCCAGATTCCCACGACGTTGACGCCCAACTCATTCAGCCTGGCTTCGCGAATCGTTTTTCCAACCATTGGCGTGCGTGTTGCATTGGCCTCGGCGATCAGCAATTCGTCAACTCTTCCAACCACATGAGTGACGGCGTCACCGCCGATCGTGCAGCGGGCCAGCGCCTTGCCCATCATCTCGCCCAGTCTGAGTACCTGCGTTGCACCCGCCCGACGAAGGATATCGATGGAATTCTCTTCGCTGCACATCGCGATGATTGGGACGTCGGGGTCGATCCCGCGTACGGTAAACGCCACATTCGTGTTGATCATGTCCGAGTGCGTGGTCGCGATCAGCGCAGCGCGATCGGCATTCATGTTCAAGTAGCTCTCGGGGTCGTCGAGTTCGCCCACGACGACGCGGACACCCTGGTCAACCAACCGTATCGCGTCCTTGGTGCTGGGGACCAGCAGCGCGTACTCGTAATGAAATTGTTCGAGTTTTCGAATGAACGCGGCGGACACCAGATCGTGATGCGTCAGAATCACGTGACCGCTGGTATCGGACGGCAATGATCGCGGAGTACGTGTCGCGGTTTGGGCCTCGATCCACGGCGCGTAAAAGAACTGGATGAAAGTAAAAGGAAAAAGGATCAACAAGAATACGATTCCCGACATCAACACCATCATCGAAAATATGCGGCCGGTATCACTTTCAAAGGTGATGTCGCCAAAGCCCAGCGTTGACATCACGGTCAAGGTCCAATAAAAGCCGGTGACCCAAGTGAATTTGCGGCCCTCCCACATCATGATGTAGTGGAACACGATGCTGTAGAGCACCACCAGCATCACCAGCACCGCGAAGAATCGACCGAGCAATACGAAATTGCGTTTGTTGCCCTCCTTGCGGAGCAGGTAGACCAATTGCGAGGTCATGTATTTCATGAACGCGATCCCGCAATTCTTGTATTAATCGGGGCAACCATTACACGCAGAGTAGACACCCTTTCAGCTGCGCGTTGTCCGCTTCGCGTTGAAGCGGAACCGATATACTAACCCGGTCAATCACGCACGTGCAGCGCGGCGGAGCGATTCGAAAAGAATCAAGCGGGGCGATCTAGAAAATAAAAAGGCCGCCGCAGTGTCCCGCACCGCGGTGGCCTCGCGTATTTCGCCAAACGCGTATTTCGACATACGCGTATTTCGCCATACCGGTGATCGATTACGCGGCTTGCAGTTCCCGGGTGTGCTGCGCGAAACGAATCCAATCGTTGACTTCTTCGAGGTCAGGCAGCTTTCCGCCCCGGATAATCCGTTTACCCTCGCTGCTGCGTGCGATTGGGTCGACCGCGGCGAACAGTTCTTCAGCGTCTGATACCGCCAACTCTTCCGGCGTGGTCACCTCGGCGGCAACGAGTAGCTGTGCGTCGTGGCCTCGCAGCATCGGGACGCGGCACACCAGCACGGCCTGTTGCTGCCAGCGCAGGAAGGTCTCGACCTTGACGCGCCGATGATCGAGTTCCTCGACGGCGGACTCGGCATCAGCGTTGATCAAATCATCCACGGTGGAGATCCCGATCGCCTCCAGTCGCTCGCCCATTCGCGACCCGATCGACGGTGCGTCGACGACCGGGCTGTCGCATTCCAGATAGAAACGCAATTCACGCGAGGATTCCTTTTCGTGCTCACCGTGCTGTGGTGCGTCTTGATGCTCAAAAAACTCACGCGGCGTACGATCCGAGCTCTCACGGTCGAACCGACGCCGCGGTTCCCTGGCGCGTTCTCTGTCACCGGATTGGTACCGCACGACTTCGCCACCCCGAGACCGGCGTGCTGATCCGCCGCGCGAGCCCCGGTTGCTATTCGAGCGAGAGTATGATCGACGGCTGCCGTTTCGTTCGCTCGCAGTGGCCGAGCGACTTCGCGACGCGCGAGTTCGGCCACGCGAGTCGCTTCGGTTTCGTCTCGAACTGCTCGATCGCCGTGAAGAGCCCCCGGACGCACGCAGGCCGCGGCTGGATCGCGAGCCGCGATCATTTCGCGTTCGCGAGCTCGATCCACTGGACCGACGGCCCGCTTGTTGCGAATCACGCTGATTCATCCTGCGGACGATCCCCTGGCGGCGACGTCGAGCGGATTGGGCGCCCGTGAAAGAATCGTCGCCGGGTGATTGATCGAGGTCAATAGCGTCACCTTCGAGGTCATACCCCTCCTCGCCGTTTCCGATGACCCGATAGCGGCGAGGAGTGTCCTGGCCATTGACGTCCGAGGATGGACGCCCCATGCGAGCAGGACCGCCATGACGGCGGTCGAGCGAACTGTTCGCCGTCGCGATCCAGCTGGTGATTCGTGACAGCTCGTGACTGCTGCCGCTGAGCAAGATCTTTTGTCCTTGAGGTGTACTGAGGAAGGCTTCGACCTCTGCAAGCAGATCAACGGGGTGAATCGACGCCAGTTGTGCAGGAGTCGTAACACCACATCCGGTCAGCACGCGGGCGTCAAAACCGCGCAGCCGTGGCACGCGGCAGACGAGTCGGCACTCTGCCTGCCATCGTCGAATCGTCGCTGCGTCGACGTCGATCAAGCCAAGTGCATCGGCCAGCCGATTCGAATCGTGGGTCATCAAATGATTGATGTGCGTTACGTTGACGCCGCGAAGCCGAGATGCTGCGACCGCATCAATCGACGGCGCCTGATCAATGGGGCTGTCGACTGTCAAAAAGAAAGGTGACTTTGCCCGCGGTGTGATCACACTTTGCGGCGCGATCTCGCCAGCAGTCTTCTCGACAGCCACGCCGGAACTCGATCCGGCGCCGTCCGTCGTATAACGATTTGAATAAAAGTAACCGTCACGGTGAAGAACGCCGTCACGTGCCCAGTCAGTGCGCTGCGAATCGGCGGCAACAGATCTGCTTCGGGCAAAGGTTCCAGGCGAATCCCGACAGGCTTCATCGAAGTCGCGATTGATATCCACCATTGGAGCAGCATGGCCGTGTGACCGGGCAACACTTTGCCACTGCGAATCACCCGTGCCGTAAAGATGCGGATGTGGCCCGACGTAAGATTCCGGCTCGAGATGCGATTGCCAAAGAGGACGATGAGCATGGATCACGTGTTCCGCGTGAATTCGGAATTCTCGGGCACCCACGCGCAACAGCTGGTTCGTCAAATCATTGTCGCTGGTCAGCACCACGACCTGGCGTCCGCCCGTCGCGTAATCGTGCAGCGCCGTCGCGAAAGGATCGTTACTTCGCAACGTGAGGTCATGGTGACAATAGGCCGGAACGACGTGGCGGTGATTGAATAACTCACGGTGCGTTTCGAGCACGAGCGGAATGTGCCGCCCGGTTTTGGAAAGGAATTCGCCGGCCGCCATTCGGACGGCAATCACGGCGAGAGCTCGATCGGCGGCTGGACAATCGGATTCATCTCGTCCGTCAATCGTCACTCCGGTTCGACGGTATTGGTCGCGGTGATAGGAAGTGGCATCGTTTCGAAACCTGTGGTGCGGCCATTCAATTCGACCGAGCCGTGCGGCCGACAATCGAGCAAGCCATTGGCTTGCCGACTTGGCCAAAGGCGAGTGAGTCGGTGAGCCGGTTTGGGCGGTCCGAGTCGCGCCTCCGAGTTGATGAATCAGTTCCGCTTGGCGTCTGCGCAACCAGCGGTAGCGCGAGGCCGCCGAGAGACGATTGTCAATTCGGCGAATCTCCGAGACGACGGCGTCGCGGTCAATCCAGTCCAATCCTGTGTGATCGTCGTACTCCGTGAATTCGCTGCCGGGGCCTGCCGGCATGGATCGTCGTAGCTCGCCCGCCTGACGCAAGCAAGCATTCAATTCTGCATTGACTTGATCGAGTTGTGTGATGATCGCACCACGCTCACGCGTCAGCACGCTGCGGCCGCCCCGCGGGGCCTGCGACCACGTCGAGACGGGCGCGTCATATGAATCGACCGTGGGTGAACGATCATCCCGGCCCCGAGCGATGTCCGCATCAATTTCGACAATCCAGCGACGCAACTCACTTTGTCGGGCACGCAGTTCCCGTGCGCGTTGATGCAACTCGCTGACTCGACGTTGGCGATGGTTCACGCTCTCCTGGGTCGGCGGCCGCGTCGAATGTTGCGCATGCCTTCCACGGGATTCCCGCAGAGAATCAAATTCAGCCAATCGGGCTGATAATCGATTGCGCCTTGCGGCGAGCGAATCGAGATCGTTTTTGCACAACGACCGTTGAGCGAGTTCGGAATCAATCGCCGAGAGTTCCTTGCGGAGTTCTTGCTCGCTGCGAAAACCTGGCGCTCCCGGTGAGCTACTCGAATCCCGGTCGTGATAATGCGACGTCGGGTCGATAGGAAGACCTCGATGTATCTCCGGCGAATCGAGACCGCTGCGGACGCACGCCGAAACAACTCTCGCAACGCTGGTCACCGCCGTGTCGGTGATCACACCGTCAACGATTGACTCGGGGATCTGGATCGATTCGACCGCCAGCCCCGGCGCGGTCGCTTGACCGATTTCTTTGAGCC
>JAHELS010000044.1 GCA_024644085.1 Rhodopirellula sp.
GGCGATCAAGTGGATCCGGGAAACCGCGAAAGCTGATGCTCCGTTTTTCGCCGTGGTCTGGTTCGGTTCGCCGCACAGTCCCCACCGGGCACTCGAGCAAGATCTGAAGCACTATTCCGACGCGCCAGAAGCGGCACAACACTTTCTTGGTGAAATCACCGGCATGGACCGCGCCTTCGGAAAGCTCCGCGACCAGCTCGGTGATCTTGGGATTCGCGAAAATACGATCTTGTGGTACTGCAGCGATAATGGGGCGCTCCCGAAGGTGGGATCCAGCGGCGGCCACCGCGGCAACAAGGGAATGGTCTACGAAGGGGGACTACTTGTTCCGGCGATACTCGAATGGCCGGCGAAGATTCCGCGTCCGCGCTCCACCGGTATCCGATGCAATACCTGCGACATTTACCCAACACTGGTCGAAATCGTCGGAGCGAAGATCGAACCTCAAGCTCCACTCGATGGCGTTAGCCTGTTGCCCGTGATCAACCAGTTGACGAGTGACGTCCCGGCACGACGGCGTGAGGCACCCATGGGATTCTGGGATTACACGATCAAAGGGATCAGCACCCCATCGGCGTCATGGATGGCCGAATTGCTGGCGGCCCAGCGGGCCGGAGGTGATTTGCCAGCGCACCAGTCGAGCCAGAGGGCCGCCACGCTTCCCGATCCACCACTTTCGGCGAGCAGTTTTCCCGGTCACGCGGCGTGGATTGACGGCGATTGGAAGCTTCACCGGATTGAGGACAAGCAAGGGCGAGTGACGTGGGAATTGTATGATCTGGGTTCCGACCCAGCCGAAACCAGAAATCTCATCAGCATGAAGCCGGACGTAGCAGCGCGACTCAAACCTGCCATGCGAACCTGGCTCGAGTCGGTTGTCGAGAGTTACAACGGCGAGGACTACCGTTGAGCGCTGGAGGATTGCCAGTTCGAAACCGGGCGGCTCGCCGTCTCGGTCAGAATTTGTGGCCTTTCCGCGGACCGTGCTGGGTGAGCGTGAGGATTTCGGGCCCATCCTCGGTCATCAGAATCGAGTGCTCGAATTGAGCAGAGGGACGACCGTCTTTCGTGCGCACGGTCCAACCATCCGCTTTATCGCTCCGCGTGTACCGCGTGCCTCCGTTGATCATTGGTTCGACGGTGAAACACATTCCGGGATACAGTCGATCAATCCGCGATTGCCGATTGGGAAAATGGGGTACGGATGGATCGAGATGAAATTGTCGTCCGAGACCATGCCCGACATATTCGCGAACCACCGTGAATCCGCGTGAATGCGCCTCCGGCACGACGGTCTCGCCGATCGTGCTGACCCGGCAACCCGGCGTGAGTGCATCGATTGCAAGGTAAAGACAATCGAAAGCACACTGTGTCACGGCGCGTTTGTCGCTGGATACTTCGCCGATCAGGAAGGTTTCACTTTGATCGCCGTGCCAACCATCGACGATCGTGGTGATGTCCACATTGACGATGTCGCCATCCTTCAATTTGTAGTCGTCGGGGATGCCGTGACAAATCACATCGTTCACGCTGGTGCAACAGCTCTTGGGGTAATTCTGGTACCCGAGCGTCGCCGGCTTGTGGCCGTGATCGAGGGTCCAGCGTTGGACCAGTTCATCGATTGCGCCGGTCGTCGTCCCCGCTTTGACATGGGGGCGGACGTAGTCCATCAATTGTGCGTTGACCCTGCCGGCCCGACGCATCGAGTCCTGTTGGGCTTCGGTGAGAATCAGCTTCTTTTGCTTCTTCAGCATCACGGTCATTGTTTGTTGAATTCAACCGAGTCGCCTTGGACTCGTCCTTCGAGCCAGTCGATTTCGGACAGCCGTTCACGGCATCGATGGGTGGATCCTAGCAGACAAAGGGGGCTCCGCCGCAGTCGCAAATCGTATCACACCAGCGACTGGAAATGTGACTCTCTGTGATCAGATCCCTTTGTGGATCGCGTCCGATCTCGCCCCGCGGATCTGGATTGGGCCCTGAACCAAAGGAGGAAGACCTGCCGATCGACGGCGATAGCCGCGGCCCCTCGATGGACACCATTCTAATACGACCCCCGACGCCAGCACGTCGGGCTCAAGTTTGCCGGACATTCCCCAGTCTGTTTCGAACCGCCCGATCGAAGACACGCCGCCGGGACGATCCTTCGTACGTCGCTCGGAAGTTGCTGGATAGCGGAAAAGTGGACAATCCAGCAGAACTCACGCCCAATGAAGGGGTTAGATGCAATATGTCGGCTCCGCGAGCAGTGGTCATCAGCCTGCCACGATTTCAATGCAGCCAAGCCCAACGCGGCAAGTACCATGGCTAATGTGTCCAATTCTCATCTTCCAATCAAGTTTTCCAGTATGAAAACGAGCATTCACACCCTTCTTCTAGCCCTCGTGGCCAGTTTCAGTCTCCCGGCTATGCTTCGCGCCCAGGAACCGGATCCGGGATCGGAACCAGCAGCGGCGGCCGATGCCCCAGCCGATGCCCAGGTCGACGCGGCGGTCGATAACGCGTCACGCGATGAGGCTCCAGGCGATGAGGCCGGGGAGGTGCCGGCCGGTGACGCCGAACTTCGATTCAATTTCTCGGGGACGGATTGGCCGTCAGTCCTGGATTGGTTTGCCGAACAGGCAGACCTGGCATTACAGCTCGACTACGTTCCGTTGGGAACCTTCACTTTCGCCGACCCGACCCGTTCGTACTCGGTTTCCGAAGCACTCGATGTCATCAACCTTGCATTGATGAAGCGGGGCTATTCTCTGGTCCGCCGCGGCCGAATGCTGCAGGTGATCGACTTGGAGATCGAGAATGCTGATAAGTTAATCAGCGAGATCGCGGAATTGGTTCGCCCGGAGGACCTCGACAATCGGGGTAACAGCGACATTGTCAGCTGTGTGTTCCCGCTCGGCAGCATGACACCCGATGCGGCCAAAGAGGAGTTAGCCCAATTGATCGGGCCTTGGGGCCGGGTCGTGGTGCTCGACAGCGCGCGGCAAGTGAAGGTCACCGAAACGGCCACCAAGCTGATTGCGATTCGCGACCTGCTGAAATCGGCATCGATTGCCGATACGAATGTGATCGAAATCGTGCTGAAGAATCGCGGCGCTGACGAGTTGCTCGAACTGGCGCGTCCGTTGCTTGAACTCGAACCGGGTGAGAATGCCAACGATGACATCCGGATTTCGGTGGGACTTTACGGCGACCGAATCTACGCCGCCGGGTTGCCCGGACGAACGGGCTTGCTGGAAAGCATCATTGAAAAGGCCGACCAACCGCTGGCGACGCCCGAAGTGGAAGGCGCGGAATTAGCTTTGCCGGTCTTCCGGACTCATACGGTGCGAAGTGCCGACAGTGCCACCGTCTTTGACGTGCTGCAGACACTGCTTGCCGGAACACCCGACGCCCGCATCGCAATCGATCCCAAAACCAACGCGATTGTCGCCTGGGCGCGTCCCGAGACGCACGAGATCATCGCCAAGTCGATCACCGAGATGGAGGGCAGCGGCCAGGAATTCAAAGTCATTGACTTAAGACGCCTTGATCCCGCACAAGCGCTGTTGACGATCAACAAGTTCTTCGGCGTCACCGAGGAAGGTGGCGAGGGCCCGACGGTCGACGGTGATCCCGCCACCGGAAAACTGTGGATCCGTGGAACCAGCGACCAGATTCAATTGGTGGAGCAACTGCTGCGTGAACTCGAAGGCGAAGACGCGCTCGGCGCGCTCGGCGAGAAAGTTCGAATCCTGCCTTATTCCGGTCGCGCCGCTGAAGAAGCTCTTGACCAGGTTCGTGGATTGTGGCCGGTCACCGGTCGCGCTAACCAGATCCGCACTTTCTCGCCGACTCGTTCGGGCGGCAACAACGACGGTGGAGGCATTCCGGAACGTCGGATCCGCCGCGAACCCGACGCACGCCTGATTCCCGGCGACACCGATCCAGCGCGAAGCGAACCGAGTGAAGCCAGAGTGGATTCCGAATCGGCGTACCGGTTTGTCAGTGATCCAATTGATCAATCGTCGGAAAACGCCGCCAATCCGCCGCAGGCGACCATCAATGTCGGCGGTGCGGACATCGTCGTGCAATTCACCCCGGCTGGCATGATCGTCGCTTCGGAGGATGTCGAGGCGCTCGACGCGTTCGAGGCGCTGATGAATTCGGTCGCCGATCCGTCGGCGATCACGTCCGATCTACCAACCATCGTTTGGCTCAAGTACATCAAGGCCGACGTCGCGGCCGAGCTGATCTCCAGCGTTCTCGGCGGCGGTGAGAGCTCGTTTACGTCGGCGGTCGACTCGGTTTCAAGCGGACTCGGTGGCGGCATGCTCGGCCTTCTCGGAATGGGAGGCGGCGGCGGTGAAACATCCAGCGCCAGGTCGATTCTGACTTCTTCCGGGTCGGTCAACATCGTTCCCGACGCTCGACTCAACGCCCTGATCATCCAAGCCAATTCGATCGACATGCAAATGATCGAGTTGATCCTTGAGAAAGTCGACATCGAGGAGAGCCCCGAAGACATTGAAACGGTTGCCAAACCAGCCCTGATCCCGGTCATCTACCAGCAGGCATCCGATGTTGCCGAAGTCGTCAAGACCGTCTTTGGTGACCGAATCGAAGGTGCGCAAAGCGGCGGCCGGGGCGGCGGCGGGGGCGGGGGCGGACAGCCGTCTCCGCAAGACTTCATCAATGCACTTCGCGGGGGTGGCGGCCGTGGCGGTGGTGGTGGCGGCGGTGACGGAGCGGCGAGCGAACCGACAAAGATCAACATCGCCGTGGATGCAAAAAGCAATTCTCTTGTTGTGATTGCATCGCCTCAGGACTTCAAGGAAGTCCGTGCCCTGGTCGAGGCCCTGGACCAAAGCAGCATGGTGGCCGAGGAGACGATCGTGACCTACGCGACCAACGGCAGCGTCAATCCGGAAGTCCTTCGATTGGCGCTCGAGTCAATCCTCGGCACGCAAACGAAATCGACGAGTGACGCCGGTTCGTCATCGTCCTCCGGCGGCGGCGACGCGCCCGGTGGAGGCGCAAGCCAGGATGCATCCGAAATTTCCAGGCGGATCGAAGCGTTTCGCGCACTGCGTGGCGGCGGTGGCGGACCTCCCGGCGGCTTCGGTGGTCGCGGCGGTGGAGGAGCACCAGGCGGTGGATTTCCGGGCGGAGGCTTCGGAGGTCGAGGCGGATTCGGCGGCGGCGGTGGCGGTGACGCTGGATCGCAACGCGGAGGTCGCGGAGGTCGCTAGTTAAAGTCCCCTGCGAGACCCACGCACCGTTGCAGCAACAAGGAGACACGATTTGACACACGGAGAAGTGCTACAATCATGATCATGCATGCCGGCGAAATTCTGAAACGACGAGGATTGCTCAGCGACGAACAACTCGCGCAGAGTCGCAGCAGCGATGCAACGAGCGTCGTCCAGGCTGCGATCACGCTAGGTTACGTTGACGAGCGCGAAGCACTCAAAGCGCTTGCCGAGGAAGTCGGTCTGGAATACGTCGATCTCCGCGAAAGAGATATCGATCTGTCGGCCCTTGAGGGGTTTCCGCAAAAGCTGATCTACCGACAATCGCTCTTCCCGATTGGATATGAAGACGACTCGATTGTCGTCGCCACCTCCGATCCGCTTGACCTGTACCCGTTGGACGAAGCCAGCGCAGCGACGGGCAAGAACATCATTCCCGTGGTCGCCGAACGGGCCGAAATCGCCCGGCTGATGAATCGCCATCTCGGTGTCGGCAGCGAAACCGTCGAAGACCTGATGGCCGCCAAGGCGGACGATGAAGGGGTCGAACTGCTCGAAAAGATCGAGACCGACGGCAGCGAATTGAGCGAAATGGCTCAGGAAGCCTCCGTTGTTCGACTGGTCAACGAGATCTTGCTCGAAGCAATTCAATCGCGGGCCAGCGACGTTCATATCGAATCGCAGTCGGGCGGACTGGTCATTCGCTATCGCATCGACGGCATCCTCCACCCGCAACCCACTCCACCCGAGATCAATCGGTTTCAAGCCGCCATCGTCAGCCGCTTGAAAATCATGGCACGGTTGAACATCGCCGAAAAACGACTGCCACAAGACGGCCGTATCAAGCTTCGCGTCCATGGACGCGAAGTCGATATTCGTATGAGCGTGATCCCGATGATCCATGGCGAAGGGATCGTCATGCGTATCCTCGACAAATCGTCCATGGTGTTTGATCTCCAGGGACTCGGGATGTCGCGCGAGATCTACGAGAGGTTCAGCAAGATCATCGAGTTTCCACACGGCATCGTCCTGGTGACCGGGCCAACCGGATCGGGAAAAACCACAACGCTGTACAGCAGTCTGCTGCAGATCCAGAGTCCGGAAACGAAGATCATCACCACCGAAGACCCGGTCGAATATCAGCTCGATGGAATCAACCAGATCCAAGTTCACTCCAAGATCGGGCTGACCTTCGCGCACTCGCTGCGCAGCATCCTGCGTCATGACCCCGACATTGTGCTGGTTGGCGAAATCCGCGATCTCGAAACGGCTGAGAATGCAATCCAGGCGTCGCTGACCGGGCACCTTGTCTTCAGCACGCTGCACACCAATGATGCCTCCGGCGCGTTCACGCGTATGAGCGACATGGGTGTCGAGCCGTTCCTGGTCGCCGGCACAGTCGAAGCGGTCATGGCCCAGCGGCTGATTCGACGGCTTTGCAAACATTGCCGCGAATCCTACACACCGTCCAAGCTTGATGCGCCAAGTGATTTCCCATGGGATGATCTTGGTGACCGCCAGGTTTTCCGAAGCGTCGGGTGTCGCGAATGCCGCGGCGTCGGTTACACCGGCCGAATGGGGATCTACGAACTGCTGGTCGCCAACGATGACATTCGTCAATTGGCCCTGGATCGAAAAAGCAGCTGGGAGATTCGCAAGGAATCGGTCAAAGCGGGCATGCGAACGTTGCGAATGGACGCCTGGGACAAAGTGGTTGCGGGCAGCACTTCAGTGGACGAAGTTCTTCGCGTGACGAAGGGCGAGGCGCTGTAGGATGCCGACGTTTGCCTACACCGCCCGCGACATGACGGGCAAGCAGATCACCGGTACGGTCGAAGCGAACGGCGAACGCGAAGTCGCCGCGATTCTCTCTGAGAAATCGCTCTTTCCGGTCAACGTCAAAGCCGCCGCCACCTCGTCGAGCGGATCCCTGTTTGGCCGCCGCAAGAAAGTCAAAGGCCAGACGATGGCTGTTTTCTATAGCCAGATGGCATCACTGCTTCGCGCCGGCGTGCCAATGATCCGTTCGCTCAATGTGCTGGCCGAACAATCGTCCGATGCGGTGTTGAAGGAAGTCATCACCGAGATCCGCAACCGCGTTGAAGATGGGGAACCCATCGGCGACTCAATGTCGCGCTTTCCCACTGTCTTCAGCGAAATGGCCTGCAACATGGTCCGCGCCGGGACCGAAGGTGGTTTTCTCGAAGATGCGCTCGACCGCGTCGGTGCATTCACCGAACTCCAGGAAGATCTCAAGGGACGAACCGTCAGCGCGATGGCCTATCCCATCTTTCTGTTCTCCGTTGGTACCGTTGTCCTGACCGCCCTGTTGGTGTTCTTCGTACCAAAATTCGACATGCTGTTCGAGCGTCTGCGTAAGAGCGGGCAGATGCCAACTGCGACCGAATGGTTGCTGAACTTCAGTAACTTTCTGCAGAACTACGGCTACATCATCCTGATCGGGATCGTCATCGCAATCATTGCGGCCAAGATGAAACTGAATACTGAATCTGGAAAGCAGTTTGCCGATCGTGCCAAGCTGAAAATTCCGGTCCTCGGCGGGATCTTGATGAATCTCGCGGTCGCACGTTTCTGCCGCGTGCTCGGCACCCTGCTGGGCAACGGCGTGCCGATCCTCAAGTCGCTCGAAATCAGTGGTTCAGCGGCCGGCAACCGCCTGCTGCGAAGTTCGGTGACCGACGCGACCGAAAATATCAAGAGCGGCGAAAGCCTTGCCTCACCGCTACGTGCTTCCGGACACTTTCCACCCTCGGTCGTCGAAATGATCAGTGTTGGCGAGGAAAGCAACTCGCTCGAATCCGTGTTACCTGACATCGCCGATTCACTAGAGAAGACAACCTTCCGTCGACTTGACCTTTTCGTGCGGCTGCTCGAGCCGATCATGCTATTGATCATGGCGATCCTCGTGCTCGGCGTCGTCCTGGCCCTGCTGGTACCCGTGCTCAAGAGCAGCACAACTCTTTAGATGGCATTTCCGGCCGGTCTTCTTTTCCTTTTGCGCGCGGCTTCTGGCTTGCACCGTTGGATTCGCGCGGTCCATCTCGAGCAGCGTCTGCGACCCCGCACGCGGGCGATTCTTCGCGGCCAGGATGGCTCGAGCCACAAAAAGCGGAAAATCTGCCTTGAACGTGATTGCACGACAAAGAATACACGATATATTTATCGTGTATTCTTTATCGTACATTCGCGGGCTGCCCGAATTTCCGGGGACTGGGCGTTATCCGGCTGGGCATTGCTTGCGTGAAAATGACTGCGACAGGACTGGGCAATGGCAAGATCCACCAAAGCAAAGAACGGGCGAACGACTGCTCGACGATCGACCGGCGCTTCGAAACCTCGAACGCAGGGTTCCTCGCGCGGTCGATCCTCTTCGGCCCGATCTACTTTGCCCGCGTCAACGTCCGGACCCGAGCTGCCGCGAGGATGGACGTTTCTGACCAACCACGCGCACGTATTGATCGTCCTGTATTCCGAACCCGAGTTGGTATTGCGCGAGGTTGCCCTGCGCGTGGGCATCACCGAGCGGGCGGTTCAGCGGATCGTCCACGAGTTGGAAGAGCAGGGGTTTCTTCGCCGCGAAAAGGTAGGGCGACAGAACCGCTACGAAGTTGTCACCGAAAAGGCGTTGCGCCATTCGCTGGAATCGCATCGAAGCATTGGGGATTTGATTAGCTTGATTCACGGCTAGCCTACAATCACTTGCCGGTCGTATTCCAAATTTTTCAGCTGTCACGGTTCCAGCTTTTCGAGTTTAAAAACGAAGCGGCGTTACGCGCCTCGATGTGAGATGTCCGAAATGACGCAATCCACCATTGAACGAGAAACCCGGGACCCGGACGCCGAACAGATTTTCAAGCTTCTGTCGAGGCTCGGAATGTGGTTCGAGATTGCGGTCAGTCGTTCGGACATTCTCGAACCGGGCCCATCGCCTGACCATGATCCCCTCGAGCGATTGTTCGCCAGCGCACGCCAGGCTGGGATCGTGTTCAAGGAATCCGAGTTGGTCGACGTCGACGAAGCGGCCGCGTTTCTTCGCGAAGGCTATCCGCTGGTCGTCGCGCACGCCGATGGGACGTTCACGGTCGTCGACTCACGGTCGGGTGGTCAATGCTGGGCAACCACGATCCACGAGAGTGCGTCGAAGGAGGTGGCACTGAGCCGATCTGGGCTACGAAACCTGCTGTTCGACGATACCGAGTCGCGTGTGCTGGTTACCAAAAAGCAGCTGGACCTCGATTCAATTTCTGCTGCACCGTACCACTCGACCAAGCAATCCGGCGAGACTCAATCTCCGCTGCGACGCTTTATCGGACTGCTGCAGTTGGAATCCTCTGACATCTGGACAGTGATTCTGTTTGCGTTTGTCTCGGGCGTCTTGACGTTGGCGACTCCGCTGGCCGTTGAATCCCTGGTCAACGTGGTCAGTTGGGGAACCTACATGCAGCCGCTGATTGTGCTTGGCGTGATACTTTTCACGTGCCTCGGTATCGCCGGTGTTCTGCGTGTACTGCAGACATTTGTGGTGGAGTTGATTCAGCGTCGTCAGTTCGTTCGCATTGTGAGCGATCTCGCGCACCGATTTCCGCGTGTAAAGAGGTCGTCCCTCTCCGGCGCGTACCCTCGGGAACTGGCCAACCGCGTCTTCGACATCATGACAATCCAGAAGGCGACTGCGGTTTTGTTGCTTGATGGTGTTTCGATCGTATTGACGACTTTCCTCGGGCTTATCCTGCTCGCCTTTTACCATCCAATTCTGCTGGGCTTCGACATCGTCCTGGTGATCTCGATGATCTCTGTCACGTGGTTGTTGGGAGGCGGCGGGATGCGGACGGCAATTGACGAGTCGGTTGCCAAGTACCGTGTCGCACACTGGCTTCAGGATGTGTTGGCTCTGCCAGCGGCCTTCAAGTCCGGAGGTGGTGAATACCTGGCGGTTGTCCGTGCGAATCAATTGACCGCCGATTACATCAACACCCGGAAACGTCAATTCAATGTAGTCATTCGCCAGTCGGCCTTTGCGATCAGCGTGCAAGTGATTGCATCGACCGCGGTCCTCGCCCTGGGCGGATGGCTGGTCGTTCAAAGGCAATTGACACTCGGCCAATTGGTGGCCAGCGAGTTGGTGGTCACCGTGGTGGTCGGAGCGTTTGCGAAAGCGGGTAAGTCCCTCGAAAAGTTCTACGACTTGATGGCCGGCATGGACAAGGTTGGCACGCTGATTGATCTGCCAGCCGATCCAAGCCAGGCACCGGGTGCGTCGGTGGCCGGTCCGGTGGATGTTGCCTGGAGCGATCTCCTGTTTCAACGCCCCACGTCGACGTCGAGAATCCCGGCGGTCTCGATTGATTCCGGACGACGAGTCGCCATCGTTGGTAATGATATCGACGGTCGATCGGATGTCGCCCGATCGTTGGCTGGCCTCGGCAAGCCCAGCTCCGGCACGATCCAGATCGGCGGGTTCGATGCCCGTGACGCTGCCAACACATCGGGGCTGGTCGGTTATGCAGGCAGCAAACACGTCTTTCACGGCAGCTTGCGTGAAAACGTCGACATGGCCCGGATGGGAATCACCGTGCACCGGGTCCGTGAAGTACTCGCCCACGTGGGGCTTACCGGCGCGATGCTGGAACTTCCCGAAGGAATCCAAACAGATCTGCAGACCGATGGTTACCCGCTAGCCGACAGCGAGGTGGCACAACTGGTCATCGCGCGCGCGATCGCGCCGCTGCCCAGTCTTCTCGTGATCGAAGGACTGTTGGACGAGATGTCCGATGACGTCCGACAACATATTTGGAAAACGCTCGCCGCTCCCGACGCCCCCTGGACATTGGTCGTCACCACAAATCGCGAATCGGTAGCCAGCTTGTGTGATACGAGAATCAACATCGCGCGGAGACCGCTATCATGATTGACAAAGATTATTCGATCGACGATTTCCCCGTGATGCAGATGGTGCGCACCGGTCGCATCATTCGCACCTGCGGGCGTATCACTTTCATTGCACTTGTCTTTGCGATCGTATCGATGGCGTTCGTCCCATGGCGACAAACAGCACGCGGTGTGGGGGTCGTCGTCGCGCTCGATCCGCAAGAGCGGCCTCAACCCGTCCGCAGCCCCAGCAAGGGCGTCGTCAGTTATGTCAAACCAGGATTGCGTGAGGGATCCTTCGTCGACAAGAACGAACTTGTCTTGCGGTTGACACCTTTTGCCGCCGAGGGCATTTCACAATTGGAAACCCAGATCGTCGCGCTCGAGTCAAAGGAGGCATCTGCGATGGCAAGCCTGGAAGTCGCCAAACAAGCGGCCGAGTTGCAAACAGGCAGCGGCGAGAATCTTGCCCGCTCGCTCAAACGCGATTACGAAGCCGCTATTGAAAAGTGGGAACAAGCCAAGAATGAGGTCACATCGCTGCAAGCCGAATTGGACGACAAGCGGAACCAACTGCAAATCGCGGAAGATGTCGCCCAGCGTGGACTGGTGTCCAAGGAAGAACTTTTCACCAAGCGGCAAACCGTCGAGTCCGCAAAAGCAAAACTTCTCAAGGCCGAAAACGGGGTCCAGGAACTCTATGCCGAGTTGTTGTCCAAAGAGGATGAAATCGAATCGAAACGTCAGGAAATCGACATCAAGAATCGCACGGCGAACCAGAGAATCCTGGAAGAGATGCAGAAGATCAACACGATCGAAAAGGAAATCCTGGACCTTCGGAACAAACGCAGCGAATTCGACCGGCTGGAGATCCGCGCACCCAGGTCAGGGCGAATTCAGCAGTGGTTCGGTCTCGAGGGCAGCGATGCAGTTCAGGAGGGTGACCGGCTGTTTGTAATCGTGCCCGAAACCGACGAGTTGGCGGTGGAAATGACCGTCAGCGGGAACGACATGCCGTTGATTCGCGAAGGGGATCCCGTTCGCCTGCAATTCGAGGGATGGCCCGCGGTTCAATTCGTGGGATGGCCTTCGGTCGCAGTGGGCACCTTCGGCGGTAAAGTCAACCGTGTTTTCCCAACTGATGATGGCAAAGGCAATTTTCGTGTCGTCGTCACGCCCGACAATCACTTCGCCCGTGAGGAGGGTTGGCCGGACGAGCGCTATTTGCGGCAAGGTGTGCGCGCCAACGGTTGGATCTTGCTGCAGGAAGTACGCCTGGGATACGAGATCTGGCGCCAGCTTAACGGGTTTCCGCCATCGGTGGCCGAAACCGCGGAGCCTAATCCGAGCAAAGAAAAGCCGAAACTGCCCGGCGTGTGACCCGAGTCACTGGACATGCCCGTCCACTTGTGCCGATTCCAGCAAGGTAGTTGCGCGCTTGACCGGGACATCAGCAATGGCAAGACTTTTCACTCCAAACACCTCGCTGGGAGCACTGCGTCTCGCCATAGCGGCGGTGCTGGGTTGTCCGCTGATGTCGGCTGCGCAAGATACGGAAATCTCCTCCGATTCTGCGTCGTCGGCAATCCGCGCCCAATCGGGGATGATCGAGACCGGCACACCGGCGGCCGCCGAGGCGCCTGAATCCTTGACGGTCGCCGACGTCATCGCCAGTGTTTACCGATCCTACCCCGCGATCAATCTCGCACGGCAGCAAGCCAACGTGGCAAACGGGCAGCGGCTCGAAGCATCCGGCGCCTATGACACCAACCTGAGGGCCGCGAGCACGTCCGAGCCGACAGGATTCTACCGTAATTATCGGCACCAGCTTGGCGTCGCTCGCCAGGTCTGGTGGGGCGGGAATGTTTTCGCCGGGTACCGTGTCGGACGTGGAATCTTCCAGCCATGGTACCTCGAGCGCGAAACCGAAAAAGGTGGCGAGTTCAAGGTCGGTTTTCAACAACCGTTATTGAAAGGTCGCGCGATTGATCCACAGCGGTTTGCGGTGTTCCAGGCGTCACTTGCGCGCCGCCTTGCCGATCCATTGCTACAGGAAGCGATTTTGAGAACATCGCGCGACGCCTTGTCGACCTATTGGCGGTGGGTTGCCATGGGCAACGAACTGCAGGCCCAGCGCGAGTTGCTGTCGCTGGCCGAAACGAGAGGCCAGCAATACCAGGCTGGTTTCGAAGCGGGAAAATTCCCCGAGATCGATATCGTTCTGAATCAACAGTTGATCGCTGAACGACGGGCGCAGGCGATCGAAACGGAAAGCAAGTATCGAGAGAGCAAATTCAAACTTGCGATGTATCTTCGAGACGAGCAGGGCCGTCCGTTGACGCCCGAGGACGCGTGGTTGCCACCCGCCTTTCCAATGATCGGCTCGTTGCCTGAATTCGACGTCCAGGCGGAGGTCTCGATGGCATTGCAGCGGCGTCCCGAACCGCAACGTTTGCAGTTGGAACTGAGGCAACTCGAGTTGGATCGCCGACTCTCACGCAACGAGACGCTGCCAAAGCTGGACCTTCTGGTCGAAGGATCTCAAAACGTCGGGCGGGCTGGATCAAGTGCCGACGACAAGGGTGAATTCGTGCTGGTCGTCGGTGCCGCCAGCGAGGTTCCGATCCAGCGCCGTCGCGCAAGAGGCAGGCTGCAATCGACATCGGCAAGGATCGCACAGACGAACGAAAAGCTTCGGCTGCACCGCGACAGGATCGCCATCGAGATTCAGACTGCGTTGATGAATCTTGATCTTGCCGCCCAGGTAGTCGAGCAGGCGGAACTCTCTTTCCGATCCGCGCTGGACACGCTCCAGCGGTTTCGCTTCGCCTTCGATCGAGGAAAGATCGATCTGATCTACTTGAACCTTCTGGAGACCAAGGCGAACGAGACCAAAATCAAGTTGATCCAGGCCCGGCAATCCTGGTTCATCAAGCTGGCAACCTACCAGGCAGCCGCCGGTCTCGATCCGCTCGAACAGGCCGGGTCATTGATCGAGTTGCCGATCCTGGAGATGGACGAGTCCATTCGAAGCGAGGAATCCGATGCTCCCGAAGACCCCGAAGAGCGTTCTCAGCCGTAGCCGAAGCGCACGGGCGAGCGAAACCCGGATTCCTGATGACCGACACGCACCGCTCCGCTACCCGCCTTCTGTTCCTGTTCTCGTTTCTTACCGCTTCGACTTACGTCGTGACGCGGGCAATGGCGATCAGCACGTTTTTGGCCAGGGTCGGCGCCCCACTTCTACCCGCCTGTATTCTTGGCGCGGCGCTTACCGTTATCGTGCTGTCGATGGCCAGCGCCTATTTGGGACGTCACCTGCGGCCGGTTGGCCTGGTCGCGGGGACATGGTTGCTCATGGCCGCGATGTCCGCATTGCTTGCGATTGCGTCATGGCGATGGAGCGAATCGATCTGGGCGCTCGGCAGCCTCTACGTGCTAGCCGAGATTCGGGGTTGTTTCAATACGATTTTTTTCGTGACCCTCGCGAACGAAGCATTCGCCGATTCCGACAGCAAACGCCCCTTTGCTGTCGCAGCATCGGGTGCACCCATCGCAGGCGTTGTCACCGGCGTTCTGCTCGGCCTCGAAGCGTCTGTCGCCCAATTGGCTCCAACCCTTTTGCTGATGAGCGTTCTTGATTTAGCGACGGTTGCCGCGGTGATAGCACGACGCAAGTACATTTCGGTTCGTCGTCCGAGGCCCGTTGGAAAAAAGCAGGACCGAAGCCCTCCAGCGTCAACCGACGTAACGCCGCAGCGAAGATACCGCATCCATCTATCGGCGCTCGTCGCATTGAAAATCGCTGTATTGACGCTTATCGGCTACCAATGGAAAGTTGCAGTCGGAGACTTTTACGGCACCGATGAATCCCGTCTCATTCTTTATTTCGCGTTGTTCTATGCGATCAGCGATGTGTTCATCGTAACACTGCAGTGGATCGTCAGCGGAGCACTACTGGATCGATTCGGGATCGGGATCGCACTCGTCGGTTTTCCCTTGGTGTTGATGTGCCTGGGGATTGTCTCTTTGTTCACCAGTTCCGTGATGGCCCTGATGATTCTGTTCACGATTGGTAAAGGACTGCACGTCTTGCGGCGGGCATTTCATGACCCGGCCCTGACGGCGGCATATACAGTTCTGCAACCCAACATTCGGCGGGAAACGATCGTGATAGTAAAAGGTATCATCAAGCCGTTCGCGGAAGCCGCGACAGGACTCGCGCTGTTGTTGCTCGCTGCGAGAATGAACCACATCGGAATCACCATGCTGTGGCTGATTGCGATCCCGGCATGGCTGCTGTACAGCGTCCGGACGACACATTATTACCATGGCCATTTCGCAACCACGCGCAGGACGAAATCCACCGACTAGCGATGGAAATCAAACTGGTTGCCTGCGAGATCTCATTGAAAATTGACCCCCGCAGCCCACATCTCGCGTTTGCCGTGTCGGCGGCGATAGAATGGATCTGTTCGTCAAATCGTCCTTTCGTTTGGCGCTGAACCGGAAGCTGACGCATGTCCGTCTTGATTGAAATCCCATCGCTCTTGCATCCCGATGCCGACGGGCTCTCCGAGATCCGTCTGACAGCGACCACTGTGAGACATGCGCTCGAGCAAATGGAAACCACATACCCGAAACTATACCGGCGCGTCTGTTACGAGACGGGCGCTGTGCGTCGCCATGTGAATCTGTTTGTCAACACGTCACTTGTGCGCGGGGACGAGGGTCTCGATTCTCCGCTCCAAAGCGGCGACGTCGTCGCGATCATGCCGGCTGTTTCCGGAGGTTAGTCATGCCCGAACGAGTCGTTCTCTGTATCGGCACCAAAAAGGGATTGTTCGTCGCTGAAGGCTCGAAGTCCCGCAAACGATTCGAGCTGCGCGGCCCGTTCGGCGAAGGGGTATCGGTCTATTCGGCGCTGATTGATCGACGTCGATCGGCGAGGATTTATGCTTCGAGCTGCAATGCGTTCTTCGGAATGAAGGTGTTGAAATCCAACGACCTCGGCAAGAAGTTCAAAGAAACCGCTTCGGCGCCCGCATTTGCAAAAGATGATGGACGAGCGGTTGAGAATATTTGGGCAATCGAAGCGGGAGGTGACAAAAAAGAGTTGCTGTGCGGCGTCGAACCGGCATCACTTTTTCGCAGTCGCGATGGTGGCGACTCCTGGGAAATTGTGCCCGGCATCAGCGATCACGAGCACTCCAGGCAGTGGCAACCCGGCAACGGTGGTTTGTGCATGCATACGATTCTGCGGGACGGAAACCGAGTGCACCTCGGCATTTCGACCGGCGGTCATTACGTCAGCGAGGATGGGGGCGAAACATTCTCGGCTGCCAACACCGGTATCGGCGCTGGCTTCGTTCCCGATCCCTATCCCGAATTCGGCCAGTGTGTCCACAAGATTGCGCGACACCCCGATGCGCCCGGTCGACTCTACATGCAGAATCACGGCGGATGGAGCGAATGGGACGGGCCGGGTGGGCCGCGTCCGGGAATCGGAGTGCTCCGAAGTGACGATCACGGTCGATCGTGGTACTCGATTGCCGAGGGGCTCCCGTCTGATTTCGGATTTCCAATCGTCGTGCATCCAGATGATCCCGATGTCGTCTACGTTGTGCCGCTGGAACCATCGACACGCACCTGCCCGGAAGCCAAACCGGCCGTTTGGCGAACCGAGAATGGCGGTCGAAAGTGGAAGAAGCTGCGGCAGGGCTTTCCCAAGAAGGAAAGCTTTTTCACTGTGCTGCGAGATGCAATGGACATCGACGATCTAAAATCACCCGCTCTGTACATGGGCACGACGACGGGACAACTTTGGATCGGTCGGGACGGGGGCGAGCAGTGGGACTGCCTCTTCCGATCACTGCCGCCAATCAATTGCGTCAAAGTCGCCGTTGCCTGATTGCATCGAAGTCGGAAATAGGATCGGAAGTCTGGCACGGAACCTGTGGCCCAGCGGGTTCAACGTGAACACCCCTCTCAGCTTGTCACAACGCGGTACGATCCGCCGACCATCTCCGCGAACTCGCTGATGTTCTGCTCTGGAATCGTCGAGCTCGCGTAAGCTTCGCGATCGAACGCGTCGTACCAATCCACCAGGACCAGTGAGTCACGGAAGACGACGAGGTGCTCGCAGATTTCCGGTATCGCATGATGATCGGCGAGCCTTGAAAGTCCCGCAAAGACGTCCGGAGTTGCCGGAAGATGGAAGACCTGTTGCCGGGGCCAAATCGTGCCCCGAGCGATTTGCACCGGCGCAATCGAGGCGATTTGTTTCGCCGGTGCAATCGAGTGAGCGTCAAGAAACGCACTCACCTCATCGCTGTGCGAGCCGCCTTCGAGGTACAGCGTCGCATCGCGTCCTGAGAGTATCGGCAACGCAGCGAATCCGAGCTCCGCATCCCAACGTGACGCGGTGATCGCCCAACAGCCTTCGAATTGCAATCGAAGGCCGGACAATTCATCCGGTGGTACGGCACCAAGTTTTTTCCAGAGCCACTTCACGCGCAGACCCAAAATCGGATGGAAGGACAGAACTGCGAAACCTTGGCGCTTGAATGCACCGGATCACCACTGGGTATCGTTCGCTACGGACGCTGTCAAAGGCATCAAATCGGCAATTTGATAGAATGAGATCGAACTGCGACAGCGCGGGATCGCGTACCAGCGATCGTTCACCATCGCCACGACGATGCGATTTCGGTACTCCAATTCATCGTAACTATCCGCAGCAATGTCGACACAAATAAACTTCTCGCCGTAATAGGTACTCATCATCTGGAATTGAAGCGCCGCGACATCTTCGTCCTCCGAATCGAACGGTTGGAGTGCAACGACGCGTGCGGTTTCTTCTCGAATCGATTTTGGCAATTCATAAACCGTGACCGCGTTTTTTCCGTCGCTGAATTTTGTTTTATGAAGACACTCGGCGTATTTGTTCAGAGTGCCTACGGGACCGTCGCACACTCCGAGAAGGAGCACCTGACTGAAGCGTTTGGGCGACCTTGCGGCACATGCGGCGAAAAAGCGTTTCGCGGCATCCTCAGGCGTCGCTGCGCCTACGGGAGCATACCCCTCAGGAAAACCCGATCTGTTCTCGAGGACCGTTGGAGGCGCGGCGCTCAGTAGCGTTAGGAGGACCATCAGTAAAACGACTGGTGCGAAAAGCACGATGTAACGCAGATAAGCCATGATATCGTTTCGGCGGATGAGATTCGTACGGATTCAAGTCGAGTGATCCAAACTGGTACTCGTGCACAGTACTCAGGGACTCGCTACTCAGGGACTCGCTGGCGTCACCGAAATTGTACCCCGCCCCAAAATCCGATACGAGATCGAACGCCGTCATCCTTTATGGCGAGGGCAACCTTGACGTGCACGTGATGATCATCGCCGACTCGTTCTCGCCGGCAGCAATTTTCATCGAGGTCACGAAAGCCGTCCCGCACCCGCTCCGCTATTCATCATTTGCTGGCGTTGGTATCTCGTTGCGATGGTACGTCTCCCAGAGGTTTTTCAGAAAGGCGTCGTTCACTCCCAGGATGGAACCTCTTGTGATGAGGTCAAAGTCGTCCGACACGTAAGAAGCGATTTCATGTTGTGAAGTTGCACGACTGACAGCCAGAAAAGACTCACGTCGAACGTCATCTGCAAGGGATGCCACGCCATCGTCGACGTTGGCGGTTGGCCACCTGGCTTCGATTTCTTTGTAAACCCGTGTCCACTGAGTCTCGAATTCTGGATCGCCGTCGCGCCGGTCAAGGATGTCATCGTGATCGAGCGATCCGATCACGTCGGGCGGGAGTAGCGTTCCATCTTTGATCCGCTCGAGTATTTCAGCGGGTGTTGGAATCATTACAGGAAAACGACCTTGCGATTCATCGTGTCAGGAAGGAGTGGCGAATCTCCACTCAAAGTAGGCATTGAGGTTTATCGCCGCAACTCAGAGGGCAGGAATCTGTTGAGCTTGATCCAGTCGTAATCGGCCGGCGATGCAAATGCCGTTGTGTCCGCGGACCAGCTCACGCCTAGCAGATCGAGAAAGCATAGGTACAGGTGCTCTCGATCGCTCTCCGCGTTACGCTCATCAGCAATAAACAGGGCCATTTCCCGTGCAAGGCGCGACTCGCAGGTCCCAGCATAGGTTGTCGAAAGGATTGAGAGCGCGTCGACGAGTGCAAAACCGTTCAACGTTTCCGAAAGCTCGGAAAATGGATTCTTGCGCGCGGTGAGGTGCCACCCGTCTCGATATTCAACGACGCCAAAGCGATTCAAAGGCTCCAGTTCACACTCGACGAATTCGCTGCATTGATCTCTCGCTTCGCTGGGGAACGCGCGAAACAAGTAATTGACAATTTGTCGAGTTGACGCGCCGGGATGTTGGCGTAGAAAACGCGTGATGTCTGTTGCGTATGCGTGCTTTCCCGCAAACAGTCGCCAACGGATTCTTCCCAGCAGCTCGAATACTCTTGTCATCGGAATCCGGGTGAAAATGTTATTCTCCGGACATTGAATCTTTCGCGCTCAGTCTTTCCATCGTTTCGCCACAACCGACCGCTGATAGTGCGGTGATGGACTCTGCGTCACGACGGCGTTCTCGTGGACGCGTCACTGACCCGGCAAGACACAAGGTCTGCGGTCAATGTCGATGAAGCGGAGGGCACGGGACTCGAACCCGCAGCCCCTTGCGGGGTACCTCAGTTCCAGTGAGGCCGCTCACCAATTCGCTTACCCTCCGGATGAACTGCGGTATCTTCACCGACACACGCCGTTTGTTCAAGACAGGTCGACGACAAAGCATGTACGGCGTCGCGACGTCGCCGATCAAATCCCTCAAGCACGGCACAAACGGCGACTGCCTTCGCTCGCGGATTGCCGCGACCGAAGTGAAACGCCGGTGTTGCTGAAAATCAGAACGAGGCTTTCGCACCGCTGATCAGCTTGATGAACTCTTCATTGGTCTCGAAGCGTGCCAATTGCTTGGTCAATTGCTCCATCGCATCACACGGATGCATGCTGCTGAGCGTGCGGCGCAACATCGTTACCGCTTCGTACGTTTCCTCGTCGTGCAGCAACTCTTCACGTCGCGTGCCGCTTTGCGAGATATCGATCGACGGCCAGACGCGTCGATCGGCCAGTCGGCGGTCGAGCACCAATTCCATGTTGCCCGTCCCCTTGAACTCCTGGAAGATCGCCTCGTCCATCCGGCTGTTGGTGTCGACCAATGCCGTCCCGACAACGGTCAAAGAGCCGCCTTCCTGGAATGCACGCGCGGTGGCGAACAATTTCTTGGGAACGTCCATCGCCTTGATGTCCAATCCGCCGGTCATCGTCGCTCCGCCGCGTCCCGATCGGCCGACCCACTTGTTGAACGCGCGGGCAAGGCGTGTGATTGAATCGAGCATCAGAAAGACGTCCTGGCCCATTTCGGCTAACCGGCGTGCCCGATCTACCACAAGCTGGCTCAAACGAACATGGCTTTCCACATCCATGTCGAGGCTGCTGGCGACCACTTCACCACCGAGAACGTTTCGGCGCATGTCGGTGACTTCCTCGGGCCGTTCGTCGACCAACAGCACAATCAATTTCACTTCGGGATGGTTGGCCGTGATGCCGCCGGCGATATCCTGCAGCATGATCGTCTTACCGCTTCGCGGGGGCGCAACGATCAATGCACGTTGGCCCTTGCCCATCGGCGCGAGCAAATCGATCACGCGATTGGTCAGCGGTTTGCTGCCGTGTTCGAGCCGCAGCCATTCCTCGGGATTGATCGCAGTCAATTCTTCGAAACTTTTGACCTCCGCGTAGTCCTCCGGCTTGATACCGTCGACGTCGAGGATTTCACGCACGCGCGGTCCCTGCTGTCGCCGCGCTTCCTGGACCATCGCCTTGATGTGAACACCTTGCCGCAGCCCGAAGCGTTCGATCATGGTGCCGGGAACAAACGGATCGCTGCGTTCGCGAGCGTAATTGTTCGCGGTTCCCCGCAGGAATCCATAGCCGTTGGGATGAAGTTCGAGGATGCCCTCGCCTTCTTCCAGCGGGGCGTCGCTTGGAACGTCCGCTGGTTCACGATCAGGATTCCCTTGTTGACCTCCGCCGCCTCCGCCGCCTCCGCCGCCACCGCGGCGGCGCCTGCGTGCTCGAGGTTTCCCGTTACCACCGCCGTGACTCGAGACCGAACCGTTGGATCCGGATCCTCGACCTCGATTCGTCCGTTTCTTTTTCGCCATGTGTCATCCAGAAGGCTCGACGCAGGTCCAACTCGATCGGACACGGTGGAAACCCGCGATCAATCGCGGATCGAGCAGAATCGAGAGTGATTCGGCCCCGCTGGGGTTTTCACCGATGAAATCGTGCCGGAAAGGCGTCAGCGAGATTGAGAGAGTTACCGCACCTAAGTGAAGGAATGGAAACCACCAATAGAAGCTGCGGTAAAAGCTTCTCTGTGGTCAAACAACAAAAATTGATTCTTGATGAAGATCGAGCCGGGCCAGTGTTGGCCTCGGGGACAGTAATTTCGTCGTGAATCGACGGGGAAAATTGTGTCGTAATGGTCCGGCTTGCCGATGGACGAACCGCACGTTCAGGTTGTGGCCTGCATCGGCGAAAAATTTCTCGCGATGCCCACACGGCCGCGAGCATGTTAGGTGGTTGGTCGTCGTGACCGGCCGGAAAACCGTGGAGTGGAAATCCTCTAGTGATTGGCACTTGATCGCAGTCACCTGCAATTTGTTCCGTCCAAGGTTTTTTGGCCAAAATCCTTGGCGAAACTGGGCGGTCGCAATTTGCGTGGTCGCCGCTAGAGAGGGGACGCGATCAAAACGTCCAAGGAGAGGTAAATGGATGCATTCCGAATACCTTCATGACTTCGTCTGAAATATAGACCCTCGGTGGCCCATGTCAAGTCCGATCCGCCTTGGTTGCCACCCGAAGGGGTTAATTCCACCCAAGCCGAAAAATTCTCGCTGGCGTTAAAGTCACCCTAATTTGTAGGTTCCGCTGAAGCCACCCGCTCGAGATGGTCGAAAACGTCACCGTATGAGGAGCGTTTTCGCTCGAACCACCGGTATTTACGCGATCGACGACAGGGACGCAGGTTTGATGTGCATGGCAGCCTTTCTCCGGACCAAACAGACCCGAAAGACGTTTTCCGCTCGAACATCCAACTGGGCCCTGTTGGCCACGTTGGCATTCTCGTGCGTTGCTGCGAGCGACGCCAACGCCGACATCGACTGGGAAACGAATCTCCGCTCGGCCCACGCCCAGGCACAGGCCGAAGGCAAGCTGTTGTTGCTGCACTTCTACAGTGACAACTGCACCTGGTGTGACAAGCTCGAAGAGGGCTCCTTCAAGGCACCCCAAGTCGGCTTTGCGATCTCCAAGAACTTCGTTCCGGTCAAGATCCACGCCAACTCAAGCCCCAAGTTGGCCGCGATGTTCAAGGTCAATAAGTTTCCAACCGACGTGATCGTGACCACCGAAGGCAAAACACTTTCGCATACCGTCAGTCCACAAAATCCCGATCGTTATGTCACGATGCTCAGCAGCACTCTGCCCGCATTGGCCGACGCGAATCCGACTGCGGATCCGATGGCCGTTGTCGCTTCTCAGGTTACGGCTCCGGGCGCCCAGCCAGCACCGACATACGACAACGCGGTGGCGAGCTCGCAACACATGCCCCCCTACGCAGCTTTGCCGTACGGGACGGTTCCCGAAACCTCTGCGCCCGATTTGACATTGCCGGACCTGAAACCCGACGGCGCACTCAGCGGAGGTGCCAGTCCTCAGTTCGCAGCGGCTCGCACCGAATCGCCCCGTCTTGAATACCCTGGAAACATCGCTCCGCAGGTTCCCGAGTCCGCCCACGTCAGTGCGCCCGAAGTGACGCTGCCAACGCTCGAGGCACCCGCAACGTCAGAGATTCCGGTCGCATCCAAAACCCTCAACGCGTCGCCCACCGCCGAAGGGGCCACAGTGTCCGCAGAGATTCCAACCGTCGGCGAGGTTGCATCGGTCGAACAACCTGAGCTGGCCATGCAGGGATTCTGTCCCGTGACCGTGATTACCGAGGACAAATGGGTCGAAGGAAAACCGGAATTCGGCGTCATCCACCTGGGCAAGCTCTATTTGTTCACCAGCGAACAACACATGACAACGTTTCTGGCGGACCCCGTGCCTTACACACCGGTCTTGAACGAGATCGATGTTGTTCGATTCTTCGAGGAACGAACAATTGTTCCGGGCAAGCGGGAATGGGGGCTGAAGGATCCGATTCACAACCGGATGTTCTTCTTCGCCGACGAAGACGCCATGAACCACTTCTACAACGAGTACGAGCGGTACACCGACGCAGCCATCGAAGTGATGGACCGGGCCGTCAAAGACGCGAATCCCGGCACATAGCACGGGCTCTTAAAGCGGACACGGGGCTCTTAAAGCAGACCCGGCCGGGGCTCTTAAAGCGGACACGGGGCTCTTAAAGCGAAAATGCCCCGCGGACAGTCAGGTCTTTGAACTCACAGACGCACCTGATGCCTCTGAGGTTCGGCGGCTCACGGCAAGGACGGTCCCGAGAGCGGGGCCAGCTAGCGGTCGAGATCCGCGGTGTGGGCCGGGTCAGCGTAACTTGGACGCATTCCGGTCAGGATCGCCAAACCGGCCGTCAGTGACGCGACCGCGATGGCTACCCAAACACCGCGCGCGACCGGTTTGCCAAAGCGCTGAGTGATGGCCGAAAAGGTTCTCAAGCGATAGGGACTGGCCCAAGGTCCAACAGCGATCACCGCCGCAATGATCGCGAGTATGATCGCCAGCGATCCCACCAATGGCTCGTCGTACTTCATTTTTCTCTCCTACTCATCCCCATCTTGATCCTCCGGATCAAGAATCATTTGCCCGACGCATTCGCCGCTGAATTGCACGAATCTGCATTCGCGCATTCTCCAGGTCGGGACAGATCGCAAGGGCCCGCTCGAGCGCGTTGACCGCACCCTCGTGATCCCCTAACAACATCCTACAACGCGCCAGACCTTGCCAGGCCGGATAGTGGTACCGGCAATGCCAGAGACAGGCGATGTAGGCAGCCTGGGCTTGGAAAAAATTGTCGAGCCCGTGCCAACAAATCGCCAGTTGATGACGAGCTTCTGCAAACAACGGCGCCTGGTCGATCAGAATCATCGTCGGCGCAAGTGCACCGGCATACTCGCCGCCGTCGTTGAGGTGCATGACCTTCAATAATTGTTGGTGATGAATCGGGGCCGCGTCGCGCACAAGCAAGGCACGAAACGAATCGTCGGCCGCCAGACGAACGCCGCGATCGGTATCACAAAGCGCCCGCCCAAGAGGTTCGATCGACGAGTTGCTGCCAAGCATTCCGAGTGACAGCGCGGCGGCGCGCCGCATTTCGACATCCCCACGATGAAGCAAAGTTGCAAGCGTCGGACAGCTGTAGAACTCGTCGACTTCGGACGCGAATCGGGGCGAATCCGCCGACGCGAGATATCGGCGATACGCTGTTGCCAGTCGCGTCGTCCTTACCAGTGGTGAAGTCACAATTTCTCCGTCGATGTCAGTTTTTCATCGTCCCCCCAGCGCGAGCATCCTATTCACGCGGCGTTATCGGACAAGCCAGAAAAGGAGAGGAAATCTTCGGATCACCTTCCTGGTCCACTGCGGAAGGATGAATCCAATTCACACTATCGAAGTTGACGTCACTGTTTTCTCGCGTCCCGCTATAATGGCCGAGTGTAGTCAGCCGGTTTTGACCTCACAACCAATGATTGCCGCCTCAGCAGTGGATCGTCCCTGTCCCGAGTGCCACGCATGGACCGGACACCTTGCCAGTGGCGGATTCCCAGCGGCCTCAGTGCCCGCCCAGATGCTTTAATTTCCCACCGACCCCCTTGAATTTCCCACCAGCGGAGACCAAAGGCCATGCCCAAAGCTCTCCCGAGGCCCACGCGCCGAGGCGGAAGAATTTTCCCATGTCGAGGCGCCGCGGGGCTGGTTGCCGCCCTCCTGATGGTCCCGATGACCTTTGCCCGGGCGGATCGGTTTTCGGATCGCGACCCATTTTTCAAACAGCTGTCGATACCGATGACGTCGATCGTTGACGGTAAGCCGTTCCGTGAGGCCCTCACCGGAATCGCCGATGAAGCTCGCATCAATTTGTGGATTGATCGCCATGTCGATCCGACGTCGCCGGTGGTCGCCGGTCCAGTCGGCCCTACCGTGTACGCAGCAATTACGAAAATCGCAGCTCAGCGCGACTGCGTCGTGATGCCGGTCAAGAACGTGTTGCTCGTTGGCCGGCCCGAATGGGTCGATCAAGCCGCCTCATCCGTACTCGGGCTCCAGCTTGACGACGGTCGTGCGGCAGTCGCAGACATCGGATGGGAAGACTTGACAGCGCCGGGCGAAGCATTGCAACAAGCCGCTGCCCTCGGCGCTGGCGAAGTGGATGTCACGCCCGAGCTGCCTCATGACCTTTGGCCGGCCAACAAGTGGAAAAAAATCGATCGCCGCGTCGCCGCGACACTGGTTCTCGCACAATTCGATCTCCGACCCAAAACGACCACCTCGATAACTGAGATCGAGACGGTTGCCGCGAGTAACGCGATTCTGACGCGAACCTACGCGATAAATCAGCCCGCCGATGCGATTCGCAAACTCAGTGACGCGATGACCGCAGCAGACCGCAACGTGCAAATCCGCGCCGAGAAGGATTCGTTGACGGCGAGGGGTGATGTCGTCGCCCATCGCGCCGCGATCAAGGCCATGTTCGAGCTGACTGAGAATAATGCTGGGCCCGACCCGGAGAAGGATACGTTCACTCTCAAACGGATGACGACAAGCGCCGAAAATGCGCTGCGTCAATTAGCCGGTACCGCGAGAAAAACATGCGTCATCGAGCCCGATGCCGCCCAGGCGTGCCGGCAAAACGTATCGATCGAAGGCCAGGATCTAACGTTGAGGGAATTGATCGACATGGTCGCCAAACAAGCCGATGTCACCGCGACATGGCAAGATGACACCATTGTGATCTCCGCCAAAAAATAATCGTCGTCGCTGACACCAATCTCCGTGACGCTCCAGCGGCGTTACAATGCCGTCATGAATATCACTTATCGATCCGCCGTACCGTTGTGCTGTTTCTGTATCGTCGCCATGTTTGCGGCAACCGGTTGCAATAGGCAAAAAAATCCGGACCCCGTGCAAATGGACGTGCCAAGCGGGACCGCGGCCGTTGATTCCCAAGAGCCGGCTGAACCGGTCTTGCAAATCAGTGACGAAGCATTCTTGTTAGCGGCGGACGAGGGTCGACTCGACACGATCCGCCAATCCGTTGAAGCGGGCACTGATGTAAATACGTCCGATTCGAGATCGCTGACGGCGCTGCATATGGCTTCCTACAAGGGACATCAGCAATTGGTCAAGTACTTGATCGATCAGGGGGCGGACGTCAACGCGGCTGACGCCAAATCGCTCACCGCACTTCATATGGCCGCCTACAACGGCCACAGCGATACGGTCAAACTGTTGATCCGCAGCGGTGCGACGGTCGATTGTCGTGACAGCGAGGGAAAGACGCCGCTGATTCACGCCAGCACCGGACCCTTCGCGGCGACGGTCACGACTTTGGTTGACGCTGGGGCTGACGTGAACGCGAAAGACGCGACCGAGTCGTTCACTCCGCTGATGATGGCAGCCGGTCTGGGCCAACCCGAGGTGGTCCAGTTGCTCTTGGAAAACGGAGCTGACAAAACGATCGAGGACGACGATAGCGACACAGCCCTCGACCACGCCCGAAACGGCGGCCATGATGCGATCGTAAAAATGCTGGAATAGCACCTCGCCGCTTTCCAAGCGGTTTCCGTCGCCCGCGAGTATCTTTAGGGCGTCACGGTCGTCGTCACCGATTCGCGGATGCCACCCGGCATCGCAAGACTACGGATCAGAACATCGAGATTGAAGGTTTGCGGCTGGTTGCTGCTGAGAACCATTTGGTACTCAACCGATTCCCCCGGCTCCATCGACCGAATGTAGGCAAGCGACACGACGCCGGCGTCGGTGCGGAACTCACTCAATTCCGGATTCGTCAGCGGGTTGATCCGCTCGACCCTCACGCCGGAAGGCAGCGGGAATTGAATTGCGACCTGGCCGTCGCGCTGCGACGAATCGTTGATGATTCTCAAAGTGTATCGAATCGGATCATTGACTCGGACCGGATTGTCCAGCGCGACCAGGCTCGCCTGCAATTGCTGTGAGAGTTGCGGTCCGGCGGGAACCTCCCTCTGGAGCGCCGACGGCGGTGCTCCACGCAGCGGTGCAGGCCCGCCCGGAACTTCGGGCGTTGGTTGAACCGGCGGCAGCGATGGTGGTGGTTGTGTCGTCGGTGGTGTGATCAGTTCCACGATCTCCATCATCAAGTCGGTGTTGTCGATCGCGCCGTCGTCGCTTTCGGCGGACAACCGAACCTGAGTCTGCGGATTGGCCGCAGCCGCACGAAACTGTCCTTCGAGAATGACTTCGCGCCCCGGCTCGATCAGCGGGACATTCCAGCTGACGACGTTTTGCGCGACCCGCGACTGGTCCGCGCCCTCGGTCGCCTGCAACAACTGCAACTGCGGATCGAAAACCATCGTGACTTTCACGTTGCGAGCCACGCCCTGGCCCGCATTGGCCACGCGAGCGCGTACAATCTTCGTGTCGCCGGACTGCATTCGATCCGGACCTTCGAGCGTTGCGGACAATACCGGCGTCGTCGGGACCGGGTTGATGACGGTTGTGCAACCGGTCTCCGAAGCCCGTTGGCCCCCGTCGGCCGTCGCCTCGAATGTCACACAGCGTCGACCCGACTCGGTCGGCAGGAACACAACCTCTGCGCCCCATGTTTGACCGGGCTGCAGCGGTCCGTCCTCTTTGGGATTGCGAACTCCGCGGCCACCGCCTTCGTGAATCATTCCGTCGTCACCGGTAGCACTGAGGGAAACATTCTGCAGCGGCCGATCGCCGGTGTTGGTGACATCGATGTTGAATGTGACACGCTGTCCCGTTTCGACGCGCTCTTCAATCGGTGAAACCCGCATTGACAACGATGGCCGAAAGACATCAATCCGAACCGTGTCTTCGGCCACCAAACCGTCGCCGCGTGCCTGGAACACCAGGTCAATTGGGGACTGTGCGGCGACTTCCATGAACAGGTCGAGTTGAGTTTGCGGCGGAACCGTCCCGATTTCCCAGCTGACTGAACCGGGCAACACGCGAGCAAAGCTGTCTGCACTGGTAACACGCGTGCCTGGTGGAAGCTGGACATCAACTCGTACATTCGTCGCTGCCTGGTCGCCCGGGTTGGAAACGTTCGCGACGACCTGGACCGGAACATCAAACGTCGCGACCTGCGGTGCGCCGGCTCGCAGCGCCAATTGCGGGGCGCTCCACGTCACGAACGTCTGCCCACGCCCAAGAGTCATCGTGGGCAGGTTGTCGCTCTCACCGCCGGGGCGAATCACTTGCATATCGATCGTCGCGATCCCGCTTGTCCCGGGATTGGGCAACAATTGAACCGACGCATTGCCCGATTCATCAACCGTTGCTTCGACCACGGACGATCCGCCGGTACCCGCGAATGTTGCGAGTTCCGGTTGTTGGATTTCGTAGCGGACCTTCCAACCCCGCGCTGGTAATCCGGCTTCGCTGCGAGTGACACGAGTGTTCAACTCGACCCCTTGCCCGACGCCGACCATCTGCGGACCTGGGAATTGCCATCTTGCATCAACCCAATAGATCGTCGCCGTTGCTTTGCGTTGGTCCCAACAATCGCTGTCGGGCGCAAGCACCGTGACGTGGCTGGTCCCTTCGCTCGGGCTGCTGATGGTGATCCATGTCTGTCCTTTTTCAAGCTGGACATCGTCGCGGGGATCGTTGTTTCCCCTCGTGATCAAGGTCCTTTTGGTGCTGGTCACGCCGTGGGCGTAGGAGGGATCATGTTTCTCGGGCCGCTCCCTGGATCCGGCCAGCCGATGGACCAAACCGCGATCGTCATCACCGACCTGAATGAAGGTACCAACGCTGTCGGGCGCCAACATCCACTCGAGCGATTCGTTCATTTGCAGGTACCCGTCGGTTCCGCAAATCCCCGATAACAGCACGACTTCGCCACCGACCGGCGCGACGATCTTTTGCGGCGACAACAGAATGCAACCACGCTTACCTCGCTTGGGTAATTGCATTCGGTTTTTGATCCTGCATTCATCACCCAGCAACACGGCGGGCGGCCCGTCTTTGCAAGAACCGCCGCAAGGCGCACTCGGCACACACGGTTCATTGCCGACCCCGCCGATCGGCGACGGCGCCGGCGTTGGACATGCCGGCGGTGTCGCAGGTTCAGGAAACGCTGGATCCGGCAGCTGGAACCCCGGCTTCTTGAAATGATGGAAACGGGTCCCAAGGCTGCGCAAACGACCAAAACAACGACACCCTTCGCCCCCGGATCCGGGAAGTGCCAGGGTCGTCGTGGTCGGCAGAGGCGCAAATATGCGTGAACCGGTTGGATCGATCGCGGGCAGTCGCAGATTACTGCAACCGCACGAAACAGCTACCAACAGCGCCGCGGCCGCCAACAACAGCCGACCGAGCGGCAGCGTCGTTGGTTGCTTCGATTTGCTTGAGGCAGCCTGGTGAATCATCGGTCCATCGCGTCATTCAGTCGCGACGCAGCGCAACCGATTTGGTAAGGAATTCGTTTTGGACAGACTTTGTCCACGGAACCCTACCACGCGGGTGACGACGATGATGCCTAAACGCAACACGTTTCGTTGCCGAAACGCAACACTCCCCCACCGGGTTTGTCGTTTGTGAGGATTGCAAGGGCGAGATGGCCAACGTCACGGCCGCTCACGACCAGCGTCAGGTCAGTTTCCGAAAGGAAATCGGACACACGCTGCCTGGCAAACTCGCATAAGTAACGCAATTCGCTTAATCAGGTCGAGAGCCGATCTTCTCGGCCAACGACCGGCGCTGTTGTTCGTATCGCCTCTTGTTTGTCGCGTACATGTCAGCCTTGCGAACCGACGTGACGGCGCCGAATATTGCAAACCCGATCACTACCAGGCCGAATAGCGGAAAGAAACCGGGTGCTCCCATCGAGGACGCCATCCCAATCCAGAAAATCCCGAAGACGACGGCAACCGCACCGCCAATGATACCTCCCGCGGCACTTGGTACGTTGTATTCACCATCCTTGCCCCGCACCGTGTAACTCTCCTTCTCCATCATCCACTCGCGATCGAGTCGATCCAGTTCGCTCTGCAGTTTCAGCGTTTCGACATCTTCCGCAATGGCGGTCGTCGCCTGCTCAATCGCTTCGAGGACCTCGGTATAAACGGCATTGCCGGTGTGATGCACCTGCAGTCGCGAGGAACAATAGGAACAGGTCACATATCTTGTCCGCTTGGGGATCTCCAACGGGGCGCCGCAGTTGTCGCAAGTGACGCTGATGACTCTCATGATTCCAACGTGCTGAGGGACATGACCTGCAAGTGTTCCTGTCCCGATGATGTGGCGTAGCGTGTCGCTGAGTGCGGTCTGTCCGCGCGAATATGGTCCTCGCACAACCCTCCGCACGATGGTCGCCTCCGCTTCAAGGGATTGTACCCGCGTGTCTGTCGACCGCTAGCAAGCCTCGAAAGGCATGCGCGGTATCACTCGATTGATGAGGCGACGTGCGTCCCAATGGTGACTCAATCCCGACAAGGACGACATGACCGAGAGATTGACATCCCTTGGGCCAGCGGTCATCCTAGAGTCATCGTTACCGTCCACTGATTGAACAAACGTGACCGATTCGACCTTGATTTCGATTATTTTCCGCGTCATCGGCATCCACAGCCGGCTTTGACGCGGGGGAGAAGTTTACCGCCGGAGACACCTCCGGACGGGTCGAATCAGCATTGCTGAGTGACATTTTCACCCCCGAGGCCTCCTTAGGTTCGGGGGTTTTTTCGTATCCTAACGCCGCAACCACCACACCGCCGTCGACCCAGGACGGTCGCCAACCCAACAAACTGCGATGAAATTGAAACCGATCCAAATCTACGACACGACACTGCGCGACGGATCGCAGGGAGAAGGTGTCAGCTTTTCGCTGCAAGACAAGCTGAACATCGCCACCCGGTTAGCGGAAATTGGAATCGACTTCATCGAGGGTGGTTACCCGCTGTCGAATGAAAAGGATGTCGCGTTCTTCCAGGAGATTCGAAAACGTAATCTTGGCGCTACCAAGGTTTGTGCTTTTGGGATGACGCGCCGAAAGTCGATGAAGGCCGAAGACGACCCCGGCATGCAGGCGCTTGTCGCCGCTGAGACACCCTGCATCACGTTGGTCGGCAAGACATGGGACTACCACGCAACCGAAGTGCTGCGGGTAACGCTCGAAGAGAACGTCGCGATGATCGGCGAAAGCAGCGAGTTCCTCGCCCGGCACTCGGAACTGATTTACGATGCTGAGCATTTTTTCGACGGATACAACGCGAACCCCGACTACGCAATCGAGACGCTGTGCGCCGCCGCCGCTGGGGGTGCGAAATGGTTGGTGCTGTGCGACACCAACGGCGGAACGCTTCCCGAGCGAATTGCGGAAGTCACGCGCAAGGCAATCGAAGGCACATCGGATTACGGCGTTGAAATCGGAATCCACTGTCACAATGATGGTGAACTTGCCGTCGCAAATTCTCTCGCGTCGGTTGACGCCGGTGCGACCCAGGTCCAGGGAACGATCAATGGAATCGGCGAACGTTGCGGCAACGCGGACCTGATATCCGTGATGGCCAACCTCGGATTGAAGAAGGAAGGCTACAACGTTCTGGAGGGTCGACCACTGACGCACCTGACAGAACTCAGCCGGTACGTCTACGAAACCGCCAATCTACAGTGGCGAAACGGACAGCCGTTCGTGGGGCAGAGCGCCTTTGCGCACAAGGGCGGCATGCATGTTCATGCAATCAACAAGGCATCCAATACGTACGAGCACATCGATCCCGCCGCAGTGGGAAACGAGCGCAGGATCCTCGTCAGCGAATTGTCGGGACGCAGCAACATCGTCGCAGTCGCAACGAAGCACCACATTGACGACGATCGCGAATTGATGGACAAAATCCTGGCGGAAGTGGTCCGCCTGGAGAATCAGGGATACCAGTATGAAAACGCAGGCGCCTCTTTTGACCTGCTCGTCAAACGGGTCGCCGGCACGTTTCACGCCCATTTTGCTCCGATCAAGTATCGCATCGTCGCAGGCGATCGAGACAGCAAACACAAACGGGTCTTTGCCGAGGCGATCATCAAGCTGAAAGTCAAAGAAACGCTTTGGTTCGATGCCGCCGAGGGTCACGGCCCGGTGAACGCACTCGACGCCGCCCTGAGGAAAGCGTTATCCGATACCTATCCCTGCCTCGGTGAAATGCGGCTGATCGACTACAAAGTCCGCGTCGTCGACTCGGGCGCCGGCACCGCTGCCTCAATACGCGTCAACATCGAAAGTGGAGATGCCAACGAAAACTGGGGCACGATTGGCGTCAGCGAAAATATCATCGAGGCCAGCTGGCAAGCACTCGTCGACGCCGTTGAATACAAATTGCACAAAGAAGAATTACCCGTCGGTGGAAAGTAACACCTTCTTGTTACCAACGATCATTTCCCAAATCCATTGGACTCACACGGACTGATGAACGAGATTCCAGATCGCTTTGATCACGCCAACGCCGCGGCCCGTATCTCCGAGGCCTGGAACAAAGCCAATTGCGCACACGCCGAGGTCCATCCCGAGAGAAAACCCTTCACCATCGTGATTCCGCCGCCAAATGTCACCGGTGCGTTGCATCTGGGGCACGGGCTCAACAACACGTTGCAAGATATCGTGATCCGCACACGCCGAATGCAGGGCTATGAGACCTTGTGGATGCCGGGAACCGATCACGCCGGAATCGCAACCCAAGCGGTCGTCGAGCGACGCTTGAAGGAACAAGAAAACCTTTCGCGTCACGAACTGGGACGAGAAGGTCTGGTCGAGCGCATCTGGCAATGGAAGGACCAATACGAGAAACGAATTCTGGGCCAACTCAAACGAATGGGCTGTAGTTGCGACTGGCAACGAACAAGATTCACGCTCGACGAAACTTGCGCCGCAGCGGTGCGCGCGACCTTTTATGATCTGTTTTCAAAACGTTTGATTTACCGCGGCAAACGGCTGGTCAATTGGGACACCTATTTGCAAACGGCCGTCAGCAACGACGAAGTCGAAAACGTTGCGCGAAAGGGACACTTCTGGCACTTCTACTATCCCGTCATCGACCCCAAGGCGGGTGAGCCGGATCGGGTGGAAATTGCCACCACTCGGCCTGAGACCATGCTTGGCGATACAGCGGTGGCGGTGCATCCCGATCCCGAGGCCGCTCTGGCGAAAATCGAAGCCGAGTTGCGCGAGAAACTGCGCGACGCAAAAGAAAAGGAAAAGGCGGAGATCGAAATCCAGCTCGAGCAGCTCGCCGAGCGTCGCGAGCAGATGTTGCCCCAATTGATCCAACTGCGTGAAATGGCGCGCGACGGTCGCAAGGTAATGCTTCCGCTGATGAATCGCGAAATACCGCTGGTCGCCGACCAATGGGCCAAGCCGCAACTCGGTAGCGGGTTGGTCAAGATCACGCCCGCCCACGACCCTAACGATTACGAGGTGGGCCAGCGAATCGGTTTGCCGATGATCAACATTCTCAACTCCGATGGCACGATCAATGCCGAAGGGGGCAAATACGAAGGCTTGACAATACCCAAAGCTCGCGCTGCGGTGGTCGAAGACATCGAAGCTCTCGGGTTGCTCGGTGATATCGAAGATCGCGACATTGAACTGCCGATGAGCGATCGAAGCAAGACGCCGATTGAACCGTACCTTGCCGACCAATGGTTCGTTGCAATGGATGATCTGGCCCAATCCGCGATGGATGCGGTCAGCGACGAGCGGG
>JAHELS010000234.1 GCA_024644085.1 Rhodopirellula sp.
GCGACCGACGCACCGGGGTTCTCGATGATCCAGGGGGATACGATTCGGACCTACACAGAAGAGAACGGTGCTCCATCGAATGATGTCTGGAGAATGGCATGGTACGTGGATCGGCTTTACATCGCCTACGCGGACGCGTTGGCCAGCTTCGATCCCGTTTCGAGTAAGTTCACATTGCTGGCATCGTCGATGTCGATCCAGCCGCGCAATCTGATCGACGGTCGAGGAAGTTTTTTCATTCGATACCTGATTCCCGACGAAGCCAACGAGTGCTTGTGGTTGGGAATCCAGGACAACGCGGTGCCACGCGATCGTAACGGGTTCTGGCGTTTCGAACCTGAAACGAATGTCTACACCAAGATTTCTGGTTCTCACGTCGTGCCTTGTTGGACCGAAGATGGTTTCTTGTTGCATCGATCGGCGACAACGCCTTGGGCCCATGTCGACCGACAAACCGGCGAGCTGACCGAGCTTGATAACTATGGTTCCAAAACGAATCCGTCCTCCGCGTGGAAACAGTTTGTCATGTTGGGCGACCACATTTTGACCAGCCGCTGCGTGCTGTTGACGCCCGATGGTCAATCACACCAGTCGTCGAAGATGTCCAGGTGGCCGCATCTGCAAGCCACCGGCGAGGGTTGCATCACTGAATTTGACGAGAAAACAAACCGGTTGTGGTATTTGCAACGGAAAGAAAACCAGCCCAGTCGTTGAAATTGCAGCGCAACGCGGCTTTTCGCCGGCGCGCGACGGCGAACGCATCTAGAATGAAACTTCACCTCCGATGACCCAGCGAGATGGTGGATCTCTGTCATGAAGCCTCGTCACAAATTTGCTTTTCTTTGCCTGTTCGCTGCACTGGCGATCACTTCGTACGGCAACGCCGATGAATCTGAGCCGTCGGTCGCACCCTCGGACACGTCTTCCGATTCCGATTCGGATTCGATTCGGGTTGCGACTTTCGCCGGAGGCTGTTTCTGGTGCATGGAACCTCCCTTTGACGAGATGCAGGGTGTCCTCTCTACGACATCGGGGTACACCGGTGGTCGGATCGACGACCCGACCTACGACCAGGTCAAGACAGGACGTACCGGACACATCGAATCGATGCAGGTCAAATTCGATTCATCCGTTGTGACTTACCAAAAACTGCTGTGGCTGTTCTGGCACAACGTTGATCCGACCCAGGCGGGCGGTCAGTTTTGCGATCGTGGGAACCAATATCGAACCGCGATTTTCTACCACGACGAAAAACAGAAAGAGTTGGCCCAGGAAACCAAGGCCGAGGTGCGTGGGCAACTTGGAAAGCGCGTGCACACCGAGATCATCGCGGCCACCGAGTTCTATCCCGCCGAGGATTATCACCAGGATTACTACAGAAAGAATCCGAAGAAATACAAGTTCTATCGATTCACCTGCGGGCGTGACCGACAACTTGATGCGGTCTGGGGCGACAAGGCACGCAAGCCCTGAGTCGACTGCGCGTTCTCCTGCCACGTCGTTCCCGGTTCGTCATCTTGCTTTCCTGGGCGCGATGACGATGATTGCGGTTCAGCGAGAACCCATTCTCGTCATTCGACTCTGACCGATTTGCCCGTTGATCATTACCGTAGCCCATGCCGACCGCGCATCGCACTCAATTGGAATCACTCGACTGCATTGTGGTTGACGGGGGTCCCTCACCCAGGGTCGCGGTTGTGATTTGCCATGGTTACGGTGCTTCCTACGAGGATCTCGCGCCGCTTTCGGGCGAATGGATCGGCATGCTTGGCAAACATGCTGGAGCGTTTCGGTTTGTTTTTCCCGATGCACCCCACACATTGGCTGATCTCGGGATGCCCGAGGGGCGTGCGTGGTGGCCGATCAACATGGCCCGACTTGCCGAGGCAGTCCAGGCATCGAGATTCGACGAATTGCACGAACGCGAGCCGCCGGGGATCAACGAGGCGCGGGAACTGTTGTGCGCAACCATTCAACGTGCGCGGAAGGATCTGGGCGGCGCATCAACCCCGCTCGTTCTGGGCGGTTTTTCGCAAGGCGCGATGCTGGCGATGGACGTTTCTCTGCGCGGTCTTTCCGACCCGCCACGACGACTGTTCCAGTTTTCCGGAACGATCGTTTGCCGACCCGCTTGGGAGGCCGCGATGCCGACGCGATTGGCTGAAACACCCGTTTTTCAATCGCATGGAAAAATTGACCCGATCCTGCCCTACACCAGTGCCGTTGCACTTTGCGAAATGATGACCGAGGCGGGCGTCGATGTCGATTTTCATTCCTTCATGGGGCCGCACACCATCGACGTCGAATCGGTCGCACGGACCGCCGGCGCACTGGCCTCCATGGCGCAAAGTCTCGATGTGCAGGAATGAGAGCCGCCGGCCGCTGCCAATCGCGCCCCGAGCCGATTAGAATCTCGACGCTTCGAGAATCTGTTCATGCCGCACGCGTACCTGCGGTCACGCTTGAAAGTCAAGTAATCCACCATGACACCTCGCATCGCCAGCCGACGACCCAGTTCCGACGAGTATTCGTCGGACTATCACGGAGAGTTGATCGAACTGGTCGAGGGCGATTGTGTGTTGGAGGCGCTCGAGAACCAAATGTATTGGTTATGCGAACTTGCAAGCCACCTCAGCACCGAACAGGTAGACAAGATTCACCCGCCGTATCATTGGACGGTTCGTCAGGTCGTGGAACATTGTGCCGATGCGGAAAGGGTGTTCGGCTATCGAATGTTGAGATTGGCCGCTGGTGACGAAACAAGTCTGCCACCGTGGGACGAAAACAAGTATGCCGACAGCCGTTTCGGACTGGGAAACTTTGCCGCGCTCGTCGGCGAAGTCGGATTGCTTCGGCAAGCCAACGTGAGCCTCTTGCGACGAATCGTTCCCCGCGCCTGGGACCGCTCGGCCGAGGTCGATCGCCAGCGAATCACGGTTCGTGCCATCGCGTGGCTCGCCGCGGGCCATCTCCATCATCACCTCGCCATCATCGAGAAACGATGCGGCGTGGAAGTTCCGCGCGGGCCGGGCGAGAACCGGGATTGAGCACTCACCTTGTATATGGTCCTTCAAGGTTTCAACGTCGCACAAAACCGACAAGCGTTTTCTCCGTCTGCGTAATTCGCCGAAAGTCTTGACGGCTTTCGCTACCCAACACTCTCGTTGCTAGCAATCCTTGCCGGCCCCGCGCATCCCACTGGTGCTCGATGGGCGATCTTTCCTAGTGTCCGCTTCACCGGCGCCCTCGGGCGATGCACTGAATTCGACCGGCGAAAGCGAGAGAGAGATGGAACGATTGATTCGCATTCTGAGGGCGGCTCATTGCCGCAGCACGCACCAGTTTTTTGTCGTTGACGCGCTGCCGCTGGTTTCCACGGTGGCCGGGCAGCGATTGTCCAGCCAGTTTCTCCGTCACCACACGCGGTATCTGGTGGGGGCCAAAGCGCCGGACAAGGAATTTCGCGACTTTCGCAACCACGTCATCCACGTCAATGACAATCACTGGGGCGGTGCCCCGAAATTGGCGGAGGATTGGTACGCGCAACTCGTCTACGAGATACGGCAATCGCAATGGTCCGAGGCAGCCTATTGTGCCGGTGTCCTGAGTCATTACTTCACCGACCCGCTGATGCCTTTGCACACAGAACAGTCGACCAGGGAATCTGTCCTTCATCGACCTTTGGAGTGGAGCGTTACCAAGAGTTATGAAAAGATTCTGAAGCGGTACCGCCAGGGTGACCACAAGATTGTTTTTGACATCGCGAAGGAAGAAGGTTGGTTGGGCACCGCCGTGATTCGTGGTGCCGAGCATTCAAACCGTTATTACCACGAACTGATGGATCGGTACGACCTTGCAAAGGGTTCGCGTCGTCCAGTCGAGGGATTCGACGGTGCGTCGATCGACATTCTTGCGGGACTGTTTGGACTCGCCCTTACCGGCTGGGCACGAATCGTCGAGCGGGCGGCCGAGGACGCGGGCGTCGAGATTCCGCAAGCCCCACTTTCACTCGCCGGGTTGGTCGCTGCGATCAACATGCCCGTCGCCTGGGTCGTTCGCCGCATCGAATCGGCGGAAGAACGCAAGGCGGTGCGCGCGATCTTCGAGGAGTTCAAGGCGACCGGAACGGTCATTGAAAACTTGCCGGACGAGGTCCGCACGGTCAGCCAGGAGCGACGTCGTGATCGGGCGGTCGAAAAAACAGGCTTATCGTCAGCTCTGAAACGAGCGCCAGCGGCGGTGCCGGTAAACACAATGCCGCAATCGGTCGCAAAGCAATCGCCACTCACCTCGGTACCGGCGACCGTGTCACTGCCGAACACCGAAGAGGGCGATCGCGCGGAACGTCCTGGCTTGGGGATGTCAGATGATTTGGTCGATGCGCCATCGATCGGGCCCAAGACCGCGAAACGTTTCGAGAAAATCGGGATCTCAACGGTCGAACAGTTTTTGAAGTCGTCGCCCGAATCGATGGCGAAGAAAATCAAGACGCGGTGGATCAAAGCGGATACGATCCGCGATTGGCAGGATCAAGCGCGTTTGGTCTCCACCGTCGCGGCGCTGTGCGGTTACAAAGCTCAATTGCTCGTCGGCGTGGAGTGCCGTGACGCGGGAAGCCTGGCCGCCGAGCGTGCCGCTGCGCTCCACAGCAAGATCGAGCAATTCGCCTCGACCAGCGCCGGCAAGCGTGCGCTGCGCAGCAGCGACGTGCCATCGCTCGACGACGTGGGGAGCTGGATCGAGTCCGCTGCGACCGCGTCACTGAAACGGTCGGCTTAGTTGGACAGCCTCGCAGCGGAGCTTAGCAGCCGGTTTTACAAGTTCTCGTAGGCCGGTAACAAGGAGCGACAGCGACACCGCTGCGGCGCGATCGCGTCGGGGAGCGCTGGTCGCAGGAACTCGCGGAACTCGGACTGGCCTACAAAACTCGTTGCGCCGCTGACTCTCACGCGCGAGTCACGCGGCGCTGTCTGATCAAAGACGCGACTGGTCGTCTTCCATTAATTCAGCTCTTCCTCGATCGTTTCGGACGATGCTCGGGTTCCCAGTGCGCCCCAGAGTCCGTACGGGCTCGGGCTGCCGTTGGTGGAGTGGTCAGTTCCATTGAGCCAGACATTTCCATCGTGCATGTCTCCCGCTTCGATGGAATCGGTCATGAAGATGACTGCCCCATCGGCCATCAACACGTGGGCTCCACCCTGGTGGCGGCTGCTTGTGGATGCGACGCCGGGCGCGTCGACGCCGCCACCGCCCGCACCCGCGCCGGTGACACTCGCGTCATCGCCAAGACAGAGCTCCTGGTTGGGTGGTCGAATCGTGTTGAAGTCGGTCCAGACCGTGCCGGCGTCGGCCCACCGAAATCCGCGTCCTTCATCGGCAGCTCCAAGAGTCGGTGCCGAGCCGCCGCTGATCCAGAATCGTGGCCGTTCCGGATCGATCAGCCCCTCGTGTTGGCAATGATCCGGTTCGTCGCGTACTTCATCGTTGGGAATTCCGATCGACGGCATCGTCCGGATGTCACGGTCGCCCAGGTCCGTCGCGATCTCACCACAAATGATCGTATTGGAAAGGCCATCGAGAACGTCTCGGAACTTGGTTGATTTTCGCGCCACGAATATCCCGCGACAACCCGCGCGGGCACGAGTGACCACCCACGTTTGGGGCGGTGTGGCCAGGACCCCACCGGCGATGTGAACAGGGCCGTTATCCATGAAGTCAATCGAGTCGCCCATGCAGGCTGCATAATTCGTTCGCCCGAACGATGGCAGCCCATGGCCCGGATCGCTGGGACATCGCAAGGTTGGAATCTCGGTGCGCCAAGGCCGGTACTGGTCGACCCATGGCGCGGGACCCATCTTGGGATACGCAGGCGACTGAATCGATCCGTCGACACGTTCCTCGCGCGGTTGGGAAATCTGTTCCCAAAGTCCCTGTTGTTCAAAAAATGGCGTGAGCCCGACCAGAAACGACAGCGACATCCGGTTGTTCATATCGGTTGGCGTGTTGTTGTCGACCCACGTCCCTCCGTGATGTCGCGGCAGCTCGTTGTAGGCGGCGTGGTAATTGTGCAGAGCCAGACCAATCTGTTTGAAGTTGTTTCCGCAGCTCATCCGACGCGCCGCTTCGCGAGCGGCCTGGACAGCGGGAAGCAGCAGACCGACGAGCACTCCGATGATCGCGATGACGACAAGAAGTTCCACGAGCGTGAACCCGTGACGATGACGCGCGCGGCGATCGCCGCGCAGGAAAGAAAGACACATTTGCAAAGTCCTTGGTACTGAATGAATGAACGTTTTCGAAGCGATCAAACAATCAGCGGCGGACCTCGCGAAGAAATCGCCCCGGCTAGTATGTCGCGGACCAGAAACGGTTCGGACATGCAAATCTGTAACGGCGTGTCGTGATAGCCGGATGTCGTCAACGCGCAGCGAAGCGTGGTCGAACAGAGTGACCGCGCCGAGCAAAGCGCGCACAACCCGCCGCAGAGCTGCGGTGACGCCGCTTCCACGTGCCGAACTGGCCCGCCACCACTCTCAGGCTGATCGGACGGTTCCGCCGCCTCGTCGTGATGGGGGTGATCGTCGCAGCAGGAATGCGGGGCATGAGCATCCTCCGACTCGGCGGCCGCGTGCTGGGAGGGATCGTGGTGGCACGCCAGGTGGTCACCGTGCGCATGAAAATGCGAGGCGGGCAGCAGCCAGCCACCAACGATGTACCCAAAGAGGGCGAGACGGGATATCCAAACCATGTTTTTTGTCCGATTCATCGGTCCAACACGCTATACCGAAGACGCGAATTGGCAAACCACTGTCCGCCCCGTTTGCTGCAGATTTGACGAAATCTTCGCGCCGAGTCCAGTTCGCGGTCGAAGCTAAAACTTGGGGTTTGGAAGTGCAGGAATATCGTGATTCGCAGGATTTCTGCGAATCCAAAGCATCAAACATGCTTTGACAAACACGCCGTTTCGGCTCCTGGCAACCTACGCAACCGCCGGGCGATTCGTTCGCAACCGGCTCGCCGCATTTCCAGGGCGCGGCATTTCCAGGGCGCGCCGGGGGCCGCCTGCTCACTTGGGCGAGCCCGAGATTCGTGGGATAACAAGGAAATCGTGTCTCGAACGTGGCAGAGGATGTGTTGAACGAAATTTTGAACGAATTGCTGGGAACCTCGGCCGATCCGGTCGCGGCCGGGTGGCGGCTTCGAGAGCTGGCCGAACAGGCGACCGACAAGGGACCCGAGTTGGTCGATGCGATTGCCGGCCGGGCCGATTTGCTGGCGCAATCCGATCCGGCGATCGTCGGCGCGCTGCTGCGGGTGATGCACAACACTTCGCTGCAATCGGGTTGGGAAGCCGTCGAGGGGCTGAGCGTGCCGAGTCTGCGCGCGATCGAGTCTGCGCTGGCCGAGAATACTCCCAATTGCCACCTGCTGCTGCATCTTTACGCGATGATTCGCACCCGCGAGTCCCTTGGCGCGCTGGTGGCGTCCCTGGCAACGAATCCTCCGCGTCAATGGATCGACTCGGCTCAAGTGCTCAGTCCGCTGATGCAACAGGACGATTGGCCGGTGGATGCGATTTTTCCCGCGGCGCTGGACTGTCTGCAGTACCCCGCGCTCGCATCGCCACTGTTGGACTTGGCGAACTATGTTTACCGCACGAATCGTGTGTCGACGCATCCGGCTGCCCAGCGGTTGCCGATGTTGAACTCGTTATTGGGCGAGGTGACATCACGGTTGAGCCGTTTCGAAGAAAACCCTCGATCCTTTGGTGAGGACGTCGACTCGGTCCAGGCGACTCTGGGTGAAGCGGTTGCGTTGGCGGTTTCACTCTGTGACACCGTTGGATTGATTCGTGATGAATCGTCGATCGGAAAGCTGAACCAGACGATCGAGCTGCGTCATCGCCGCGTTCAATGCGAGGCCGCGGGATCCCTTGCCGCTCTCGGAGATGATCTGGGCAAGAAACGCTTATTGGAACTGACCGCTGATCCCGCCGCACGGTTGCGAGCGATCCATTACGCCGACGAGTTGGGGTTTGGATCGTTGGTCGACGATCACTTTCGTACCGAGGAGTCGACCTCCGAAGCCGAGATGGCGTTGTGGTTGAGTCAGCCGCAACAAATGGGGGTACCACCGACTACGGTCGAAGTGATCGATTCCAAACGGATGTTGTGGCCGAGTTTTCACGACCCGGTCGACATCCATCTGGTCCGATTCGAGTACAACTTTGGTGATCGAACCTACAGCAATGTCGGGATCACCGGTCCGGTCGCGTTCGCCATGTCGACGGACGTTGCCAACCTTCCCCTGGACGATATCTACGCGATGTACGCTGGATGGCATGCCGAGCATCCGGAGATTTTTTCGGTGGCAGCAGACCAGTTCAACGAAGCACAGACCCGCGCGATCGAGACATTCCAGAAGCATCTTGCTCATCTGGGTTACGCCGAGATCAAAGTGGCGCTGCTCGGATTCTTTCTCGACGAACAGGCGGGAGTTTTCACGGCGGTCCGGGACGGAACCGAGTGTGTGGTCGTGACCGACGGTCTGGAGACGATTGATCATCCGATTTCCGGGCGAATGCGTCCCCTTTCGCCCGACGACCTGTTCAACCTGTATAAAGGAAGGAAGATGTTGCGGACGTTCAACTCCAGTTCGTGACCTCGGCCCCCACCGAAGGCGGGCAGCCCTTTTCATCTCGCAATCCCTCGGCCATCCAGGTGGGTTGATGTCCTTCAATCTGGGCAGAATCAACGAAAGCGAAAGCCGCTTGCAGCGTGATTTCGTCGAATTTGCCCGACTCTGGTCCGCGGTACGCGACGACTGGCTCGACGACCGTTGTCGCCGCTTCGAGCAGGAGAATCTTTCCACGCTCGGCCCCAGCCTCAACCGGTTCACCACTGCCCTGCACGAATTCACCGATACGGTTCGCAAGGCAGATCGGGATTTGAAGGACACGCGCGACCACTCCGAGGAATTAAACTAGCGGGTACGCTCTGAGCGTCTTATCCACTTTCTCCCCTGCTATCTCCTCCGCCCAATCATGAAAGACACGTCCGTTGGTCCCGCGGGACTATTTGACATCCGGCGACAAACACGGTTGCTGCGCGGGCTTTCCCAGCGATTTCAAAACTGCGTGGATCAACAACAGAGCTTGCGGACCCAGCACGCGTACGAGCGCGAGCAGGA
>JAHELS010000045.1 GCA_024644085.1 Rhodopirellula sp.
TCGGCTGAGAATCTGTTGTACCTGTCACGCGAATCAAAACAGAGCATGTATCGAGATCGAGTCGAAGCGACACTGCAGTCTCTGGGGCCGCTGATCCGCCAGGCTCCAGCCGCAGTGCCGCGATCTGCCGCGGTTCTCGCCGAGTTTCTGGAGTGACGATCCCGATCTACTCGCGGTATCCCAGAACAACTAAAACACAGGGACCGCCGGCGATGACGATCAGCCCTGCCTCGCGAGCACGCTCGATCGCAGTCTGGCTTTCTGCTCCCGGCTGCATCCAGACGTGTTTCACGCCTGCGCCGATTGCCTGATCAACAATTTTTTCCGTGACGGCAGGCGGAGTGATGATCGACAGGCTCTCGATCGCCGGGGCGCTGGCGAGATCTTTGTAGGCAACTTGACCTTCGACTTCCGTTTCAAGCGGGTGAATGGGAATCGCCGAGCGATCATTTTGCAAGTAGCAGCGCAGCACCTTGTTGCCGTACTTGGCACGGTTCGACGAGGCGCCGGCGACTCCGAACGTCGCGGCGGTGAGAAAACTTTCGATATCGTTCATGGGGCAGTGCGTTATTTCAGGCAAAACCGGCTGGCGGGATCGAGACATTTATCGGCCGACCACGGGCGTCGACAGTAGTCTCCGGCCGCCAGGGCCCGACGCTGGCGCGTGCGGCTCAAATTCGGGACTGCTACGTAATGTTCAGGGGCGCCAGGGCCCGACGCTGGCGCAAAGGGCTCAGTTTTTGATCTCGATGCCTTTGCTGGTGATTCCAAAGGGGACAATTGAATCGTCGCAATCGCTGCCACGGTGTTTCGCGACATGCAGTGACCGCCCCATGCTGTTTCCTTCACGAGTCTTTCCCATCAAAATGATTGTGTTCGCGTTGGACAACAGATCGCCACTTTCGATCTTGCGAGTGATCAGATCGTCAAGCATGACTTCGTGGCTGGTGTATAGCAACAAGCATCCCAGTGAGTTGTGGTCGTAGGCGTGTCGATCGACCTTTTCCGCGTTGCTTCGAAAATCGATTCGAAACAAGTCACGGGCGACCCAGTCGTGTTCCTTGCGGAGAATCTGGTGGTAAATGTACTCGAACATTTCAATTTGAATCGAATCGGCGGCCCGGTCGGTCGGTTCGACGCCATCGATGACACATCGGCGGACACCGTGCACAAAATTGCCGTAGAAGAACGCGATCGCCTGATCCAGCTTCTTTGCCTGCTCGTATTTCCACTCTCGCCACTGATCCGAATCCATGTCGCTGGACGTGACACGTCGACCGCTGTGCTTGAAAATGTGCATGTAGTCGTGGCGTGACGCGGCGCGGTCCCACACGTTCTCGGGGATCACGTGGCCGTCGGGATGTCGCTCGGTCAGGGCCCACCCGCACAGTCTCTCGGCGTAGTCGTCGTGGTTTTGCGAGTCCCCACGGGCAGTCAGATCGAACAAGATTCCCGCTTCACCTTCCTGGCTGCGTCCGTGGTTGGCAAACGAGAGGCCGAGTTGTGTCTTGCCGATTCCGGTCGCCCCCATCACTACGGTCAACGTGCCTGGCAGGAGGCCTCCGCCGAGCATCGCATCAAGCTTCGGGATTCCGGTTTCCAATCGAGACATGGATGACGTTTGAATTGAGTCGGGCACATCGAAATACGAGTCTGGTTCTTTGGCGACCGTCGTATCATCACCGAAACCAACCCGATGGGGAAGGTTGTCGGGAGCAAGGTGATCGTGATTGTCGATTGTTGTGGCTCGGTTTTTGCAGTGTCAGATATCGTGAGACACGAGCGCCGCGCGAGGGACTGGGGCTATCGTTGCCGGAAGTCGTCGTGTCCATTTGATCGGTTGCTTCGCCCATCGATTCTCGTGGGCGATGAATACTCTCCAATGTTGATATCAAGCATGAAAACCTTTCCCTGTCGGTGTGGAAATTCCCTGTTTTTCCACAGCGTGACCTGCGTTGATTGCGGTTTCGAGTCCGGCATGTGCCCGGCGTGTAACCGTGTTGTACCCATGGTTTCGGCCGAGGACGGTTCGACCAAATGCGGTAATCCCGACTGCGGTGTGTCGGTTGTCAAGTGTGAGAATTACCACTCGCAACAGATTTGCAACCGGTTGGTCCTGGTCGAAAATCAACCGGATGAGACGTTTTGCGATCTATGTCGGCTGACGACGGTGATCCCCGATCTTCAAATCGAGGGAAATCAACAGAAATGGCAACGGCTTGAGCGAGCCAAGCGGCGCGTGCTTTACACGGTCAAGCAAGTCGGGTTGCCGATCGAAGAGTCGCCCGGGGCACCAGTCTTGTCGTTCGAGTTCAAGTCGGACGGCGACAAGCCGGTTCCGACAGGGCATGACAACGGATGCATTACGATCAACATTCGCGAGGCGGACAGTGTCGAACGCGAACGGACGAGGGTTGATTTCGGAGAACCGCACCGGACGTTGGTGGGCCATTTCCGTCACGAACTCGGGCACTATTTCTGGGATCGACTGGTCAAAGAGAATCGCGAATCAGAATTCCGCGAGATCTTTGGCGATGAAAGAAGCCCGACCTACGAGGATGCGATGGATGCATATTACCAGCAGGGTCCCAAGCCAAATTGGAAGTCGGAATATATCTCCGCGTACGCGACAATGCATCCGTGGGAGGATTTCGCGGAAACGTTCTCGGAGTATCTCGACATGGTCAGTGTTCTCGACACAGCGAACCACTTTCAATTGACAAATTGTGACCTGCACGATTTCGAAGAAATGTTCGAGAGTTATCGTGTCGTGGGTGTGACGGTCAACGAGTTCAACCGCGACATGGGATTACTCGATCTCGTCCCGCACGTCTTCGTGGATCCAGTCATCACCAAACTGCGATTCATTCACAGCCTTCGGGTCGGTGCAATCGAACAGGCTCATTCGTTTTCTGGCGCGTGATCATCGTCTAGTTCGTCGGATTGACGAATCGCTCGTGTCAGCAACCGGTCAAAAGTAGCGGCGAAAGCTTTTTTGTCACCGTCGCTGTAAGGTGCGCTGCCGCCGGTGACCATGCCGCTGCCGCGAAGCGAATCCATGAAATTGCGCATCGACAATCGGCTGGCGATCGTATCGGGCGAGTATTCATCGCCACGTGGGTCGATCACGTAGAGGCCCTTTTGCACCAGATCGTCCGCGAGCGGGACATCGGCGGTGATAGCAACGTCGCCGGCACGGCTGTGCAAGGCGATATACCGGTCGGCCACATCGGTTCCATCACGGACAACGACGGCTTTGACCATCGGCATGCTGCGCGGCGTAGGCACAGTTCGGTTTGCAACCAGCAGCGTTTCGACATTCAAGCGTTTGGCGGCTCGGAAGACAATCTCCTTGACTTCCGTCGGTGCGGCGTCGGCATCGACCCAGATTTTCACGCGCTGCCGCCTCAGGCTGTCGGTTCACTTTGCAGGCAGTGGCGGTTTGCCATGCTGATGCCGCTGACGATCGCGCCGACGATGCCGACGAAGCCCTGGTCGGTGCCGCACAGAAAAAGGTTTGGCAAGTGAGTTGTTCCGTCGAGTTGCTTGTCGGGGGCACCGTAGACCGCACCATTGTCGTGCCACGTGAATCGACGAATCGTTTTCGGCGTGAACACGTCGGTGTCGACGACGTAACGGCGGAAGTCGGGCATGAATCGTACCGCCGACTCCACCGCGTCGTCATACTGTTTCACCTTGGCGGCACGATACTTTGCGTCGGGCAATTCACACCAGCGATCGTGGTTGGCCAGCGTCGTGATCCGAACCACACCATCGGGAAGATCACCCTCCTCGGCATCGTAAATGTAATTATTGGGAGAACAGATCACTCCGGTGCGTGCGTCACAGAGCGAGCTTTCGGGACGCTGCCAGTGGAACTTATCACTGTCGTTATAAAATACGATCGTGCGATCGAACCCAAAATCAGCGGGCTTGCGGTCAAGAATCGAGATCGATTCGATGAACGAAAGTTTGCCGGCCTTGGCCACTTCGACCTCGGTGATGTCGTCACACATCCGCAGCGTCTCGACGTTGCCGGCCGACGACAAGATTCGCTTACCGGCCAATTCAGTCCCGTCATCCAGGACGACGCCGGTGGCGTGGCCATTTTTAACGTGAATTTTCGACACGCCGCTGCGCAGTTTCAATTCGCCACCGAGTCCGCGAAACCGACGAACCAGATTTTTCAAGATCACGCGCACCCCTTTGAAGGGGCGGCCGAATCCTTCGAGATAGCAGGCACGAAACATGATGCAAAACTGCCCGAAATCCATGTCGTTCTCTCGCGCATTGCCGTACCACATCAGCGGACAGATCAGCATTTCGATCAGCAACGGATCGCTCAAATGTTCAGACATCACCTCGCGGGCCGAACGCATGAAGTTGGGATCACCTCCATCCATGTCGCTGTAATCGAGCAGCGATCCGCACAGCGAGCGAAAACCGTCGATCTGGTCCGGGAAGTGCTTCGCGATCTCCGACTCGAGCAACTGGATGTCGTTGTTGAAATCGAGTGAGACGTCCGGAAACCGGATGGACGATCCAACCTGCTCGGCCAGCTTGAAATCTTCCCATCGGAAGCGAAGCTGGCGGATCAATTTCGCCAGCGGCCCCTTCTTTGTCCCTTTACGCGCAAAGTTGGTCATGGCGTGCAGCCCGACATCGTAATCCCGTCCTCCCATTCGGTAGAACGAATTCAACCCGCCGATCGTATAGTGCCGCTCGAGAATGCAAACACGCTGGTCAAAATGTGCCAGCCGGATGCCGGCGGCAAGTCCGCTCATTCCGGCGCCGATGATGATCGTGTCGTACTCGTTACTCATGCGAGATTCGGAAGCCAATCGAGGGCGACATGGGACAGCGGCGCGGTTTCATCGATTCAGAATACGCCAGATCCCCGAACTCGACAACGAGGACGCCCGAACTCGACAACGAGGACGCCCGAACTCGACAACGAGGACGCCCGGACTCGACAACCAGGACGCCCGGACTCGACAACGAGGACGCCCGGACTCGACAACCAGAGCGCGGGGGGCAACATGGTAATCGCCCGTGCAATGGGCTACGCTCGCAGGTGCGGGTAACCATCCGGTCTGATCCATCTACGTACCCGACGCGGTTTGCGGGCGCAGTGTCCGCGCGAGTCAGGTTTCTCACACGACGACGATGCATGAACGAGAATTCCAAGACGCGATTCGTCCTGATCGGCGGATTCCTGGGCGCCGGCAAAACAACATTGATTGGGGAACTCGCCCGGCGGTACATGGCCGCTGGCAAACGGGTGGGCATCATTACGAATGACCAGGCGGACGATCTGGTCGACACACTGAATCTACGCTCACAAGGATTCGATGTCGGTGAAGTCGCAGGCGCCTGTTTCTGCTGCAGCTTCGATGATCTCGTTTCGACTGCCGAAACGCTAAGCACCCAACGTCCGCCTGATGTTCTGCTGGCCGAGCCGGTCGGCAGCTGCACCGATCTGGTTGCCACAGTGATCCTGCCGCTTCAGCAGTTGCTCGGCGAGCGGTTCGAGTTGGCTCCGTTCGGCGTGCTGCTCAAGCCATCGCACGGTCGACGAATTCTCGACGGAGAATCCTCGAGTGCCCGTAGCGGTTTTTCAGCTCAGGCGGAATACATTTTTCGGAAGCAGTTGGAGGAAGCAGATTACTTGATGATTGGCCGTCTCGATCAGTTGAACGACCAGGAAGTCTCGTCGTTAAAAGAAAAACTTGAATCTTTGAACGAAGGCGTTCCGGTGATCGCGATCAGCCCTCGCCGCGGTGACGGTGTGGAGGGCGTGATGGGATACATCGAATCACCGATGATCGCCGGTCGCCGCCTTTTGCAGATCGACTACGACACCTATGCCGACGGCGAAGCCGACCTGGGTTGGGTGAACTTGACGGCGATGCTGCGTGCCGACGAGCCGGTGGAACTCGACACGTTGGCGCATGACATTGTCGCGTCGGTCGCCGAGAGAATCGCTGCCAGAAACGAAGGGCAAATCGCCCACCTGAAGGTTTCTGTCCTGGGTGGCGATGCGCAGGCGGTGGCCAGCGTCGTCAGCAACGACACAGGGGTTGATATCGGATTGGCAGCGAATCGCAGCGTGAGTGGACGCATTCAAATGATTGTCAATGCTCGCGTTTCGATCGATCCACAGGTGCTCGAAGAGATCTGTCGCCAGCGGGTTAGCGGATTAGCGGAATCGCGGCGTCTCGAAGTCGAATCAATTTCTGCGCACTCGCTGCGTCCCGGCCGACCAACCCCGACGCACCGTGTCACGCAGGCGTGACTCGGCGGGCACATTCTGTGCAGAGCGGCGGCGCGCGATCCGCGGTTGCCGTCTACTCGAACCGGTAGATAGCCGTGTCGGTTCGCAGGATCAGCGAGTCGTCGACGACCGCCGGCGATGCCATGATCTGACCTTCAACCACGTTCTCTGCGACGATTTTGCCTTCGCGCCCCGGCTTCAGTACCGTGACTTTGCCGTCGTGTGAGCCGAGATAGATGTGACCGCCGGCAAGTATCGGTGACGCGGAATAATCGCCTCCGATTCGTTTCTTCCACACCGGTTGCCCGTCGGCGACGCCGAAGCAACTTGCCACGCCGGTATCCGCGATCACATAAATCAATCCCTCATGAAGCAGTGGCGACGGTTTTGCGGGAATCCCCTGCGACTGTGTCCACTCGACGTGCGAGGTCGTCACGTCGCCTTGGCCATCGACGCGAACGGCCCACAGTTCGGGCTTTGAGAAACCAGTCGAGAAGTAAACCACACCGTCGTTGTAAACCGGACGCGGCACGACCGAGAAGCCTTTGCCGTGATAAACGCGCCAGATCTCATCGCCCGATTTCGGATCGTAGGAAACCATCCACTGGGACGCCATGCAGATCAATTGTTCGCGGCCGCGTTTGTCCGTGATCGCGATCGGCGTGCAATAAGCCTTTTTCTGGTCCCCCGTGGGTGCGTCCATCTCTGGACGGTCGGTTTCCCAAATCGTCTTGCCGGTTGCTTTGTCCAAAGCGACCACATATTGGCGTTCCACACCGTCCTGGATCAGCACTAACAGGTTCTTGTGAACGTAAGGTGAGCTGCCGGGGCCGACGGAGTGTACCAGTGGAAATCGCCGGTTCCAAATCGTCTCGCCGGTCGATCGCTCGATGCAAAAGGTGCCGTAGGTACCGAAATGACAATAGATATGACCGCCATCGATCACCGGGGTCGGCGACGCGTAGCTGTTGAGTGAATGAATGGCGTCTGGCTCGGTGATCGTGGTCAGATCAATTGTTCGCTCGATCGAACCGTCCTCGAAGCTGATCGCCAACAACTTCAATTCGATCGATGCGGCGATTGAAAGTTGTTTGAATTTTTTTTCTTCGATCCCGCTTTCGCGCAACATCGCGATTCGTTCGTCTTCGGTCGGCACACGCTCGATCGCCGTGGTGACCCAAATCACGTCGTCGGCCACAACGGGCGAGGACCAGGCGCGACCGGGGAGCAGTGTTTTCCAGGTGACATTTGTCGATTCATCGAATTCGATCGGAATCGATTCTGCTTTCGCGATTCCGTCCCCGCTCGGACCGCGGAACTGGGGCCATGAGTCGGCCGCCAGCGAATCGAGCGAGAGTGCAAGGCAAATCGATATCGATAACAGGATCGAATGGTGACGCATGATTCTCAGTTGAAAGCGAGAGGATGGAAGGTTTCGCAGAGGGGCACGACCGAAGGGGCGGATTCAACAGTTTAACCGCGGGACCACCGGCGGCGAGTATCAGTAGTTAGTGGTGGACGAGCCGTCACCAAGATTGATCGGAGGCATTGAGAGTTGCTCTCTCGCCGGGTCGAGGATCGCCGCGGTGGCGCTGGCGCCGACTCGGGTCACGCCAAGCGATTTGACCTGCAGAAGTTTTTCCAGATCGCGCACGCCGCCCGCCGCCTTGACTTCGGTAGGGGGCGTCGTGTTCTCGATCATCAGCTTTAAATCCTCCATCGTCGCTCCGCCGGTTCCGAATCCGGTGGAAGTCTTGACCCAGTTCGCGCCGACGTCACAGCAGATCTCGCAAAGCTTCTTCTTGTGGTCATCTTGCAAGTAACAATTCTCGAAAATCACTTTGACCTTTCGCTCCGCGGCGTGCGCGACGTAGACGATCGCGGCTACCTCCTCGCGGACGTAATGCCAGTCGCCGCTGAGCACCTTTGAAATGTTGACGACCATGTCAAGTTCGATCGCGCCATCGGTCACGGCGCGTTCAGCTTCATGTACTTTCGTGCTTGTTAAATGGCCACCGTGTGGGAACCCAATCACGGTACTCGGCAGAACAGTGGTTCCCGCCAGCAGTTCAGAGCAGCGGGCGAGGTAGTAGGGCATGATACAAACGCTGGCGACGTCATAAGCCGCTGCCATTTTGCAGCCCGACTCGAGTGCGTCCGTATTGAGTGTCGGAACCAGCAGCGAGTGATCGATCATCTTCGAAATGTCGTGATAACTGTACTGCATGCTGGTGCGCACCTTTCATTTGCGTGGACGGTTTTTGCAGGAAGCTCAATCGGCGTAGCGTACGATTCCAGTCCCGCCGACAATTTTTCCGATCGGCACGCATGGGATCCCGAGATCGGAGATCTGCGACGCGATGCTGGCGGCGTAAAACTCGCTGACGACGGCGGCTAAACCGATGCCCATGTTGAAGACGCGTCGCATTTCCGCCGTCTCGATTCCCCCGGTTTTCTGCAGCCACTGAAAAATTGTCGGAATCTGCCACGCGTGTGGTTCGATAATCGCGTCGACCTTCCCAGGCAAAACGCGATCGAGGTTTTCCTCGAAGCCGCCACCTGTGATGTGAGCCAAGCCGTGGATCACCTGCTTGACCCGATAATGCGCGGCGACGGCTCGCAGGGCCGCCGCGTAAATGCGCGTCGGTTGCAAGCAGACATCGGCGAGCGATTTGCCCTCGAACTCCTCCGGCGTGTCATCCCAAGTCAAGTCGGCGTCGGCGATAACCTTTCGCACGAGCGAAAAACCGTTGCTGTGCAATCCGCTCGAGGCCAACCCCAGCACCACGTCGCCTTCGCCGATCATCTTTCCATCGATCAATTTCTTTCGCTCGACCACGCCGACCGCGAATCCGGCGAGGTCATAGTCGTCTTCACCGTACATGTCCGGCATGATCGCCGTTTCGCCGCCCAGCAGTGCCGTATCCGCATCGACACATCCGTCGCTGATTCCTTGCACGATCTGTTCCAACCGTTGCGGGTCGTCGCGCCCCATCGCGACGTAATCAAGAAAAAACAGCGGTTCGGCACCGGTGCAAAGCAAGTCATTCACGCACATTGCGACCAGGTCGATACCGACTGTGCTGTGCCGGCCGGTTTGCTGGGCGATCTTCAACTTTGTCCCGACGCCGTCGGTACCGCTGACCAGAACCGGATCGGTGTACTTGCGGGCAAACAGCTTGCCCTCGAAGTCGAGTTGGAACAGTCCAGCGAAACCGCCGTCGCTTGGTATCACCCGGGGCGTGAACGTGCGATGCATCAATCGCGGCAATCGGCTCATCGATTCCGCATAGATATCGAGATCGACGCCGGCGTCTTTGTAAGTGGCTGCCATGGGCGAGGTGTGTGTCCGCCAAAAACCAGTTTCTTGTCTTTCCGTCCAACGGACTTTGCGTGCCGCTTGTCCGACCCTGTCGAATCATCGAGGGTGCCGCTCTATCATGACATCGACGACGCCATCGGGATAGCAGACCGGGACTCGGTCGAATCGCCCCGATGGCGGAAAACCTTTACTGCATAATGATTACTGCACAATGATTACTGATTACTGCACAGTGATTACTGCACAATGATCGGGAGTGCGACGAGCGAATCATCCTTGGGCATGAAGTAGGGAAAATGGATTTGCGCGAGCCTGTTGGAGAGATTCGCGATCATGCTCTTGCGGACTGCTTGCTGGGTGATTTCCTCGCGGAAACTCCGCGATGACGAGGCATCAAGGGCTTCCCGCCACAGCGGTTTGGTAGCGCCGTCGGCGTAGAATTCAAGTACGAGTCTCCCTTTCGCTTCGGTCATTGTCCGATCCGTCTTGTGGCCGCGAAAATCGAATCGCGACTGGCGTTCGTAAATCGGCAGAGTATCCCCCTCGGTTTCCGAAATTCGCAACAGGAAATAATCGGTGGCACCGGACTCTATTTTGATATCGTCCCGTGCCAATCGTTGCTCGATCGCTTCGCGGATCTGTTGCTCCGCATCACCGCCGCGTGAATTGCCGAATTCGACCTTCACATCGACGCTCTGGTAAGGGGCGACAAAGGCCGGCGTCTTTTCTTCCATCGCCTTTCGTGAGCGGGCGACTTCCTCCCACGGAATCGCGACCTTGCTCAACTGGTTGGGCGCGGATCCAATTCGACCGATGATCGTATTCTGATCGTGGACAAAGAGCCGAACGTCCGAGGCAAAGGGCGTCTGGAACGCGAGTAACACCTTTCCAGTTGCACGATCGATTAGATTGCCGGCGACAAGCCATGCCGCGCCATCAGGCAGCCACTGCAGATCGTTCTGCCAGAATGCGACGCCCTGAACTAGCGAAAACGTTTGGTTGACCTCCAGTTTTGCGCGTTGATTCCAGCAGAGCACTCGATTGCCTCGATGAGTCGACACGGCGGCGAGTTCTGTTCCGGTTGGCGAAAACTGCATGTCCTGGACCCACGCGTAGATGAAAATGTGATCCGTAGAGCCGGAGTTGTTCGATTCCGGTGACAATCGTGGCGGCTCCATGGTCGCGACGACTTTGGACTGGGCGACATCGATCACATTGAGAACCTTGTCATCGATGACGGCCATGTGCTTGCCGTCGGAGGTGAAGGCGACGTTGCCCTGGTCAGCACGCGCCCGGGGACCAAGTTCAAATTCTTTGACGAGTTGTCCATCGGTCGCGTTGTAGACACGGATTTTCGGCACGCTGCGCCCAGCGGTAACGACGTACTTGTTTCGCGTGATTCGCAGGATATCGAGGATCTCGTCCTCGGCCCCCGGAATCTGGCTTACCTGTTTCCCGGTCGCTACGTCGTAGACGGCGACTGATGTGTCGTCTTGATTGTGGGTTTTCGAGGCCACCGCAAAGTAGCTGCCGTCGCCCGAGAGCGCGGTAAGCGTATTGCTGTGGTATTCCGCTTCGAGAAGTGATGTTTGTTCGAAGGATTCGGTTGAGAAGACTTTGTTGCCCGCAACGATCACGGGGCAACCGAGGCCGCCGGATGTGATCGGATCGCGTTCAGCGATGACGGCCGCTCCTCCGCGCCAACCCTCACTTCCCGGTCCTGCGGAACTCCATCCCGGCGAATCCCCGGCTGACGCCTTGGCACGCGATGCCGCATTGGCGGCAAAAGGATCATCGGCGTCCTGCGCATTACAGCTGTTTGAACAAAACAAGCAGGTGATCAATGCAGGCAATAGGAGTCCGCGGCGCTTCATCGCTGAGATTTCAAGATCGAGGAGTTGAAAGGAGCCGGGCTGATTTTAGCTCGGTCGAGGCATCCTGTTGCAGCCATGGAGGTCGGATTGTCCTGTGCGAGGTTCTAATGGTGGAGATCAACGCAATCCGTTTTCCCCGTTCATGGGGGAAAGTGAAAACGGTATGCTTTCGCGACGAGAGAAACAGGCCAATCCGTTGGAAAAACGTACATTTCGCGGATGTGTTTCTTGTCCAGCCCGCAATCTTTCACTCACCTTCAATGGAGGTTTCTCCGTTACGGAATCGCTAGACGTCGCTGCAACGACCGTCGGGGAAACATTTAGGCGTCCGCGCCGAGGTTCCTCCGGCATACCACGCCACCCGTGGTAGTGTTTTTCGAGCACCATGCCGTCCCAATTCGCTGTTGACTCTCGAACGTCACGCTGCGATGACTTGCCCCGCGAACCGAGAAACCGCCCGCACGGTTTGTTGGTAATGATTCCGCCCAGGAGAAACCTGCAACATGCTAATGCGTCACCCGAGTTCCAGCGTTCAGTTCGCCTACCAGCCGCCCTTCGGGCCGACGCTGCAGGATACCGGAGTGCAGTTCTCCGTCTTCAGCCGCAGTGCGACTGCGATGCGATTGCTGTTGTACAACAAGGTCACCGACCGTGAGCCGGCGGAAATCATTGAATTCGATCGCGAACGAGATCGCTGGGGCGACGTGTGGAGTTTGAACGTTCCCGGGATCGACAAAGGCCAACTCTATCACTTTCAGGCCAGCGGACCCTGGGATCCCGACCACGGCCACCGATTCGATTCCTCGGCCCGGTTGATCGATCCCTACTCCCACGCGCTGGCGGGCGAATTTCAAAAGAGTAAGGACGGCGTCATTCGTCCTCCGAAGTGCGTCGTCGTTGACGATGATTTTGACTGGGACGGTGATCGCCACATTCGCCGTGACATCAGCGAATCGATCATTTACGAAATGCACGTCCGCGGGTTTACCAAAAGCCGTACGGCCAAAGTCGAAGCTCCGGGCAGCTATCTCGGCGTGATCGAAAAGATTCCCTACCTGCAGTCACTCGGTGTGACGGCGGTCGAATTGATGCCGGTCCACGAATTTCCGATCAAGGACATCTACGGCAACAAATTGGAGCGGCCGAACTACTGGGGCTATGACCCGATGGCCTTTTTCGCGCCCCACCGCGGTTATGCCCACGACAAGACGCCGGGCGCACAGGTCAACGAATTCAAGGAGATGGTCAAGGCGCTGCACCGCGCCGGCATCGAAGTCATCCTTGATGTCGTCTTCAATCACACCTGCGAAGGCAACGAGCAGGGTCCGACCCTTTCATTCAAAGGACTCGAGAACCAAGTCTATTACATCCTCAGCCAGGGCAAGCATTACTGCAACTACAGCGGATGCGGGAATACGATCAACGGAAACCATCCGGTCGTCCGTGAAATGATTTTCCACTGCCTGCGGCACTGGGTGCATAACTATCACATTGACGGTTTCCGATTTGATCTGGCCAGCATCTTGAGTCGCGACCGCAGCGGCAACCTGGTGCCCAATCCGCCGATGGTCGAATGGATCGCGGAGGATCCGTTGCTTGCCGATACGAAGATCATCGCCGAAGCCTGGGACGCGGCCGGTGCCTACCAGGTTGGTTCGTTTGGCAATCACCGATGGGCCGAATGGAACGGGCGTTACCGAGATGACGTGCGCGGGTTTTGGCGAGGTGACGACGGCACGCTTGGTGCGCTCGCGACCCGGTTGGCCGGAAGCAGCGACTTGTACGAGCATGCCGGGCGACCTCCGTTTTGTAGCATCAACTTCATCACCAGCCACGACGGCTTCACGATGAACGACATGGTGTCCTACAAAGACAAGCACAACGAGGCCAACGGTGAGGGCAATTGTGACGGCGACAATCACAACATCAGCGACAACTACGGTGTCGAGGGGCCGACGCGCCGCAAAGGAATCAATTCGGTTCGCACGCGGCAAATCAAAAACATGCTCAGCACGCTGATGCTAAGCCAGGGCGTGCCGATGTTGGTCAGCGGTGATGAAGTCCGCCGGACACAGAAAGGAAACAACAACGCGTATTGCCAGGACAACGAGCTGAGTTGGTTCAATTGGCGTCTGGTCGAGAAGAACGCGGACATGCTGCGATTCGTCCAGACGTTGATCTGGTTCCGTCGCAACCAGCCAACCGTGCGGCGAAGGACCTATCTGACCGGATTGCCGATCGACGGCCGAATGATCCCCGACGTCTCGTGGTACGCTCCCGACGGAAAGCACCTGGAATGGGATCAGGTCGAACTGGCAAAGATCGCCTATATCGCCGCCCCCAGCCGGTTGGACGATTCCGAGGGCCTCGGACGCGACATCGTGATGATGTTCAACAGCACCGGACAGGTCCGCAGCTTCAAAATGCCCGAAGTGGGGCGTGGGATGCGATGGAACCTGTTCATCGACACCGCCGCCGATTCGCCTGAGGACATCTATCCGGATGTCGACGGGCCAATGCCGACCAGCGGTCGCGTCATCAAGATGCCCCACCACTCGCTGAAGGTTTACGTCAGCCAGTCGGTTATCCCTTAGGAATCAGCCGTTTTCGCGGAAGCCCGCAACGGCGCACCGAACTCTCTCGAAGTGCATCGCGTCGTCGCCGATTTTCCGTGCCCAACCCACTCTTCCTCTTCCGCCCTTGTCATTTTTCGGTCAATCGCGAACACTAGGCTTTGTCCCGCAAATGGAGCCGAACGCGCTATCCTCGGGCACAACCAGGGTAAAACGTGGCGTTTGCGGGCCCGTGGCTAGCGCCATCGGCTCAGAATTGAGTGCGAACGCATTTGCGGGACAAAGCCTAACACCCCGATGACGAGTCGTCGCCCGTGAGCGACGAATCGCCCCAGGTGACCATCGACCCGTTCGAAAGAGACCGCATGAATTTTCCATTGGCACGCGACCCATTGGCAGACCAGCTCGTCACCGGCGAGCTTTCCAGCAGCCACTCCTATCAAAGTTACCAGCGTCAGCGTCAATTGACCCTCGGTGACCTGTTGCTGGAAAACCGTATCGTGTTTCTCCAAGGTGAGATTCACTACGCCAACGCCAATGACGTGGTCATGAAGCTGCTCTATCTGCAGAGTGAAAACCGCCGCAAGGATATTCACTTTTACCTCAACAGCCCCGGCGGCAGTGTGACCGCGACGCTGGCGATCTACGACACGATGCAGATGCTCTCCTGTCCCGTCGCAACGTATTGCGTGGGCGAAGCGTGCAGCGGTGCAGCAGTGTTGCTGGTCGGAGGCAGCAAAGGCAAACGCTACTGTTTGCCCAACAGCCGCGTGATGCTCCACCAACCAATGGGCGGGGTCGGCGGCCAGGTTAGCGATATCGAGATCCAGGCGGCCGAGATGTTCCGTTACCGTGATGTTCTTAACGACATCATCAGCAACCATTCGGGCCAGACGGTCGAGAAGATTGCGTCGGACACCGACCGCGACTTCTTCCTCAGCGCCCAGGAAGCGAAGGATTACGGATTGGTGGATGATATTCTGACCAAGCCCCCGTCCGACGGCGAGGACGACGAAGAGTCCTGATAGCGGGCCTGCACGACGGCCCCGTTTTTCTACCAGCCATTGCAATCAAACCGAAGAGAACTATCTCGCCATGCCTGTCATTCCCTACGTTGTCGAAAAGAGCGGTCGCGAAGAACGTGTCTACGACATTTACAGCCGGCTGCTGAAAGATCGCATCATCTTTCTGGGCCAACAGGTCGACGACCAGATCTCCAACGCGCTGGTCGCGCAAATGTTATTTCTGCAGTCAGACGATCCGAAGGCCGACATTCATCTGTACATCAACAGCCCCGGCGGAAGCATCACGGCGGGAATGGCGATCTACGACACGATGCAATTCGTTTCCTGTGACGTCGCCACGTATTGCATTGGCCAGGCGGCTTCGATGGGAGCGGTGTTGCTGACCGCCGGTGCGAAGGGCAAGCGTTTTGCTTTGCCCAACGCCAGGATCATGATCCACCAGCCATTAGCAGGCATGCAGGGCACGGCGCGCGAGGTGGAAATTCACGTCGAGGAATTGCGTCGCATCAAGCAGCGCATGAACGAAATCATGATTGAACATACCGGACACTCGCTCGAGAAGATCGAAGAGGACACCGACCGAGACCGATTCATGTCGGCCGAAGAGGCGTGTGAATACGGATTGATCGACAAGGTTGTTAAGCAGTCCGGCGAGAAATAACGGCACCTCGATCAGTCAGCTTGACGACGTCACCCCACGGCGCCGGCGGCTTCGCGTCGGTTGTCAGGCACCAGAGCACTGGCACCGGCGGTCGATGATCGGGAACCGGACCGTCGCCATCGGTGAAGTAAGCGACCAGGCTCGGGTGGTGTTGGCCAAGAAACTGTCGCTCGAGCGGGGGCCGCAAATCGGTCCCGCCCCGACCAACGATCGTCCGAAGCGGGCCCCGCAGGGAGTACGTCTTTCGGATCTGCTTGTCGCACTGGACCACCGTCACCTTCGCAATTCTGCTGAGAACATCGAGTTCAGCCCGGATACGCTCGAAGTGTCGCAGTTGCATCGAACTACTTGTGTCGATCGCCGCCAACACCGGCGGATGCTGCGGCCGATAGACCACGCCGGGCGAAATCCCGACCCGCTCCGGCATCCTTCGTGACGGCCGCAGGAAGGTGGCTTCGCGATTGGCGCGGTGTCCTATCATCCGCGACAGGATCGGTTGCCAGGGAATCGGGGTGGGCCGTGACGCAGGATCGTGAATGTTCTCGAGAATCCCGCCCCCATCGTGTCGACCCAGTCCGCTGATCGCCCAATGCAGCGCCGCTCGATCGCCCACGCGAGAGAGTTGTGAAACCAGCGATTGCTGGATCGCTTCGAGATCGGCGTCACTTCCTTGATTCGACGGATCTTTCCACAACCCGTGCATGTCAATCGTCCGCACCTTCTCGGCGAGATCTTCGCGATCCTTCAACCGGTGGTAACGCACCACCGTGTCCTCTCGTGGCGGCAGTTCCGGAAAATCGGCCAACGTCAGCGGATCGCCCGGCAGCGGTTCGGGAACATATTCGTTGACCGTGACCTCCTCGGCGGCGAGCAACGCTCGTTCGTTGGGGAACAACGATGGGTCGTACATCGGGTGCTCAAACACAACGTGCAGGATTTCGTGGTGGATCACGCCCTCCAATTCGGCGTCGCTGCAACTGCACACAAACGCCGGGCTGAAGTAAAACCGGGGCGAGTCGTGTCGGACCGTGACGGCCATCGTCCCGACCGAAGGTCTCGCGGTCCAACGTCCCGGCGAGATGAATTGGACGTAGAACGGGTACCGATGGAGCATGCGGCCGAGCGCCGCGTCCATTCTTGACCGTGCGGAAAGAAGATTCTGTTCGTTCATTTGAAGACTCCGATGAAATGTTCGATTACAGAAACTGTTCGTAGCTGTTTTCGGCGAACCACTGTCGAGTGTCGCGGCGCAAGTCGGCCGGAAGTGCTTCGACAAATTCTTTCACGCGACGAACCTTCTTCTCGTCCTCGGATAACAGTTTGACATTGGCTGGTTCCTCGAGGTAACGCCGCAGCGGTTGCATCGAAGCACGCACCAGATCGATCTTTCCCGCCGACACCCAGGCATTGAACTTCTTTTGGTGACGGCCAAAGTTCTCGACGATATCTTTGACTCCCAGCGGTGCATCGCCACCACTGATGAATTGGTGGAAAGCGACGGCCCAGGTGTGCCCAACCAGACCTGAGGCGATGAACATCAACATCGACCAGCTCCGGTCGGTGTCCTCCCAGATGCGAAAGTGTGCCGCCAATTTGGTCAACGAACGCGGATTCGTTTCACCGGGATCAAAGATTCCCGGGTTTTGCCTGGCAAACTCAATGATTTTCGGGTGCACGTTCCCCTCGTTCTCTGCCCATCGTGACCACTCGGCCACATCCGCGCGCACGTGAAGCTGGACGAACCGTGAAGCGAATGCCGGACAAAGATCGTCGACCAGGTAATCCTCGCCGCCGGGATTGATCGCCGCGGCCGGCAGCCAACCGCTCGGAAGCGAGTAGTCATTGAGCGTCCGTTCGGTCAACATTTGGAAACAGGGGGCCTGGACGAATCGAGGCGCACGATTGATCTCCTCGATCGCCAGCAACCCGCAGCCATCGGTCGGCAGAAACGCGGGGGGTGCGAACTTCGTACGGCCTACCGCCGCATCGCGGTAGGGCATGCCGGCAAGATCGGTCGGTTCCATCAACGACAGATCTCGTGCGATGAATCGAATGCCGAGTCGATCGGCCGCAGTCTTGAAAATCTCGGACTTTCCCGTTCCGTGCGGACCGCACAGCATCACCGGCAAGTTCGCGAGATAGCATTGCTTGATGGCGATTACCAATTGCTCGCCGCAGGGGATGGTCAACGTTGACATCAGACACCTCATTCATTTGCGAAATGAAAACAGGCGTCACGCGACCGATCCATCGACGTCACGTTCCGCCTCGTTCGTACGTCGCCGCCGACCTTATCACGCGAAACCGCTCGCCGAGCATCCGCGGATTATTTGGCAGTCGCAATCCGCACTGCGAGACGTTGAATCGACGTGGTGCCGTGCAACGATTTGCTGTCACAAGCTCGCAATTGCAGATCCGGTCGCACGCAGTTCTCGAATTGAGATGCAGACTGCGTCAAGAAACGGCCAGAGAAAAAGCTTGACGCGCGGCGCGGATACTGTAACGGTAAAAATCATTCATTTTCAGGTTTCGGGTTGTTTCGATTCCTTAACCCGCAACTCTAACGACTTTATTTTCACATTATGGCGATTTTAATATGCGTAACACAAACAATGCGAAGCCCGCTGGTGAGCGGGTTTTCGATGACGATTATCGCAAGAAGAGTGACAAGAATCAGATGTACCTGGCTGCGGCCGAGTACTTTTGCCAGGGGAAACAGCCGGAGCAAATCCTTGACTTGATCCGCAAGGAGTTTCCCGAGTTGGCCAGGAGCGCGAACCGCGAGACTCCGAAGCGATGGATCCAGCAGGCGATCAACCACGGCTGGTTGGAAGTCGATGCGCCTTTCGAGACCAAGATGGAACGTGCGCTGGCCGACGCTTACCAGTGGATGCCAAGCCGCATTCGTGTGGTTGAATCGCGTCCGATTGAGCACGTCGCGGCTGCGGCTGCGAAGCACCTGCTCGAGTTGGTACGCAACCTTCGGTCGTTTGGCCGCCGCGATTCCGTTCACATCGGGGTCGCCGGCGGCAGGCTGATGCAATTGATGGCCCGCATCTTTGCGACGTCGCTCGAGGAAGATTCGATGGAGAACCCGGAGACGATCACCATCCACGCGATGGTGGCCGGATTCGATAATAAGGATTACTGGGCCGATCCAAATTCCTTCATGGCATACTTTGATCCCGATAAGGTTTCGGTCGACGTTCGTTTTGTTCGCATCGCCGGCCCCGGCATTGTCGAGACGGATTTGCGAGGAAACCTGCGCGAGTATCGTGAAATCGCCGAAGCTTACGAAGCGGCCAGGAAACTTGACATCATCGTGTCGGGCGGCGGCGATTGGGAGGATGACCACAGCACCAGCCAGCATTACATCCGGCGGGCACACGCCGATGACGTGAAGGCCTGGTCGTGTGAGAACGCGGTGGGCGATTTTTTGTGGCAACCGATTTCCGAAGAGGGACCGATCGACTTGGACGTCAAGAACAAGTTCAAGTTCCGGCCCCACACGCTGGTCGACTTGAAGCAGTTGCCCGATTACATCAGCGACGGCACGCGTGTCATGTTGGCACTTGGTCCGTGTGGCGAATGCGGTAAGCCCAAGGGCAAACTGCTAGACACCATGATGAGTGCGGACATGCGATTGATGACCGATGTGGTGACCAGTTCACCCACCGCACGGTACGCGCTGCAGCGCAGTCAAGCACAGGACGGTGTGCTGCCGAAGAAAGGGTAAATCTGACTTCAGATGATTTCCGCAATTGGGGTATAACAGGGTGAGTCGGTTCATTCACTCGTCCTGTGCGGTTCCATGCGTGATTCACTCGTCCTGTTTGTCAACGGATGGCGCCACGATCTTGTCGGTCGTGACGCCACCACGACTCTGGCGGACTTTCTCAGGCGTCGTTGCCAATTGGTGGGGACGAAGATAGTTTGCAATGAAGGTGATTGCGGCGCCTGTTCGGTTTTGGTCGGCCGACCGACGGCGGACGGAAGGCGGATCGAATACCAGCCGATCGATTCATGTATCGCGTTGATGTTCCAACTCGACCGGACCCACATCGTGACCGTCGAGGGTCTGCGCGGCGCTGGCGATCCCGAATTGACGCCGATCCAGGAGGCGATGGTGCGTTGTCACGGCAGCCAGTGCGGGTTTTGCACGCCTGGTTTCGTCGTGACGATGCACGCAATGGTCGAAGAGGAAATACCCCTGGATACCCCATCGCTGCGATACGGTCTTTCGGGAAATCTATGTCGCTGTACTGGCTACCGCCAGATCATCGATGCTGGAACTTCCGTCGATCAGGCGAAGGTCGCCCGAATGGCCGATTTGTATCCGGACCAGCCGATGCTCGATGCTTTTGAGGCGCTGGGAGAGGGTGCAGTTCGAATCACCGGCGAACAAACTGTGTTTGTACCTCGAACCGTTGCCGAGGCGGTCGAGTTCAAAGCGAAGTACCCCGCGGCTACAATCGTCAGCGGTGCGACCGACTATGGCGTGTTGCATAATCATCGGCGCGTCGCGCCAGCCGATCTGCTATGCCTGGTCAACATCGTGGACCACGATTTCCGAACCGTTCGAGTCGAGGGGGATCGGATGATGATCGGCGGGGGAACAACATGGACCGAGATCGAGCGGTTCGTCAAACCTTTGTATCCACCCTACCATGAAGTGATCACGCGATTCGGCAGTCCCCAAATTCGGCACGCGGGGACGTTAGCCGGAAACCTCGCGACCGGATCGCCCATCGCCGACTCGATTCCGTTTCATCTGGTGGTCGACGCAACTTTGCGTCTCGAGAGTACGCGAGGATCGCGTGCGGTGAAGTTGAACGACTTCTATACCGGCTACCGCGAAAACGTGATGGAGGATGATGAAATCATCACGGAGGTCGCGACACCGCTGCTTCGTCCCAGCGAGCGGTTGGCGGTTTACAAGATTTCTAAACGCCGTGACATGGACATCAGCACGATGACATTTGCACTCTGGATCGATCTCGACGGAGACGTCATCGCCGATGCCCGGTTGGCTCTCGGCGGTGTTGGGCCGGTCGTGGTGAGGGTTCCTGACAGTGAGCGGCATCTGAAAGGCAAACCACTCGCCGAGTCGACGTTCCAGCAAGCGGGCGCGATCGCGAGAAAGGAAATCTCACCCTGGTCTGATGTCCGCGGCGGAGCCGAGTTTCGACTTCAATTGACCGAGAACTTGATGGTCAAGGCGTTCCACGAGTTCTCGGATCAATCGCTCGCAGCCGCCTTGTAAATCGTTCCATTCAACCCCTTTTCAATCCGAAACAGAATCATGCCGAGCATTGGTCGAGCCATTCCACACGATTCCGCGAAGGGACATGTCACCGGCGGTGCCGCTTACATCGATGATCTTCCGCCGATCGAAGGCGAATTGTCAGTCGATTTTGCCGGAGCGCCGATCGCGTGTGGCAAAGTGGTTTCGATCGATACCTCCGAGGCCGACCGGCTTCCGGGTGTGGTAGGGGTTTACACCTATCGCGACTTGCCAGGTGAAAACCATTGGGGCCCGATTTTTCAGGACGAACCGTTCCTCGTTGAAAAGGAGATTTCGTATCTCGGTCAACCTGTCGTCGTGGTCGCCGCGACTTCGCGTGAGGTCGCCGCGCAGGCCCGCGACCTGATCAAGATTCGTTGTGAACCGGGCGAGCCGGTTTTCACGATTGAGGACGCAATCGACGCGAAGGCTTTTATTGGACCTGAGCGCAAGATTCAGCGAGGCGACGTTGATTCGGCAATGGCCTCGGCGACGCACTCGATCGAAGGAGTCTTTGAGTGCAACGGGCAGGAACAGTTGTACTTTGAATCGCAGGCGGCGCTGGCAATTCCCGGCGAAGACGACTCTTTGAAAGTTCTTTCCTCGACTCAGAGTACGACCGAGGTCCAGGCCGAGGTTGCGGGCGCATTGAGACTTGGGATGCATCAGGTCGTTTGCGAGTGTGCCCGGATGGGAGGCGGATTTGGCGGCAAAGAAACGCAGACGGTGATTCCAGCCGTGATGGCAGCACTTGTCGCCCAGAAGACGGGACGGTCGGCGCGAGTTGTGTACGACAAAGATCGCGACATGCAAGTTACTGGAAAACGACATGGTTATAAAACGTGGTGCCGTGCCGCTTTTGATGACCGTGGAAGAATCGAAGCGGTTGAATTTCGTTTCTTCAGCAACGGAGGTGCCTTCGCGGATCTGTCGACTGCGGTGATGGAGCGGACGATGATGCACGCCGACAACGCGTACTTCCTGCCCAACGTTCGCATCACTGGACAGATTTGCCGGACCAACCTGCCTCCCAATACCGCTTTCCGCGGCTTCGGCGGTCCACAGGGAGTCATCGTGATCGAGAACCTGCTGCAGGACATTGCACGCGAACTCGGATGCGACGCCTGGGACGTCCGTCGCGAGAATCTTTACCGTGATGGCGACGCAGCGAGGAATACGGCCCCGTATGGTCAGGAAGTTTCCAATCACATGCTGGTTGAAATCGTTGACCAACTCGAGGAGTCGTCGGACTACCGTGCACGCGTCATGGCCGCCGCGGAGTTTTCCGCCAATTCACGGACACACATTCGTGCTCTGGCGATGTCGACGATTAAATTCGGAATCTCGTTCACCACGAAGTTTTTGAACCAGGGAAACGCGTTGGTCAACGTCTACACCGATGGCACCGTGCAGGTTTCCACAGGTGGAACCGAGATGGGCCAGGGGCTGAATACAAAGATTCGGCAATTGGTCGCGGATGAATTCGATATCGATCCGTCGGACGTCAAGTTAATGCCGACTTCCACCGAAAAGAACAACAACACGTCGCCGACCGCCGCGAGCGCGGGAACCGATTTAAACGGATCGGCAGCGGTGAAAGCTTGCCAGGCAATTCGCGAGCGAATGACTGATTTCGCCGCCGATCATTTTTCGACGCTCTGCGGATTGCCTCGCTCAAACGACGAAATCCGATTCGAGTCGGGTCATGTATTTGACTCGCGTGCCAACAGCCGCCGAGTCGAATTCGGCGAATTCTGTAATCTGGCTAGACGCGAACGTGTCGACCTTGGCGAGCGTGCTTTCTACGCGACACCGGGCGTTCACTTTGATCGCGAAACGGGCACCGGCGAACCATTCTTCTATTACACCACCGGTGCCGCGGTTAGCGAAGTGACGATCGATCGATTCACGGGCGAGATGACCGTCGACCGCGTCGATATGCTGATGGATGTCGGCGAGATGATTAATCCAGGCGTCGATTACGGACAAATCATTGGTGGCTTCATCCAGGGGATGGGGTGGGTCACGACCGAAGAGCTGTGTTATGACCCCGGTACGGGCCAATTGCTGTCGACGAGCCCAACGACATACAAGATTCCCAACATCACGGATCTGCCACCGGTCTTTCATGTCGATACGATTGTCAATGAGAAACACACGATCAACGTGCGACGCAGCAAGGCGGTCGGTGAGCCGCCATTGATGCTGGGGTTGTCGGTTTGGCTGGCCGCGAAACAGGCGATCAACAGTATCGACCCGCACGAGTTGGTGGCGCTATCGGTACCGGCGACGTGCGAAGAGATTCTGATGTCCATGACCCGACTCGCCAAGGCGGCCGCAACAGCATGAACCCGGCAAACGCGGTCTATCGCAGATTGAACGAGTTGTTGGAATCCGGCAAGCCGTTGGTAGTGGTGACCGTGACCGCGACGCACGGATCCGTTCCCAACAAGGTCGGTCACAAGATGATTGTCAGCACCGAAGGCCTTTGCGCCGGCAGCGTCGGCGGTGGGCGAGTCGAAGCGAAGGCGATTGACGAGGCCAGGGAGATGCTGGGCGCCGGCACTCTGTGCCAGTCCACCGATTGGAGCTTGAAAGCCGATGTCGGCATGACTTGCGGTGGGCGGGTCACCCTGTTTTATGAATCATTGAATCTTGCGACATGGAAAATCGTGATCTTCGGGGCCGGCCACGTGACCCAGGCACTGATCCTCGCCCTGGCGAAGATCAATTGTGACGTGACTTGCATTGATCCTCGAAACGATTGGCTATCCCGGTTGCCTGCAGGCGTAAGAACGATCGAGGCTGATGAGCCGTCATCCCTGGTAGAAACACTTGCCGACGACAGTTTCGTTTTGTGCATGACCCGGGGGCATCGCAGCGATTTCCCGGTGCTGCTGAAGATATTCCAGTCCGGCCGGCAATTTCCATTTCTGGGAGTGATCGGCAGCAATGCGAAGGCGGCCGTGCTACGTAAAGAACTTGAGGCCGCCGGTATCACTCCGGACACCGCGCCGTTTCATTGCCCAGTGGGCTTGCCAATCGGCTCGAACGATCCGGCCGAGATCGCGATCAGCATTGCTGCGCAATTGCTCGAGCAACGCGATCAGCTTGAGGCGCGTAACGCGCTAGAATGAAATTTTCGGCGTGCGGCCCGTTGATCATGGTGCCGCTTTTTACTTTTTGCCACGGCGACGTGCCGGCCCAAACGCGTCTGCAGAAGCCTTGAATCGGCAACCGCGGTCGCTGGGTGGTTCGTCACTTGATGGACGAAGTCACGCGACCGCGGCGACATGATAACGATGCGCTTCGTATTGCCGGATCAGATCTCGTCGGCGGCACGCTCTTCGGCGTCGACGACCGATGCAGCGTCAGGGTCTTGATCGTCGGCCGGCGGCTCGTCTTCGGTCGGTGCCGACTCTTCCTTTGCGGGAGGAGTCTGCACGGCGGCTTCTTCGCGCTTTCGCTCCTCTTCCTGGCGTTCTTTTTCGCGCTGTTGCTGTGCCGCAGCTTTCTTCGACTGAGCCAGTTGATCCCTGGTTTGCTCCAACTGTTGTCGGTTCTTCGCCAGTTGGTCCTTTGACTTGTCAAGTTGCTCGCGCAGATTCTTGTTGTTCTGCCGGGCCTTGGCCAGGTTTTCTTTCACGGTAGCCGCTTCTTGTTTCGATTCCGCCAGGGCTTTTTCGAGGTTCTTGGTGCGCTCGGTTTGAGCCTTCGACTTTGCGGCGGCTTCCTGCTTTTGTTTGGCAGCCATTTTGGTCATCCGTTCCGCGTCGGCCTGCTGCTTTGCGATCAATTCTTGAGCCTCGCCGAGCGCCTGTTCCTGCTCGGCACTTGCCAGTTTCATTTCTTCGAGTTCGGCCTGAAGCGCCAGCACCTGGCCGGTCAATTGAATGTTGATTGGGCTCGGTTGGTCGACGGCAGGTCCACAACAGCGGTTGGCGGGTGCGCAAGTCTGCTTGCAGGAATTTGCCTTGCGACACTTCAGCAGATTGCCTGCGTCACAGAGGGGACTCGCGCTGAGTTGGAGCGCGACGGTTGCGATGGCAACGGTGAGAAACCTGTTCATATGACTGTGTTGATATTCCAGTGATGGGTGGGGGTCTTAGCTGTGAATCAGCTCCGCGGGTAATATCCTAATTTGGAGCTTCGTCCGGTAGGGACTTAATGACGAAAAAAGGCCGCCTTCGGGCAATCTGCCGCGGATCGTGGCCTGGCGGGCTTAGCGGCGGAGGGCCGCGAGAAGTCGCTCGATCTCGTCGGCGGTGTTGTAATGGACCAATCCGATTCGGACCATCCCGTCGGGCTCGACTCCGATCCGCTCGGTCAGCGGCAGTGCGTAATAGTTGCCATGCCAGACGAAGATGCCCTGCGAGGCGAGGTGTTCGGCGAGGGCTCGCGGCGTCATCGTTCGATGCGTGATTGAAACCGTCGGAAGTCGGTCCCCGAGATTCGCGGGATCGGTGATTCCCCAGATCTTCAACTCTGGAATTTCTTGCAAACCTCCCAGCAGTTGGGCGAGCAACGATTGTTCATAAGCACGAATATCGCGATACGCCTTTTCCAGCGCGTGCCGCCGAGGCGTTGAATTCGCCTCGTCGCCGAGCTCGGCAATGTAGTCGATCGCCGCCGTCGTACCCGCAATGCATTCGTGATTCTGGGTTCCCGTCATCCATCGACCGGGCAGGTCATTCGGCGCCGGTCGCAGCTTGTAGGGCCGAATGGACTCGAGCAATTCGCGGCGGCCATACATCAATCCGACGTGCGGCCCAAAGAATTTGTACGCACTGCAGACGAGAAAATCGCAACCCCATTGATTGACATCGATCAAATCGTGCGGCGCAAAATGCACGGCGTCGAGAAACGACAACGCGCCCGCCTCGCGAGCCCACTGGCAAATCTGTTTCACTGGATTGACCGTCCCAACGGCATTCGATGCGCAACCGACTGCGACCAGCCGGGTGCGATCGGTTAGCGTCGTGGAAAACTGTTCCAATCGAAGCGTGCAATCTTCGGGATGGATGTCGATGTATCGAACCGATACACCACGTTCCTCTGCGGCAAGTACCCACGGCGAAAAATTGGCATCGTGTTCAAGACGCGTCAATACGATCTCGTCCCCCGGTTTCCATGAGCGCGCAAGTGCTCGCGACAGTGCAAATGTCAACGACGTCATGTTGGCTCCGAACACGACCGAACCCGTGTCTTCGCTGCCGACGAAATCAGCAGCCGCGCGATGGGCACGATGCAGGATTTCATCGCTCTCGATGCTTGTCGCAAACACGCCGTCATGATTCGCGTTGTGATGACTCAAATAGTCGACAATCGCATCGATCACCACCTGGGGCACCTGGGTACCGGCAGGTCCGTCGAAGTAAATCGCGGGCTTGCCGTCAATCAGCCTCGCCAAAGCGGGGAACATCGACCGTCGTCGCACAAACTTTGTCGAGTCAATCGCCGATTCATTCTGCATCTTGTGTCACTTTTTTTGTGCCTTGTCGATCGCAACGCCATCATTGAATCGTGCCACGTTCCGAGCCGCCACTCCCCATAGTCCGGTTCGCCGGCGTTGTCCAAACGCAACGCGAACCACCCGGTGATTTCCGATCTCCGATGAAGAATCCCGGCTGAAAAAACCCCGCATCAACTTGACTCTGGAGGAAATTGACACAAGTTTCAATTGGATGCGAACTACACCGCGCCCCGCACGGGGACCTCGGTGTACCAATTCTCTCTCACCTTGCGTGGGACTCTGAACGGGTTCTCCGAAAACGGCAAACCGGTCGCGAGATCGGGACGCAAAGCTACGGGTCTCTTTGAGATCGCCGGGCTACCGAAGACGAATCTATTCACCACACGCCGACGATTGGTCGCTTGCATGCACGTCCATGCAAGCTTCGCAATTGAGGGAGAGTCCTATGTACCATGCCCGCATCCTGGTTGCGGACGACAGCCGTACTGTCCGAACCTGTGTTCGCCGCACCCTGGTCTCAGCCGGATTTGAAGTGATCCTGGCAAGTGATGGGAAGGAAGCGTTGCAACTTGCACGGCGCGATCGCCCGGACTTGGTCATTCTCGACATTCAAATGCCCGAAATGGACGGTTACGCGGCCTGTGAAGGGATTCTCGAACTCGAGAACCGCCGCGCAGCACTGCCGATCGTGTTTCTCACCCGCGAGTCCGCACAGCACCTTGATGCCCTCGGCAATCAAATGGGTGCTTACCTGCAGAAACCCGTGACCGAGGAGAGGTTGCTGACGACGATCCGCGCTCTGCTGGATCGAACTGCGGTCGTACCCGACGGATGCCAGGGAATCATTGTATGAATCGTTCGCCACACCCAGGGACGTGGCAGCGCGAATTCATGCAGCTGATGGCAATGACGCGGTTCCGATTGGCCGCGCTGTCGCGATCCTACACGCAAGAAACCGACGAGGGACTCCATCTGGAGCACTTCGTTTGTGAGCCGCCCGTCGCTCGCGATGTGAATCGCGAAGCGAGCGGAAGTGGCAAGCAATCGCATCTCTCGCGTTAACAAAAATCGCAAGCCCCAATCGCAAAATCCAATCGCAAAATCCAAGCGCACGCGCCCAAGTAAGAACATGTTGATCCCCGCTACAGATACGATTTCCGCGTCCGACAAGCATTGCATCTTTCGATGCCACGATTCATGGTTTTCTGTGCCGGCGATCAGCGTTCGTGAAGTCACACTCATGACGCCGCTTTATCAAGTCCCACATTGTCACCAGTCACTCCTGGGGATCTGTCACCGGCGGAGCGAGTTCATTCCCGTGCTGTCGCTGCATCATCTCTTGCAGCTTGATGACGTCGCATTCCGCAGCGAAGGCAGCAGTCTGCTTGTGCTTGAGGGGCGGACGACCTGGGCCGTACAGATTGATGAAGCAGCTGCAATCACGTCGCTCGAGACGATTGTCGCACCGGACTCCCGCAGCGATTTGGCGGGCACGGCCCCAGTCCGGGGGACTGCGACTTTTGGCGACAAAATTGTCCGTGTCCTTGACCCGATTGGGCTTTACCAAGCGGCCCAGAAAGCGGTCCACGACTTTTGGAAAGGTGCCGACCAGCAGACGCAGTCGACGCCGCACGTTATTCGGGAGAATCGGGAATGAAAATACAAACAAGTTTGATGATGTCCCACGCAGTGATCGGAGCGCTTGCCGCTGCCACTTTTTACTTTGCGGCCGACGGATCGAATCCAGCGCAGTGGATTTCTGTTGCCGGTGTCATTACCCTCGCCGCGATCATTGCGGCATCGTGGATTGTCAACCGCCGGATTCTCACCAGTCTTTCCGACGTGGAATCGGTCGTGAATGACCACGAAATGGCCGATTCACATCGATGGTACTTTGATGAGTTCCAGGAAACAGGCCGCCGAATCGCGAAAGCTGTTGCAAACTGGGAAGATGTTGCGGCAAAAACGCGCGATCAGGCACGGGAATTCCAATCGGTCATGCTGTTGCTCGAGCGACGCGATTTGGCCGACAAGCCATCCTGCGCGCATCTTCGAAAACTGCTGGTCGCACTCGGCAACCGGCTACGATCGCATCTCGACCGCACCGATCAATCGGCGGCGTTGATCCAGCGTGATTATCACGCCATCGCCGAGGGAAATGAGGCACAGGGTCGAGCGGTCGTCAAAACGTCGGCCTACATGGAGCAGCTTTCGACATCGATCGATTCGATCGCTTCCCATGCCGCCTCCGCTGAATCGGCCGTTGAGCAGGTTTCACAGTCCGCTCTCATGTCGTTAGACGAGTTGGCCGGGTTGATCGAAGGAATGGATCGGATGCGTCAGGGCTCGCAAGCATGCGAGAAAAAACTTCGCGGCCTATGCGATCCGGCCCAACAGATCAGCGCCACGGTGGCAACGATCGGCGACATTGCGGCTCGCACCGACCTGCTCGCATTGAACGCATCGATTGAATCAATCCGCGCGGGAGAGCATGGCCGTGGATTCGCCGTTGTAGCAGAGGAAGTTCGGAAATTGGCGGAACAATCCGCCGACGCAACGAGGGAGATTTCGAGCCTGATTGATTCGATGAATCTCGTCACACAGGAATCTGTTCGTGCCGTTGAACGCGAGCGGGAGCGACTTGAGTCCGAGGTGGCACGCGCAATGTCCGCGGAATCGTTGCTGCAACAAGTTTGCGATGGGCGTGAAATTCATCTGCGCAAGATCACCGACGTGACGGCGCAACAGCGGCAACTGACTCGAGACGTGCTGGACGCGGTCAAAGAGATCACGAACGCCGCGAAGGCAAATCGTCACGCTGCCGAAAACGCAGGCTGGACTGGCAAGTCGCTTGCCGAATCGAACTCCGTGCTCGACGAAGTTGTTGGGCGGCTGGTGCAATGCGCGGGCGAATCACCAACCGAGTTCGTCGATGAAAAAATCCCCGGCGAGTCTGACGGGGTGCCGGTCGCCGTGGCGTCCATCGAATCCAACTTGCATGCTTGCGAGGTGACACCGTGAGCGGTGAACCGAATGAACCAAATGTCGCTGAGCCGATGGTTCATGCGATGAATTGGGAGGAATCGTGCGAGCTGATTGCAGAGCTTACGGACACAGCCGATGCAAACGATTCCTGTCCGCTGCGAGTTTTCGCCGGCTTGATCTCGCAGTTGATTGCGATCGACGAGCAGGGATCGGGCGACGAAGTCCACGCATTTATCGAATCGGCCATGAGTGAAATTCGCCTGCTCGTTGATGCCGGCGAATGGTCGTCGCCGCAACTCGATGCATTGCAACACGATGCGGTCGAGCGCTGGAGCCATCTTCTCGTGCAGATCGATGACTGCGGCGGCCTGGATACATTTCCCGGCATGTCCCAATGGAACGGCGGCGTTGATGGCGATGATGCGGATGCAGGATTGGATCTCGTCGCACCCAGCGCCGAAGAGATCAGCTCAATCATCGACCGTGTTGCTCACGGTGGCCCTGCCGAGCAATCGACCGGCGCGGTTGAAGAATCTGGGAACGAGAGTCCGGCAATTGCAACGGAGCACACATCATCTCCCGATGTGATTGCATCGCTCGATGCGGAACTGCGCGAAGCTTTTCTGGATGACGCAACGAGCGGAATCGGTCGCATGGAAGCGGCATTGTTGCATCTCGAATCGGATCCGGCGCACGGCGAGTCACGCGCACAGATCTGCCGTGAATTACACAGCTTGAAAGGGGCCTCGGCAAGTGTCGGATTGTCACAACTGGCGGATGAATTGCACGAACTCGAAGAACTGCTTCGCCAGGACGAGGAAGCGTCGCGAAATTCGGATATCGAGTCGCTGTTGCGAGCCGTCGATTCAATGCGCAAGGGGATCTTCGGTCCCAGTGATGCTTGCCACGTTCCGGATTACCCAGCCGCGCCGACCACTGGGCCCGCAACGCCTGGCGGAACCCTCTGCGCAGCGAATCCAGGTTCCATCCCGGAAAACTCCCACGATGACGAGTCGGTGCGCGTCAATGCGGCCCAGTTGAATCGATTGATGGACATGCTTGCCGAATTGGTCATGCTTCGCAACGACCGAGAAAATGAAGTGGCTGAGTTGCAGGAGATGTACCACGAGTTGGTCGGCAGCGTTTCCAAAATGCGGCTGCTGGGTGACGACGTACACGATCAAAGCGCCTCGACCACGTCGTTGCAATTGTCCGAGGTTGCCAACGACGTGCTCGAGGTCGCACAAACCGTTCGCGACTGCGCCCGGCCGATCGCCGACGGCAACGCCGCGGTTTCCCATTTTATCCGGCAATTTCGACAGGAGTTGGTGGAGTTGAAACGGACTCCGGTCGCCGGTTTATTTCGCAGGTTGCAGCGCGTCGTACGTGACGCCGCCCGCAGTGAAGGCAAGCAGGTTGATTTGCAACTCGTTGGCGACGATGCCGGGATGGAACGTTCGTTACAGCAACGTTTGTATGAACCGCTGCTGCACATTCTAAGAAACGCGGTGTGCCACGGGATCGAATCCCCGGAGCAGCGCAATCAGGCGGGCAAGTCCGCGACCGGAACCATCACTCTCGAGGCACAGTCGGGTCCCGATATGTTCGTCATCGAGATTCGCGACGACGGAGGTGGTCTGGATTTTGACGCCATCCGGCGTCGAGGGATCGAATCGGGACTGCTCCGGCCCGACCAATTGGCCACCCGTGATGACTTGTCGAATCTGATTTTCCAGCCCGGGTTTTCAACTCGAGCGGCCGTGAATCAGGTTGCCGGTCGCGGCGTCGGCATGGACGTGGTCGCGTCGACGCTACAGCGGATGCGGGGTTGGATCGAAGTCGACTCCGAAGCTCAACGTGGAACACGCATCCGGCTCGGCTTTCCGCTTCCGTCGGTGATTCAGCACGCGATGGTCTTTCGCGCTGGCACACAATTGTTCGCGCTGCCGATGCAGTCGGTCAGCAGTGCCGGCGGTGGTGGCGGACACTCTATCGAACTACGGTTCGCAGAACTTGTCGGAATTGCTAATCCGGCTGGCGAAGCGGCTTGCCAACAGCTTGCTCTTTCGAGTTCGGTCGCACACGAATCGGTCGGGCACTCAGCGCGAATCTCTCTGCTCGTGGACCAGATTCTGGGGCCAGAAGAGCTCGTCGTGCGTCCGCTGCCGAATCTCTTGCGCCACCACCCGTACTGCTGCGGTGCGACTCTCTCGTCGACCGGTGGGACAGTGTTGTTGCTCGACGCCCACCAGGTCAATCAGCAATGCAAGAAACTGGCACACGCTGCGTCCGAGTCATTCGGAGAACCGTCCACCGAGCCGACGGAGCGGCAAGTCGAGTCCACTGTGCGCGTGTTGGTCGCGGATGACTCGCTGAGCGCGCGAAGACGCGTTGTTCGTTCACTACAGCGGTATCGCGTGGAGATCGTCGAAGCGGGCGATGGGCGCGAGGCGCTCAGCATTCTCAACAAACAAGAATTCGCGGCCGTCTTCAGCGACATGGAAATGCCTCACGTCGGCGGAATGGAATTGTTGGCCGGAATCAAGGCTCTGCCACAGTCACGACGACCGCCGGTCGTGATCATCAGCAGTCGAACGGAAGACGAATTCATCCAGCGTGCTACCGAGCTTGGGGCACATGGTTATCTGTCGAAGCCGCTCACCGATGACGCACTGGATGAAGCAATCCGAGGCATACGCGCCTTGCGGGACCTGCAACACAACTCTGACACCAACTTAACAGGGGTGAAATAACGTGACTGATAAGACGATACTTGTGATCGACGACAGCGCGACGATTCGTAAACTTGTCGACACCCACCTGAGCCCCCTCGGGTACCAGGTCATTCTCGCGCCAAATGCCGAGGATGGTCTGCGCCAGGCATCGGAAGTGATGCCCGACTTGATCCTGCTCGATCATCAATTGCCGGGAACGACGGGGCACGACGTCTGTTGTCAGCTCGTCGAAATCCCCGAGCTTCGTAACGTTCCGGTGGTAATCAGTTCCACGCTGAGAAAAAAGGCATACGCCGAATACATCGACCTGGACAACGTGGTTGACATGTTGCCCAAGCCTTACACCGAAGAACTCCTTCGCACGACGGTCGCTAACGCATTGGAGACCGCGGCCATGATCGTTTCCTCGCAATCCGACGGCACGGCCATCCCGGAGGTGATCCATCAACTCGATGACGCGACACTCTCCGGTACGCTCGGCTGTTTCTCTCTTCGCGAGGTAGTCGACTTTCTCAACAACGGACGCAAGTGTGGAGTGTTAACGCTGGAGGCGGATCGTGTCCGAATTCGTTTTCATCTTTCCCGCGGTCGTATCCAGGGCGTCGATGCGTCGGGTCTCGGGTCGGAACAGATCGATGACATGGTCGACCATCTTCCTGATTCAATAAGAAGCCTGGCTCCAGTGCTGCGGATGACGATTCACGGCCGCAGTTGTGCAGAGGTTGATGGCTTTGTGCAGTTGCTTGACCAGAAAGTCCTGGACCCGCGATTGATGAAACGGCTGCTTCGTTTCCAGGCCGCCATGTTGGTCCGGAACGCGTTCGAGCACGATTCTGGCAGTTTCCACTTTGAATCGGTCGGCAATTCGAACATGCTGCAAAAAAATCTTCCGCTTGACATCAGTCTGCTTGCCTTGTTGGTCGAGGCAGCAGTGCTTCGCGGCGGCGAAACTGAGACGCAAGATGAAGCATCGACGATGTACGTTCGGCGAGCCATTCGCGGACAGAATCTTGATCGCGCCGGACTCTCGGCTCGCCACATGAAAGTGCTCAATCTACTTGCCGAGCCGAAGTCAATGGATGAGTTGGTTGTGGCGTTGGGATGGGAGTTGAGCGAAATTCGCCAGGTCTTGGACGGTTTCCACCGGGCTGAATTGATCGAACAGCGACAGCAGGCGGTTGCAGGTCAGTTTGTGGTTTTCGAGCCGGATGCGGCCGCGGCGGAAAGTCTGCGGTCATCACTCGAACAGTCCGACAACCGTTATGTCGGCAAGGTTGTCCGCGACAGGCTTGCGTTGCAATTGGTCCTCAAGCGATCGGTTCCGCATACGTTGATATTCGACGGCGACAGCCATGCCTCATGCCAACTGATCGGCAGCCTGTTCGCCACGCAGAACGCAAAGGCGGCGAGTGTCCGGCGCATCGCGATCGTCAACGACGTCGCAGGCGAAGTCGACTGGCAATCTCGAGTCGGATTCCGCCCTCACGAAGTCCTCTCCCGACCCTGCACAGCCGAACTCTTGTTTCGAGCGATGGATCGATTCTTTCAGCCAACGATTGGTCAGCCGGGTCCGATGCCCGATGAAATGCCATCTGACTCGGACTCCGCGCCGAAGTGTGTCGAAGAACGTGCGGACAATCAATTACCAGCCGTAGCGGGAGCTGATTCATGATTTCATCAACGACTGAGCATGACACATTGAC
>JAHELS010000235.1 GCA_024644085.1 Rhodopirellula sp.
GTTGGTAAGCGACATTTGCATCGCCACCGCGCCGCTGCGAATCTGAGCGCGACTGCGAATCGTGATTCCGTTGGGCAAGTCGCGCGTAAGTTCAAATCCGCCATCTTGCGTGTGCTTCCATTCGAGAGGTTCGAGTTCGACCGATTTGTCGCTCCAGATCGTCGGGATGTGGGTGTGCGCGAGATAGGTCAGCCCAAGGTTCGAGAACACTGCCTCAGGAACATCAACCACGGCGTAACCTCCGTCACGCCAAGGCGGGAAGATACTGATCTTGGTTTCGCGCTGCGGCTCGATCGCACCGTCGAGAAACCCGCGACGAGGATGTCGCCCGCCGGGATAGGGAAGAATCTTCAACGCGCCGCCTTGATCGTTGAGTTCGATCGGACGCATTCGCTGCACGGCGTTGTCGGCCTCGTCGAACGACATGCCGGTGGCGGATCTGACCTCGCCCGCGGTAAACCGATGATCGACGATCATGTTTCGCAGCCAACGGTCGCGGTCGCGTGGCTCGAGCGGTCTGGCATTGCCAGGTACGTCCGGCCCATCATCCGAGACGCTCAGCCTGCGGTAAAACTCAAGTGCCTGTTGGTACTCATCCATCGCCGCCTGGGACACGACCCCGCGGCTGCGCTGGATTTCGTTTTTCATTCGCGAGACCAAATAGTCGCGCTCGTCCCACGTAGGCATGACCTTTTCGCCATCGATTTCGACATACCACGGCGCGGTGTGTGCAAATCGCACGCGTCCGCCCTCGCGATCCTCGAAAAACCGGACGGCAAACCAACCGCTTCGCCTCACCTTGATCGTTTGTTCGACGACCGCTCGGTATGCTCCGGCGTCGGTTCTCTCGGCCCGGACGCGCAAAAGATGTTCGGGTCGGCCGTTGATCAGGACTTCGCCAAACGTCACCGGATGCTCCGAGATCACTTCGATTCGCAGCGGGATCTCGGTTTCACCATCTGGCTCACACTCAAACACATGTCCCGGTTGTTTATCGTCGGCTGTGGCAAACAGCATCGGTCCCGTGGTCACAAATGACCTCCCCGCCCTCAGACCGCGGCGCCATTGGTCGTAGTCGAACCCGTCGGGCAAATGAACGTAGACGCGGCCGAATCCGGCCGGCACGGGGTGGACTCCGTTGGCCGTCCCCGCCGACGGCGGCAAACGGAATCCGCAATTGAGCAGCGTGTAGTACATGCCGAGCGTGAAATCAATCCACTCCCGTTCGCCGCCCGCGTTGCCGCCAAAGGGTGGCTGAATGAAGGACGGGGCAGGGGTGTACCAGTCGCGAAAGGCGAACTCGGTTCGCCACAGGTGATTGTTCGCCAACTCGTACGTCGCGCCGGGCGTGATGACTGGCAACGTCATCGCGAAGGGCCAAGCCAGTTTGTCCATGTCGAAAAGAATGTCGGGATCCTCCGCCATCGCCGCATCGACAACTCCCTTCCACGGCGGCACCGTTTGTGTCAACGCATCTCGATGACCGAGCACAAACAGTGCGCCGAGTGTGTGCCGCGTCTCGCCGACCTTGAAAATCTCGTACTCGGTACTGCGCGGCCAAATCACATGATCGTCGTCGACACGGACCAAATCATTTGGCAATGCCACATCCAGGTTCTTGTCTCCCGACGACGGCGGTGTGTCGGATAACGTCACCCAATTGGTCAGCGGAAAAACGACATTCAAGTTTTCGGCGAGCACGATGTTTTCGAGCTCGTCGATGCGGCGATGGATATGCATGTCGCCCGAGTACCATCGGCGGTCGGACATGTCGATCCAACGTTTCAGGGGTACGTCCAACGCAACGTCGTCGTCGCCACCCATGGTGAATTCGACGTCGGCGGGGAACCATGTTTTTCCACGCTCGACACGCAAGGTGTACTCTCCCGGCGGCAGTGCCGCGACGCTCGGGTCCGCCGAGACGGTTGTGTGTTCCTCACGCGACGCCTGATTGATCCAGTTTTGTTTCTGGTACTTGAACGCGGTTCCCGACGGACTTGCCGATTCGAAAAAGAAGGCGTCACCCTCTTTATTATGGAGATAGATTCGCGCCTCGAGCGGACGTTTCGATTCGGCATCGACGACCGAAATGGTCAACGTGCGATCCTGAGCGACCGCGCAAGCGACCAACACGACATTCAAGATACCGAGAATCGCCAATCGCATGATGTGTCCGATTATGGGGAGCGTCCGTACGAGGCGTCGTTACAGGATCGTGTCTTGCCAAGGTCCCGTGATCGCGAAGGTGATTCCGGGGGTTTGAATGTTGACAAACAACCACTCACCATCGGGGCTGAATGTCGCGCCGGCCCATTCCTGGGTGCGGTAATCGCCAAAGTACAAATTACGCTCGCCCGCCAACCGAATGTTGTTCTCGGCGAACAACGACAGCTCGCCTTGCTGTGAGAGTCCGAACATGCGCTGCGGGAACTCGGTCGCGCCGTAATTGTTGTCTTCACACAACAGGATTCCGCCCCGCGGGCTGACGCACAAATTGTCGGGCATGTTCAATGTCGGTTTTGCAGGCGACTCAAACAGGAGTTTCAACTTCTGGGTCCGCGGATCGAATTGCCAAATCTGTCCGGCCTGGGCACCACCACCGCTGGTCGCGTCGAAATAAACCAGCCCGTTGCCGAACCAGCAACCTTCGAGTCGCGCAAAAGTCGATCCGCCGAGTGCTTTCCCCTGCGTGTACACGCCAAGCTGGTCGCGGGTCCCTAAGTTCGGAGTGTGCGCCAGACTTGGATCGGGAATGCGGTGCCAGCGAACATCAAATTCGGCGCCGTCGGAGAAGCCACCGCGCAGATCGTCCTGGCCGACAACCTCGGCGATTTCCAGCGCGCCACCGGCTGCCAGGTTCCCAATCTCGTTGGGAATGAACCGGTAGAATCCACTCGTCGTGCGATCTTCGGTTTCGTAGACGATGCCGGTATCGCGGTCCACGGCCACCGCTTCGTGGACAAACCGGCCCATGTCGGTCAATGGTTGCGGATCGCGGTTGCCCTCCAGAGGGACCTCGAAAATCCAGCCATGCGGTTTTTTGAAAGTGCGCAGCACATCTTCCTTGTACGGGTCTCTGTCGCGAGGACCGAGCACCGTTTCTTCGCACGTCAGCCAGGTGCCCCAGGGCGTCACACCACCGGCGCAATTGCGGCTGGTCCCCGACAGACTGACCGAACTGTGCAAGAAATCGCCTTTCGCGGTATCGAATACAAGTTTTGTGCATCCACCGCGCGCCCGCTCGTCAAACGGCGCGCCTTCGGCGACGGGAATGCACTTTCCGTCGTCGCTCAGTTCATGATTCCGACACAGTGTTAACAGGTCGCCTTCGGCCGCGATCACTGCCATCCCATCATGGGCACGCGGTGTCCGCGTGCCGTCGTCCATCAGATCGCCACTCCATCCGAACGATCGATACCGAAATCCCTCCGGCAACCGAAGCAACGGCAATCCCGTCGATTCGTCTTTGACCGCCAAGAGCGACTTTGTGCAGGGTGGCTCTCCGAAAGCGAATCGCTGTGCAAGTGAGCCGAAAGCGGCGCCAACACCGAACGAAACCGCGGCAGAAAAATTGTCACTCAGAAAACGCCGGCGCGTTTTGGAGATCGAGGTCGAATCAGTCATGGGTGCCTTCAAAGGAATTCGTTTTCTAATCGACAATCATCGTACCGTTCATCACCATCCAATGCCCCGGGAAGGTGCACAGGTAGGGGTAGCGGCCCGGCTGGTCCGGAGCATTGAAATAGATCGTAAAGTTTGAATACGGTTCGACAACATCGGTGTAAACCAACACTTTGTCGGAGTCGGGAATGTAGTGGTTCGCCGCGGCCTGGGGATCGGCGACGAGCTTGTTGGTCTGTTGGCCCACTTCCTCGAGCGCCCCCGGTTTCAACAGGGCCCAATTGTGAGGAACGGCGTCGGGATTCTCAAACGTCAATCGCAGTGGCTCTCCGCGCCGGACTCGCAGTTCGGTCTTGTCGTACATCAGATTTTTCGCCGCGGCGATCGTGATGGCCCGTGCGTTTGCGATTGCTTTCACGTGCGGATTCCGCCGTGTCACCATCGGCCGGCTTAAGTCGGCCAACATGGGATGCGGCAGGATCACCTTGTCTCGTTTGACGTAACCAGGGAATTCCTCGTAGGGTTGATCCAACCGATGGACGGTCATGAACAGATCATGCTGAGTATCGGGCGAACACTGAATCAACAGGTGAAGTTGATTGACCTTCTGCAACTCGGGAATCTCAAGGAACAAACTCGCGCCGTCTTTTCCGATCGTGGCCGACGTGATCTCGAGCACATCGTGTCCACGCAACCCGAGTTGCCGCGAAGAGTATTCCGGTGAACCGTAAGCGCCGCTGTAACGATAGTTCCAAACTTGTGCAAAGTGGTTGCTCGGATCGGCGGCAACACTCGGATCGAGCGGCTCGGAAAACGATACGCGAATCCCGTTTTCGTGAACATGAAATCCAATCGGCAGCTGTGCCAGTGGGCCCGTGAAGCGAACCCGCTCGAACGAACCGCGATCGGTCGTGTAGGTTCCCCATCCCGTCATTCCCGACACGTAGAGTTGACCGTCGGCGGGATTGAAGTTGCCGCGGTGCGCCCCCGAGGCGAACTCACCCATGATCGGCACCGCTGCGCCTTGAACCCATCCGTCAAATTCATCTCGCAGCAACAGAAACCCGGTCCCGGCACCGAATGACAGATGAACCATTTGCCCCTCGAGCGGTCCCCATCGATCGCTGTCGACGTGGACCTGTCCGCCGCTCGAATTGTCCAGGCCCCGCGGCAGATACAACATCGGCAATTCGGGCGGTTGTTTTCGATTGGTTCCCGGCCGTCCGAAAAAGGGCAGGCCCCGGTCGTCCGGCGTCGATCCCGGCAAACGATTCAAGACGGGGCCACCGGGTCGAATTGCGGCTACCATCGAGGCCGGCATCCAATCCCCCTCGCTGCTCGGGATGGTCACCATCCCATCGGGATGCAGTCCAATCCCGTCGGAGTTGCGCAGCCCCGTGGCCAACACCTCGGCCGTCTTTCCATCGGGTGAAATTCGCATCACTCCCTGCTTGCCGCTCGCGGTGTAGAAGTGTCCCTTGTCATCGCGCCGCAACCCACAAGTGAAATCGTGCCCCGACTTCGAAGTCTCCAGCGATTGGCTGAAGCATTCATAGAAATCAGTCTCGCCATCACCATCGAGGTCGTGCAGCCGCGAGAGTTGATCACGCCCGATGACGTAGATCTCGTCGTCATGCACGACGAGCCCGAGCGGTTGGTGCAACCCCGAGGCGATCCGCCGCCACGTGACCCCCTCGAGGTCTTCATCGAGGCCACTTGCTCGCCACACGTCTCCCTGCATCGTGCACAGAACTGCCGAGCCGTTCGACAAAAAGTCATGACCGCCTCCGTAGACGAGCGCCTTCCATGGGTTGTCAGTGGGCAATTGGATCTTGTCGATTGCGTAGGGTGCCGTCGTTCCAAGCGTGCCGCGGGTGACGATCTTCTGCGGCCACTGTGGCGGCCCGCCCTGGATCAATTCACGATCGGGATGTTCATCGCGCGGCGCAACGACCCGATGAAACTTTCCGTGGACGACCGACGGTGCGTCAAGGTATTCCGTATCGCCAACGCGGTAGGCGAAGATCACGCGTGGACCGTGCCGATAGAAACCGAGGTACTCACGCGGCGCGGCCGGATCAAACGGCAACTTTTGCTGGGCAATCCGAACGGTTTCACCCTGCTGGTTCAATCCGTTCATGAAGCCGTGTCGAACGGACGTGAACGTGACAAATCCGCCCCGCCAGACCCGCCGGTAAGAAACGGTATCAGGATCAAAGCACGCCGAAAGACGTTCGTCACCTTCACCTAATTGAACGCAAATGCCGCGCGCGACGTGCACGCCGTCACCATGGAAGACCCCCGATAACAAACTGCCCAGGTCCGTCTCGTTCCATCGGTCGTCCGCCCATGTCGGTTCGGATTGATTCCCCCAGTGGCCGTAGCTGCCGCCATCGAGCCCCGGGAACTCAGCCAACAGGTGTGGCTTCGGCTCGAGGGTGCGAAAGTGACGTGCCTGCTTGGCGTAAAAATCGTAGAGGCGATCTCGATTGACCTCTGCTCGCCAACTGGGCCAGCGCTCGGGTTCGAGCGGCTGACGAGTCATCTCGAAAGTCGCCGGATGATGCCCGTGCGAATGGGCGAGCAACGAGTCGATTGATTCTGCGCTGATCCGCTCGTGCTTGCCAAGATCGGACATGAATGCGATCAGATCGTACTTGTCCTGCTGCGACATTCTGGCAAGCAAACCATCGGGCATCAGCGACCCGACCTCGCGGAGCTGCTCGATATCTTCTTGGGCAACGGTGCGTGTCCTGCCGCTGGCGGTGTCGCGAATCGTGACCGCCTCGTCGGTCTCACTTTCGCGGTACCCTCGGACCACTTCGCCGTCGGCGGTCAAAATCGCAACCGCTTTGTATTTGTCCGTTACGGTCCGTTGAGGCCACAGCAGCGACTCGACGATGTACTCGAGTGATTGCTTTGCGGCTAGCTGGGAAAGATCGGGACCGACGTCGCCACCGATTTTGCCGACCCGGTGGCATGACACACAGGCGTGCGAGGGAGCCGCATACAACACGGCGCCGCGGCCCGGATTCCCCTTTCCAGCCGCCTGCTCGCCGAGTGAACGCACCAGCGCCGGATCGAAACGGTCCGCTTTCGGCGGCACCGGTTGGGCGTGCAAGGATGCGACCAGTGACACGATCGCGCACAGACAAACAAAGCAACGATGCATGGGAATCTCTTTGAACGCACCAACAGCGAGCGTGTGCGGGCGAACAATCGGGTTCAGGAAGCGGAAGGGAGCGCGGGAGCGCTTTCGGGGTCATTGTAATGAATCAATCGAGGCAGGTTGCTCGCTCCGACCGAGGTCGGCGGCGTAGCTCGAAATGGTGGGCACCCGAATCCGCTGGGTCATATCGAAGTCGTCTTCGGTTGTGATACGGGGCGACGTTCGTCACAATTGCGCGATTCCCGCCAATCCCGCGTCTGTACCGATCGCGCGTCGGTACGTCAGCGCGGAGTTCATCGAATCCCACGCGCCTCGTTCGCCCGAGGAATGTGGTTCCAGCGAAAGAAAGGCGAGATCCGTGGCCTCTTCCGCAATGCATGAGCTTTGGACATTTCTCGAAGGCGCCAAGATTGCGGCCATCTTTCTCGACCATGATCGCAAGCTCACTCGATTCACCGATTCGATCGGTGACATCTATCCGATTCGCCAGAGCGACATCGGCCGGCCGCTGACCGATATTCTCGGACCAGATTCGGCGGATGAATATCGGCTGCCCGGCGACGCCGAGCTACCCGATGGATCCGATCCGATCGAAGAGGAGATCGAGACAGCGGCCCGTCGCTGGTACCGGCGACGCGTGTGGCGTCACCCCGACGCCAACGGGCGCCCCGGGCTGGTTGCGACCTACGTGGACATTACCGATTTCAAGCGAGTTGAATCCCGCCTGGCAACCGAACAGGCGGTCACGCAAATGTTGGCCAACGCCGCCTCGTTCAACGAGGTGGAACATCAGGTACTGGATCGAATCTGTCAGTGTCTGCGTGCCAGCATTGGCATGTTGTGGCTTCCCGATGACAACAATGTGCTGCGATGCGTGTCATCGATGGCGACATCGAACTCGAGTGCCTTGACCCGATTCATTCAGCATTCAAAAGAGCTGCAGTTCTCAGTCGGCGAAGGTCTGCCCGGCTTGGTGTGGAACGCGGCAACGACCGAATGGATTCCCGACGTGCGACAGCATTCCTGGTTCGCACGCGCCGATTTGGCCAGCCAATGCGGTCTGGTCAGCGGAATTGCAACTCCGATCATCTCGGGAAAAAAATGTCGAGGCGTGCTGGAGTTCTACACCGAGCAGGCGATGGATCCCGATCCGCCGACAGCCAACATGCTGAATTCGATCGGCAGCGAGATCGCTCTGTTCGTGCGGCGGTACCAGGCTGCGGAAACGCTTCGTGACCAGGAAGCACGGCAATCGGCGATCCTGGCGTGCGCGCTCGATTGCATCATCACGATGGACGTCAACGGGGCGATCGTCGATTTCAATCCGGCTGCGGAATCGACATTCGGTTTTTCCGCCGCTGAAGTGGTTGGTCGGTCCCTTGCCGAGACGATCATTCCGGAGGAGTACCGCGAGGCGCATCGCCTCGGGTTGGCGCGATACCTGGAAACCGGCAAGTCGGATATTCTCGGAAAGCGGATTGAGTTGACCGCACGGCGGAGTTCCGGCGAATTGTTTCCGATTGAATTGGCAATTCACACAACGTTTGCCCGTGACGGCAAACCGTTTTTCACGGCTTATCTGCGCGACATTACCGAGCGAAACCGAGCCAATCGCACCCTGGCCCAGCGTGCACAGCTGGCGAAACTTCACTCCGATCTTGCGGTCGCCCTGTCCGGAGCCCAGTCGCGCGAGATGACGCTCAAGCAGTGCTGCGAACTGCTGGTCGAGCATATCGACGCGGCATTCGCGCGAATCTGGTTGCTCAACGATACCGACGACGTGCTGGAATTGGTCGCCAGCGCCGGAAAGTACACACACCTGGACGGCGGCCATGCACGCATCGCGGTCGGTGAGTTCAAGATTGGTCGCATCGCGGCAAGTCGCGAACCCTTGATGACCAGTGACGTTGCCAACGACCCCAACATCGGTGACCACACGTGGGCCCAGCGCGAGGGGATGGTTTCCTTCGCCGGTTTTCCGCTGCTGATCGAGGACCAATTACTCGGCGTTGTCGCGCTGTTCGCCCGGCACGAATTGGCGGTGGAAGTGTTCGAGGAAATGCGTCCCATGGCGGACGCGATCGCACAGTGCGTGCGCAGAAAAGATGTCGAAGTACGCGAGAAACGCCAGGCCGAGAACGAACATTTTCTCAGCGAGGCCGGCGCCGCGCTCGTGTCATCACTGGGGTACGAAGAAACGTTGGCCAAGGTCACGCGATTGTGCGTCCCCGCGTTGGCCGACTGGGCCTTTCTCGATCTGGTCGATTCGGAACAACAAACCCGCCGTGTCGCCGTCGCGCACGCCAGCGAGGACCAAGCCGAGCTTGCAAAACGTGTCGCCCAGTTTCCGGCCAGACCCCAAT